>NZ_JBIUTD010000030.1:0-44186 GCF_044741705.1 Kitasatospora sp. NPDC088134 | reverse complement strand
GCCTTTAAAAAAACCCCCCGGGGGGGGGTGGGGGGGGGGGGGGGGGGGGGGGGGGCGCTGGGGGGGGGGGGGGGGGGGGGGCCCCCCCCCCCCCCCCCCCCCCGACCCGTCCGGCTACTCCGCCCGCGCTGCGCGCACCAGGTCGAGCCTGAAGCGGGAGGCCCCGGGCGCGAGCGACGGCAGCGGCGAACACAACGGTGACCAGGTCGAGGCGTTGTCGCCCGTCAGGAGCGAGGTCCAGTCGCAGACGTCGTGCAGCCAGACGCCGTCGACGATCGCGAACTCGCTCCCGTCGGCACGCCACAGCTGTCCCGTGGTCATCACGTCGCCAAAGGCGTTCAGCACGAGCTCCAGGCCCACGGCGTCGAACGGGGCCTCCGGATCGAAGCCGGTCAGCTCGTCCCAGACCGCGGCGGCCAGGATGGCGCACGCGGTGCGGGCCGCCCGGTGACCGCTCGGGTCGTCGCTGCTGCGCGCGGCATCCGCAGCGTCGAGCGCCCGGGCGACCTCCGCGGCGTCGGGCCGTGCGTACGACTGGCCTGCGGGGGAGAGGGGGAAGGACATCGGAACTCCTCGGAATCGGAACGGGGTGAAGGGGCAGAAGGGGCGGCCGCAGCCCGGCCGCCCCGCCGGATCGGCGGCACGGGCGCGCGGCGGCAGACGGCTGGGTCAGGGCCGGACGGGGAAGGCCCCGAACCCGAAGCCTTCGACGACGAACACCGACACGGAGCGGGGGATGTCGTCCGAGGCGCGGTAGTGGCGCACCTCCAGGCGGCCGCACACCGTGACGCGGTCGCCGGGGCGCAGCCGGGCACGGTCCACCTGCTCCACCAGCGCACCGGCCAGGCGGCACGTTAGCGGGCCGATGACGGGGGCGAGGCGTCGCCGGTGGTCCGCGTCGGGATCCAGGACCAGGCGCCCGACCGTCTCGCCCTCGTCCTCCACCGGCTTCGCGACGTGGACGACGGTCCCGGTCAGGACCACCGATTCCTCCTGGGGCAGCAGGACGGTCCTGCGCTGCTCCGGTTCCACGGCCGTGCCGTTGCTCGCGGCCTGCGCCCGGGAGCGACCCGCCCGCTGGCCCGCGATCCGCAGCGCCTGGCGCACCGGCTCGATCCGGCGCGCCAGGTCGCTGGCTTCCTCGGCCAGGCTGGCCATCTGGCGGGAGTCGAAGCGGCCCGCCAGCGAGGCGAGGCGGCCCGCCTCGCCCTCGATCTCCTTCGCGGCCTCGTCGGCGATCTCCCGCGCGCTGCCCCAGAAGCGCCGCCGGTAGAACCCGGCCGGTCCCGGTTCCCGCTCGACGACGGCCAGCGACATCCCCGGCGGATCGCCCTCGGAGCCGGGCTTGAGGACCAGGTTCAGCAGGCACTCGACCCGCTCGTCGTTCTGCGCCTCGAACGGGTAGTCCCAGGTGAGGACCGGCGCGCCGGGGTCGGAGCGCAGGAAGCTGCTCAGCCCGGCCGCGCCCGGCGCGATCGTCTCGCGGTTCAGTGCGTCCAGGTAGAGGGCGATACGGGCGCACTGCCAGGCCGAGTTCCCCTGCGGGGCGGTGGGCATCGCCAGGGCGAACTCCTCCTTGCCCCAGGGGTGGACCACCACGGCCTTGAGGACCAGCAGGGTGGGCGCGTAGGAAGTGATGCGGAGGCCGGCGACGGGCTTCTCCGGCGCGGTGACGGACATGGCTGCTCCTGGGTGGTCGTGGGTGGTGGTCGAGTGCCGCCGTGGTGCGCCAACACCGAGGCGGGCCAGCCATGCTGACGGAAACAAGAATACCACATTTGAAGTTCAAAGATGGTCGGCCGGTTCGGCCGGGCGGAACCCTGCCGAACCGGCCGCAGCGCCCGCCCCCGCCCGTGCCGCGACGGGGCCCGGGCGGAGGCGACGTCGCGGCACGGGCGGCCCGGCCGGGCCGTTCAGCCCTCCCAGCAGGCCACGAGGGTTCCCGCCGCCGGGGCGGGCGTGGCTGCGGCTTCCGCGACAATCTCCGCCATGCTCACGTCCAGCCGGAACCGATGTCCCGTCATCTGCTCTGCCAGCAGGTACCGCGCGGCCAGGGCCGGCTGCAGCTGCGCGGCCCGCACCAGCGCCGCGCGCGAGGCCAAAACGCAGAAAACACAGGACAATCTAGGCATTCCGGCCGCATAGGCCGGATGCGGGCGGGTGCCGGCTGCGAAGATCGCCGTCCACACGTCCGCGGTGGACCACGAGTGGATCGGCAGCCAGGTGTCCACCCACCGCAGGGTGTTCGACGCCCCGTGCTGCATCCGGTCCCTGGCCGGGATCTTCTTCGTCGTGATCCCTGCGGCCTTGGCGGCCTCGGTGGCCTTCCGCCGCCGCTGGCACTCCGGGCACGGGCAGGTCTTGGAGCCGTCGTGGGCGAAGCCGGCGAGCTTGCGGCGGGCCGCACTCTCGTCCGCCCGCAGACCCATGACGTTGAGGATCCGCACCGGGCCGACATGGCCGGCGGCCCGCAGTTCGCGGACCAGCCGGGTGATCAATTTGCGGATCGGGCCGCGTTTGAAGTCGGAGGTGCACCACCGGTTGTCCGCCGACGGCCACATGCCGCGTTCCTCGACCCGCTCGACCAGGCTGGAGCCCTCGCGTCGGACCACCTCGAACCGCAGGCCGTAGTGCGCGGCGTGCTCGGCGGCGAGCTCCCGCACCCCGGGCCACTCGACCATGCCGAGGTCGGCGTGGACCACCACGATCCGGTCCATGACGCTGGCGGCGGTGGCGTGCAGCACCAGCTCGGCGAGGGCGGCCTGACTGTCCTTGCCCCCGCTGACGTTCATGAGGATGACGTCGTACGACGCCAGGTCCGGCACTTCGGTGCGCAGTTCGACCAGGTCGAAGGCGCCCTGCCCGGGGATGGCTCGGCGTGCCACGCTCATCCCCCCTCGAACAGGACGCATCGCCGACGGGCGCGGGAGTGGTCTTCGGGCGTCATCGGACGGCCTTTCGGGGGCGGGGGATCGAGTGGGGGAGGGGCGCCAACCCCTGCCGACAAAAACAAGTATACCACAATTGCGTGTCGAATGAGAGTGTGGCTAGAAGGCCAGGGTCAACTGCTGTGTTGCCCTGAGCGCGTCCACCACCCCCTCGCGCCAGTGCAGGGCGTAGCGCATGCAGTTGCGGCAGTCCGCGGCCCGGTGCGAGTAGCCGGCCAGGCGTTCCTGGCGGTGACGCGCGCCGGAGGACCAGGCGAGCGTGTCCGCACTGGCCAGGAGGTGGCCGTACTTCCGCAGGCAATCCGCCTTGATCCCGAATCCGTGCAATTTCAGGGAGCGTCCCGCGAGCGCGGCCAGAATGTGCCCGGTCTCGCGGGTGCCCTGCCGCCTGCACACCGAGCCCACGCCCACCAGCGGCAGTTCCGCCAGGTCGACGCCGGCCGCCGCGTACATCGCGCAGTGCGTCAGGTAGTCCTCCACCTTCTGCCCCTGGAGCACCGGCAGCCACGGCGCGTGCTCGAACTCCCGTGTCAGGTACAGGTACGAGTCGACCGTGAACTCCTGGTGCAGTTCCAGCGTCCAGCCGGTGCGGGCGATGATCTGGGGCTCCGTCATGAAGTCCTGGACGGAGACGAAATCCGGCGGGGCGCCGAAACGGTCCATGATCCTGTACACCATCCCGCCCCAGGCATCCGGATCCAGCAGGTAGTCCCCGTGCTTGCCCACCTGCGAGAACCCCCCGCTGTCCACGGCATAGCGGGACCGGGCGACCGGCGAACGCTCGCCCCCCAGGCGGTAGTTCATCAGGGCGTTGGCCGACAGCATCACCGGTACGGAGCTGCGCGGAGCCCAGCTCGGCGGGACGCCGAGGTAGAACGTCGTCTCCCGCGGCGGCGGTTCGGTCAGGTTCGCCATCGCCTTTCCTCTCAACGGGTCGTGTCGGTGTGCGAGGCCGTGCCGTCGGCCGCGGGCCGAGGGGGCCGTTCCGGCCTCTCGAAGTACTGCGCGCCGAGTTGGGCCGGCAGGTAGGTCCAGTCCGTCTCGGGATCGGCGTAGCGCACGACGGCGACGCGGCCGGGCACGCGCACCGTCCGCTGCCCGGGGCCGGCAGCTTCGACGACCCGGACGGTGGCGCCGAGGTAGGTCACCGTTCCCCTGCCGTACGGCTCGGGGATCTGCATGCCGGGCATGATCTCGGCTCCCGTCTCGGTGCTGATCAGCGCCAGGTTGCTGTGTGAGCGGGGGAAGGCCGGGATGGTGCGGCCGGCGAAGTCGGGGGAGCTGGGCACGGTGGCCTCCGGTCGGGTGCGCGGACGGTGGGCGGGCGGGTGGGGGGCCGCTCGGGCACGGCCCCCCCACCCGGGGATCAGTGGTCCCGGCGGGGGCTGGGGGCTTCGGCGTGCGGGGTCGGGTCGGTGGGCACGTAGCCGTGGCCTCCGCAGGTGTTGCAGGCGGAGACCTGCGCGTGCTGCATGATCACGCCGGTCCAGTAGCCGATCTCCTCCTGCCAGGCGATCAGCGCCTTCTCGTAGTTCTCGCCGGTGACCGCGTCCGGGATGGGGAGGTTCAGGTGGATCCGGGCCGTGACCTCCTCGCTCACGGGGCGGCGCAGCTTGCGCCCGGTCGTGGGGCTGTGGGTCCGCTCCCGGGTGAGCGGCCGCTCGAAGGGAAGCATGAGGACTACCCGTACCGGGCCGGGGTCGTTGTACCAGTGGACGTCGGCGACGTTGGGGAGCGTGCGGACGGCCTTCGCCACGGCGTTCCGCAGGCCGGTGAGCTTGCCGGGCAGCCACCAGCGGAACTCGGGGTGGTGGGCCAGGGCCTGCGGCAGGTTGACGATCCAGCGGTCGTCGCCGTCGACCGGCGGGGCCTGGCCCTCCAGGACGCGCCACGGCCCGCCGGGCAGGGGCTCCGACTCACGCGGCCGCCCCTCCGTCACCGGCTCGTAGAGGTCGTCGGCGGCGTCGCGGTACTTGGTGCGCAGCTCGTACCACTGCTCGGGCAGCAGGCTGGCGGGGAACGCCTGCGACTCGGTGGCGGGGTCGTGGAGCCGGTAGCCGGTGACCGCCGGGGCAGGCGTCCAGCTCGCGGTGAGGGTGTTCGCCCGGACCGGGCAGCGCCACCAGTTGCTCCCCGAGGACAGCCGCTCCATGGGCAGGCCGTCGGCCTCCAGGGCGAAACCGTCGCGGTAGCTGCTGTTGCGCACCAGATCGAACGGCACGTAGTAGAAGAACTCGCCGGTGGCCTCGTCGTGGATGGCGAAGCGTTCGGCGGGGGCAAGAGAGGGGGGCATCGGAACCTCGAAGCTGAAGAAGGGAAGGAAGCGGGGTGCTGCCCGGCCCGCACGGGATGCGCGGACCGGGCGGGCGTCAGCCGACCTACTGGGCGGCGCGTCGGGCGGGGGGCTGCACGGCGTGCACGGCTGCGGAGGCGGGCCACTGGCGGGCGTCGGCGTCGCCCACCAGGTGGTGCTCGCCCGAGATCTCGACGACCTGCTGCACCGTGATGCACTGCCGGGAGTCCGGCGGGCCGACCACTACCCGGTCGCCCACCTTGAAGTAGGGCTCGTCCAGGCGGCCGCCCAGGTGGGAGAGCATGGTGAGCACCCAGGCGGGGACCGCGTCCGGCGTCAGGTTCGAGCGCGTGGCCCCGAACAAGGGCCCGTTCGCGTCCAGGAACTGCCACAGCAGCCCGCGCGGGTCGGCGGTCATCTCCAGGGTCATGGAGATGCCGCCCAGTTCAATGGGGACCTCGACGGTGTACACGCCGCTGCCCGTGTGGATGACGCGGCCGGGGATCTGTGCGAGATCCAGCGCGAGCCAGAGCCGATCGGCGTCTCGCTGTGACGTGTTCATGATGCTCCTCGGGGATCGGGGATCGAGTGGCGGAGGGGCGCCAACCCCTACCGACAGAAATAAGCATACCACAATTAGAGAGCATTTGTGGCCCTGAAGTGCCCGGGGGGAGCCCACGGATCGGGATCCGGGACCTTCGGGTAGCGCGGATCGAGCTGGACGCCCAGCCGGATCGCCTCCCGCTCCCGCCGCCGGGCCGGCAGGCGGAAGACGTACCGGTGCGCGCCGCGGTGCCGAAGGGTACGCACCCCGGCCTCCGCCAAGGCCTGCCGCAGCCACAGCGCCGGGTCGTCGCCGGCCCGAAGCGGCTGCGCCCCGAACGAGCACAGGATCCGCTCCGCGTACCGGTGACCCTGCTCCTGCCGCCGCACCTTCTGCACGGCTCGCTCGCTCAGCACCTGGCCGTCGGGAAGGATCTTGAGCGTCCGCGGGGTCGCCCGGCCCGTGTACAGCGCGTTCGTCGCCTGGTAGATCGTCCCGACGTGCCCTACCGCCACCAGGCGGCCGTCGGCGCCGCGCCGCGGCACCGGGTCCGCGAACGACACCACCCCCTGCACGCCCGCGGCGCGCAGGTCCTCGAAGCACCGGGCCAGGAACCAGCTCTCCGAGTTCCCAGGGCAATTCGTGTGCAGTACGAACCTTGCCAGTTCGAGCGCCTCCGACGTCGGACGCAACTCCGGCAGCGCGTGCGTCAGCACCCGCGGCCCGGCCGGCACGCCGAACACCGCCACCCCCGCCAGCACCCGATCCCCCTCGGACACGTCGAACAGCCCCAGACGCCGGACCGCCACCGGGTACGATCCCGAGTAGTGGTGCCGCACCACGAACGCCTTGGCCTCCTCCTCCGACACCGCCCCGACGACGTAGCGCCGGGCGTCGAACCCGCCCTCGCTCACGTGCCGCCACGCATGCCGCCGCCCGTTCCACCGCTGGCACCAGGGCGACGACGTCGGGAACTCCCGCAGCTCCAGCGGCAGCAGGTCCTGCCGGAAGCCCTTCACCGCAGCCACCGACCGACCCCGCACCGGAGGGTGAGCCGCCGCACCCACCCGGCTGCCGCCCGCCACCGCCGGACCCGGGGCGGCCCGGCGGCCGGCACGCGCAGGCTGTGCCACTCGGTGCGGCCGGCCCGGCGGAATTGGAGCAGTCCCCCGCTCCTGTCGGCCAGGCGCTGCGCCATGCTGGTCTCGTCGTCGGCGAACAGGGTGATCCCGTGGTCGGGGTCGACGACGCGCCACGCGGTGTGGCCGGAGCGTTCTGAGGGCTCGTAGAACACCGTGGTGCCGTTGACCGTGATGTGCAGCGGGACCCGCGCGGCGGTGGCGGGGTGCTCGACCAGGCCCTTGTGCACGGTGTCCAGGTCGACGCTGACGACCAGCGTGTTCCCTTGGACGTAGGTGAAGACGAAGGCGCCCGCCACCTCCAGGGCGGGAGGGGAGAGCGGGCCGTCCGGCTCGTCCTGGACGGCCCGCCAGAAGCGCGCGGTGCGACGGTACTTCTCGTTCAGCTTGAGTGAAACAGCCATGGCGGCTGGGCTCCTTGGGGTGATCCGGTCCCCCCGGGCGCGGCGGTCGCGTACCCGGAGGGCCGGGGCTGATTAGGCAGCGGGCGGCAGAGGTGCGAAGGCGTGGAAGGAGTGGTTGAGCGCCGGTTGGACCGTCCATCCGGCCTCGCGCAGGGCCTGCTGCATCGCCTCGGACTCCTCGGCGGCCTCGGCGGAGCCGACCCCTTCGGGGCCGTGCGCGCCCACGTACACCGACCCGGTCTCGTCGTCGAACATCTGGCTGGAGGTGTAGCCCCAGAACGCCACTTCGGTCTGCACGTACCGGAGCGGGCAGAATCCGGCGAGCTGGAGCACCCGGTCCGCCTCTGCGAGCAGGGCCGACCGCTCCGGGCCGCTGCGCTCCGGGCCTACCGCGATCCGGACGACCGTCCGGGCCCGGTGGGCGTCGATCCGCTCCGGGCGGCAGCGCCAACCGCCCCGGCGCAGCGCCGCGACGGCCCCACGCAGGTCCTCGCGAGTGATGTGCTGCGGCAACAGCAGGTCGAGGGCGTTCTGCACGTCGTGCGGGAAGTCCGCGACCCTGATGCCGTGGTGGTTGATCCCGGCGTCGTCGAGGACCTTCGTCAGCGCGGGTCGGTACCGGGAGTCGCTCTCGCAGCACGGGCCGGGCCGGTAGTGGTAGGGGGTGCGGAAGTCGACCAGTCGGGGTCCGGCGCAGACGGGCGCGTCGCAGCATTCCGAGAGGTCGAGGTCGTGGACGTCCTCCAGCATGGTCGAGCCGCAGGCCGTGCAGTGCTCACGGTCGAACGGCTCCGGGGTGACGGGCACGGGAAGCTCCTTCGGGTAGGTGGATCGAGTGGCCGGAGGGGCGCCAACCCCTGCCGACAGAAATAAGCATACCACAAATAGTGTTCGAATCCGCGTGGCGCTACTGCCTCCCGCCTGCGAGCGACGCCCGGCGGGCTGCCCGCACGGCCGGCGGAACGTACTCGGACTCCAGCACGGTAATCGGCGGCTCCCCCGCGCGCGGCGGAACCAGCCGGGCGAACTTGACCAGCGCCGGCACCTGAGCCTCGCGGAGTGTGATCCGCAGCGCCACCGCCGCGCCCTCGTCGGAAAGGAAGGGCTGCATCTCCAGGTCGGGCCAGCGGGCCAGGAGATCCCTGCCCGCGGCCATGAGCTCCCGGGAGAACACCCGGCCGAGCGGATCGTCCGGGCCGGGGGAGTGGCGGGGCAGCGCGACGGCCGCCGCCGGGTGCCACTGGTCGTGCAGCACCCGGTTCCAGCGCGCCGGCAGGAGTGCGGAGACCTCGGCGGCCAGGGCCTGCCCATCGGTGAGCTCCAGCAGCGCGCAGTCGACCATTGCGGCCACGGCCACGGCGTCCCACGGCCCCGAGAAGGTGATGCTGCTGCCCGACGCCGCGCTGCCCAGCGTGACGCCCAACCGGCCGTCGCACAGCCATCCGGTCGCATGCCCGTACCCGACCAACAGGCCCGGTTCTCCGGGCGGCTGCTCCGGTGCGCCGATCGTCAGGTGCGCGGCCACGTCCGCGGGCGCGGGGCGGACGGTCGGGCCGCAGGGGACGGCAGGCGCTTCGCGGACGGCGCGGGCCAGCAGGCGCGTGGCGGCGGTCAGCGCTGTGCCGGGTGAGAAGCGGGCGTTGCAGATCCGGGTCTGCCCTTGAGGCGAGGGCGCGAGCACGGCGACCCGGAGGTCGCCTGCGGGCCCGTTCGGACCGAAGCCGGCCGCGACCGCGTACCCACCCGGCAGGTCGGTCCGGGTGCGGCGGGCGCCGGTGGTGACGTGGCGGGCCAAGGCGTCGGCGAGGGCGGGGAAGAGGGGCTGCGAATACGGCATGGCGGTCCTCCAGGTGATAGGGAGTCAGGGGCGGGCGGCGAGGGCGGCGGTGCGGCTGGGGAACGGCCCGAGTTCGGTGTCGCGGCTCGGGGAGTTCGGCACCAGCCACCACCGGCGGGGACCCCGGCTGATGGCGCGGTAGGTTCCCCACCACCGCGGTTCGCGGGGGACGACCAGCCAGGCGGCGCGCTTGGCGGCCCACTCCTCGGTGTCCACCAGGTTGGCGATCTGGCGCAGCAGCAGCTCGCGCCGCACGTGTACGAAGCCGAAGGCATGGCCGGCCTGCGCCCACTCCCGATAGGCAGCAGAGTCCAGGTGATCGGTGTAGGCCTCCGCGCGCCAGAACTGGTGCCGGGTGGCGGCGCGGTAGGTGTGCCTCACCACCAGGACCACGCCGTCGATCTCGGTGAACTCGCGGCCCCAGTCGGCCGCCTCCCTCGCGCCGGTGACGGGGTCGGTCCGGCTGAGGCGGATGTCGGTGTGCTGCATGCGGGCCCCTCGTTGCTGGCGGGTGGTGGGCCGGGGCCGCCCGGAGGCGACCCCGGCGGGTGTCAGGCGGTGCGGCTGCGGAGTTCCGACACCACGGTGATCAGAGCGGCCAGGTCCGCGTAGAGGCGGGTGGGGCCGTCGCCGGTCTCGCCGAAGCCGGAGGACTTGAACACGTCCTCACCCTCCTCGTAGGACTGGTAGAGAACCGCCCACAGGCCGTGGAAGTCGTTCTCGCCGTACCGCATCGAGGAGTTGTTGTCGGTGACCCAGATCTCGGGGACGTCGTCGGTGCCGGGACGGACCAGGTTCTCAAGCTCGACGATCACCGCCTGGTAGTCGATGCTGGGCTGCCCGTCGACTCGGTGGGGGATCGAGGCCCCGTCGAAGGCGGCCCGGACGATCGTGAAGACTGTCGGGCCCGGCGGCCCGGACACATGCCGGTCCGGAAGGGGTGCGGACATGGATCTCCCTCTGGTCGGATCGAGCGGCCGGAGCGGGCGCCAACCCGGACCGACAATAAGAAGTATACCACAATCAAGTGACGCATGGTGGCCTGTCCGGCCTGTTCGGCCCGCCGCAGCGGCCGGGGGCCGGTCCCCGGCAGTCGACAGGTCGGCACCGGCGGCCTGCTGCCGGCCCGGCACCCGGTGCCGCCCGCGGGCGGCACCGAGGCAGCCCCGATCCGCCCCCGCCGTGACGCCGCCGCTCCTACGACGGATCGCGGCGGACGAACCCGCCGTTCTCGGGCCAGGTCACCGTGATCCCGTGCTCGTTGAACCACTTGATCCGCCGCCCCTCCGGGCGGGCGGGCAGCAGCGCGACCATGCGGGGCGCGCTCTCGAAGTGCCTTTCGAGGTCGAGCAGTTCACCCAGACTCAAGTACATCTCCGTGTCCGCCATGCTCGGTGCGGCAATGACGAGTTCGCGGTTCACCTCGTCGAACAGGTCGACCTCCAACGGGGCCAGGTTCTCCGGCAGCGTGATGTGCAACCCCGTGAAACCCGGGCTCGGCGTGCGGGTGCGTGCCTGATGCTCCGCATAGGCGCGCAGGAGCGACGCGGCTGCCTGCTCGCGCTCGTCCAGCCCCAGGCGCGCGGGCATCGCGGGAATGCTCAGTCGCGTGGTCCGGGTGACCGGGCCGCGCGCGGCGGGCAGACCGGACGGCGCTTTGCCCACGGGCAGCAGGCGGAAGACCAGTGCGAGGCGGCCGCTGCCGGAGCGCAGCGTGGGGGCCTCCTCGATCCGCGTGCGGACCCAGGGCAGGGCCTCGTCCACCGCGAACTCGCCTACGTAGCGCACCTGCTGCGCCTCGGGGACGAACAGGTGCAGCGTCCGCCCCTCCTCCCGGTGGTTCAGGATGGAGGCGTTCCCGCGGGCCATCCGTTGGTCCGTGCCGTTGTCGCCCCCTTCGCCCAGCACCTGTACGTGGGTGCCGGTCCACCCCTCGTACCGGCGGCCGGGGTGTTCGTGGTTGAGGAAGATCATCACGAAGCCCTGCCGGGAAGGGCTGATGCGCCCGTGCGTGCGGCCCCCGAACCGCTTCTGCAGGGCTTCGCGCGACAGCACGGTTCCCGGGCGGAGGTTCCAGGTCACGAGAGCCCCCCGGCGGTCAGGGCCGACGCCGGATCCGAGGCCTGGTGGTCCCCCCGCTTGCAGCAGGCGAGCTGCAAGGGTTCCGTCGGGGCGGCCGTGTCGATCAGGGCGCGCTCCAGTGCAGCGGAGTCCGCGAGGGCCTCCAGTGCGGCGGCGATCCTGCGGACGCCCTCCGTGCGGTCCCAGGGTCCCAGCCCGGCACCGACTCGCCAGCCGACCTCGCCCGTGAGTCGATCGGCCTGCAGCCTGCCGTCCGCCTCCGGGTCGCCGTTGGGGCGCATGGAGATCCCGAAGAGCACGATCAGGCCGTGGTAGTGGCCTCCGGAGAAGTCGGGGTCGCGGCGGGCGACGAGATCCAGGACGGAGACGTACAGCGGCGGTAGGCCGTGTTCGTCCTGGTCGATCCTGATGCGGCGCAGGGGCATGGTTCCTCCGTGGGGATGGGCGGATCGAGTGGACGGGCGGGGCGCCAACCCTCGCCGACAGAAAGAATCATACCACAATTGGAGTTCGATTTGTGCTGTTGGTCGACGCTGCACCCGGTACTGCCCGCCCCCGGCGGAGCCTGTCACCGGCGCCCCAGCCACCTCGCCGTCTCCGCCGCGGCCCGAGCCTCTTCCTCCGCGAGGGTGACGGCGGCGACCTCCTCAGTGATGCCGAACCGCGCGAACGCCCGCTCCTGCTCGCGCAGTTCGGCGGCGGCCGCGGCGACCTCGGCCCGCTTGCGGCGCACGGCCTTCAACTCCGAGGCCGCCTGCCAGTGCAGCACCTCGTCGCGCAGCGGCTCAAGGTCGGCCCGCAGCGCCGGGTCGGCGAGCAGCGCGACGACCAGCGGTTCCAGGGTGGCGAGTGCCGTGCGGGCGGAGGCGCTGTCGGTCTTCTCGCCCGGGTGCACCGCCAGGCTCAGCCGCTCCCAGCCGACCGGGGTCTCCCGGTGGGTGAACGTGAGCTCCAGCGGTATCCGGAAGGTCAGCCGGACGCGGGTGTGCACGGTGAGGTGGTCGAGCTGCTCCTGGTGGGCGGGAAGCGCGATTTCCGCTTGCACGTCCTTCCAGGACAGCGTGCGGCGAAGGGGGGTGAACAACGGGCTCTCCAAAGTGTGGGGAGGTGCGGGTGCTGGGCCGGCCGGTGGGATCGGCGGCGTCGGGCGGCGGAGTGGTGGACTCCGCCGCCACGGCATGCCGGGGTCAGTCCGTCTGCTTCTCGGTGAGGTAGGGCAGCAGGCGCTGGACCTGCGCGGCGGCCCACTCGCGGACGTCGTCCTCGACCTCGTTGACGTCCTCGGCCCAGTGGTGGTGTCCGAACGCGCACTGCTCGGCGTGGAAGGCCAACGCATGCAGCAACTCCGAGAACTCCAGCTCCTTCGGCAGCTCCGCGCCCTGCTGGTAGGGAACCGCGTAGTGCTCGAACAGCTTCGCCGCGAGCTCCTTGGGGCTCATCGCGACCGTGTTGGTTACCCGCAGGCGCACCGCGCCGTCCGCCTGCCGCAGGTAGCGGGCCGCAGACCGCATGGACATCGCGGGGTGGGACTCCCAGCGCGTGCGGGCCTCGGCCATCCGCGCGCACGCCGTGATCGCGTTCACCAGGGCGCCCAGGTCGGCGCTGAACCGGCCGGCCCGTCGTCGCAACTGCGCCCGAGGTCGGGCGAGACGAACAGGGTCGCCGCGCGGTCCCCGAAGTCCTCACCGGCGACCGGCGCGTACTGGGCCCGCAGCCCGGTGTAGGACGCCGCGTTGCGCGGCAGGCGCGCCTGCCCGCCCTCGATGGTGATCTCGCCGCCGTCGGCCGTCGCCATGCTCAGCCACTCGTGCGGGTCGGTCGGGCTGCTCCAGTGCTGGAAGTCGTGCCCGGCGTCGATCAGCGCCTCCAGCAGTTCCCGCAGCGGGTCCTGCTCGGGCTCCCGGGCGGCGGGGGTGTACGGGGCGATCACGTGCGCGAGGTGGCGGGCGGCCTGCTCGATGGTCGCGCCGTTCAGCGTGCCGGTCGAGTGCTCGGAAAGGGCGGCCGGGTCGGTGATCGACCACGACAGCTCCTGGTCGGCGTCGTAGACCGCACTCAGCACGTAGGGGGCACCGTCGATGTCGACTGCCACCACGGCGTGTCCCAGGACCAGGGCGTGCGTTCCGGTCGCGGCGGTGATGCCGTGGCGCCGGAGTTGTTCGGCGAGCTCGCGCGTCAGGGTGAACGACGAGTCGGCAGAAGTGGTGGGCATGGCTGATCTTCTTTCCTGGTGGGGAGTGGTGACCGCCGGGAGCGGGCGCGGCGGATGACGGTGGTGGCAGGGGGCCGGCCAAGGCGGGCCGGCCCCGGGAGCGGGCGTGCCGCATCCCGGGGATTCGGGTGTGCTCCAGCGGGCGGTGTCGTGGTCAGCCGCGCGGGGGCAGGACCAGCGGCGTGTCCGCGTCGGCGGACTGCACCAGCCCGAGTCGCCCCGCCTCCTGGTCGAGCAGGGCCCCGACCTCGGCGGCGAGCACCCGCACGTTGAGGAACCTGGCTCCGAACCCGTTGACGTGGAGCGGGCGGCCGCTGGGCAGGAAGGTGGCGTCGATGATCCACCGCTGTTCCCCCTCCAGGCGGGAGACGCAGTGCGTGGTCACGCCGTGGGGCACCGCCCTCGTCGGCGTCGCGACCTTGACCTGCGCGAACAGCCCGTGGCGCATCGCGGTGAGGAGGCCGGACTGCTGCCGGGGCATCACGGTGCCGATCTCCACGTCCAGGGTGGACGTGCCGTTGTCGGTGGTGATCGCGACGGGGACGAAGGCGCTGCGGGCTGTGGCGGACATGGGCGTTCCTTTCGCAGGTGCGGATCGAGTGGCCGGAGAGGCGCCAACCCCTCCCGACAGAAAGAACAATACCACATTTACGGTTCGTTCGGTGGTGCGGGTGTCCCTGCCCCGGTCAAGACGTCCAGCGCACGCAGCATCTGATCGACCGTCAGGCCGGTCAGGGTGAGCGACACCTTCGCCATGTCGTCCCGGGTCTCGACCTTCGCATGGACCTCGCCCGCCGCGGACAGCGGGAGATGGACCGTCAGCCCCTCGCGGGGCAGGTCCGCGAAGTGCCCCTGTGGGTGCGGGAAGCGCCGCAGCAGGGTCCGCGCGAGCTCCTCCCGGGCCCCGCCCGCGACAGCCCGGCCGTGGAGTGCCTCCACGGCCCGTTCGAAAGCCGCTTCGTACGGATCCAGGAAGCGGCGCCGAAGGTCGCGGACCAGCATCCACAGAGGCCGGCCCAGATCCATCCCGGGCCGCGGGCGGTCGCGGTCCTCGAAGTACCCGGGGACCTCCGGATACCTGCCGTGCGCCCGCACCCGCCCGTGCGACCCCGGCTTCTGGCTGATGCTCAGCCAGAAGCCGCGTCCCTGCGGGCCGGCGACGAACCGCCGGTAGTCGGCGTGCCCGTCGAACGGGTCGGCAGCGATCTGCCAGGGGGCGCCGAGTGCGGCCGCCAGCTCCTCCAGCCGGCCCAGGGCGATGGTGCTCATCTTCGCGTGTCCTTCCTCGTCGCATGCGCGGGACGGGGAGCGCCCGCCGCCAGCACGGCGGCGGGCGCACCCGGGGGCGTCAGGCCAGCCGGAGGGCGCTGCGGGCCGATTCGTACAAGGCCTGCGCGTTGCGCCGCACGTTCTCCAGGCCCGGGTCCGTGCCCGAGTAGAGGTCCGAGCTGGCCGGGTCCTCCTCGGCCAGGCTCGCCACGGTGGCCACCAGCAGCGCGGGGAGGTGGGTGGGGTCGGTGGCGTAGTCCATGACCACCGAACCGGTGGGCCGGTGGACGATGCGGTAGCGCGCCCACTCCGGGTGCTCGGGGATGAAGCTGCCGTGCGTGGTGGCCTCGTAGTCCCCGAACCGGGCGCGCTCCAGGGCGGGGCCAGGCGCGGGGATGCGGTCGCGGGGGTCGGGAGCCGTGCCTCCCGGCTCGTCGCCGGGCGGTACGAGGGTCTTCGGCGTCGCAGGCTCCGGTCGGCGGCCCGAGGGCGAGGTGTGCGGCATGGATGCCTCCTGGCGTGATCGAGTGGTGGGAGCGGCGCCAACCCCTCCCATGGATAAAAGCATACCACATTTAAAGTCCGTCGATGAGGTGGGGTGCCCGCCCGCCGCTGTGTCGTCGCTGACCTGCGGCGGGCCCCAGGATGCGGGGTCCGCCGCAGGTCAGCGGGCGCGGCGGCTCCCGCCGCCGATTGCGAAGGCGAGGGCCAGAAGAGGGAGGCAGCTCCCCGTGGTCTCCTCGGACCGGCCGCCGCTGTCCAACTGCCAGCCGTCCCCGGTGATGGACAGCGTGGCGACGTGAGGCGCCGCGAACCTGGCCGTCAGCAGGGGCCGATCGGGCCGAGGCGGCATCACCCGGACCTCCACCCGGGGGAAGTGCGGTTCGTCCCGTGCGTCCCGGACGGCCGAGGCCAGGTCGTCCAGGGCCTCGGCCGCCGCCTTCGCGCCTCCCGCCTCGGTCCAGAGATAGACCGGGAAGTCGAACGGCTCCCGCCGCCCGTTGCGGCCGGTGTTCTGCCAGTCCAGAGCGGGGTGCAGCTCGCGCAGCCACTGCCTGACGGCCTGGTCGTGGTCCATGCCCCGGGTCCTGCCCAGCGTCGACGACCACCAGCGCAGCACCCCTGCCGCCCCGCCCTGGGCCAGCGCCTCCTGCAGGTCGGCCCGCGCGATGCTGTCCCTGAGCTCGCGCAGGTGGTAGTCCTGCTGCTGCGCCCCGCGCCGACGGCGGTCCAGTTCCTCCTGGCCCGCCGCCAGCCGGCTCCGCAGCGTCGCCGGATCCGCTCCGAGGCGCGGCCCGTAGGCGCAGCCCTCCTCGTGCTCCACGCCCGCCCCGCTTTGGGCAGCCCGCAGGGCGGAGGCTTCCTCGCGGCCCAGCGCCGACAGCATCGCCGCCACGGCCGCGACCTGGCCGCACCGCAGCGAGCCCCCCGCCCGGCCGGCGGCCTCCGGCCCGCCGAACCGCGCCGCCAGCTCCGCCGCCGCCGCAGCGACCCCCCGCACCTCCTGCCGCACCGCGCGGGTGTCGAACTCGCCGGAGGCGGCGGTTGGATGGGTGAGCACGGTGGAGACGGCGGCGGTGCCGGACGCCGGGATGCAGTAGTGCCGGAAGTGCCATCCGGCGGCGGCGAACTTCTCGGCGAAGACCGCGGCGAGCGCCTCGCGCTGCTGCGCGGGGAGCGTGCTGCGGTAGGAGACCTTCAGGCCGTCGTTCCGGTACTGGAAGGTGATCTTGCCCGTGCCGATGTGCGCGGGGACGGCGGCCAGGGCGGCTGCCACGGCCGGGGCCGCATCGAGGGCGATGGCGTCGAGCGTCAACGGAACTCCTGGATGGTGTCGAGTGGCCGGCGGGGCGCCAACCCCGCCTGACATAAAAAAGCATACCACATCTAAATGTCGCCGTGGGTGCTCTTTCGGAAGTCCCTCGGGCCGGCCGGGGCCGGGGGCGCCGCGCACGGCGCCCCCGGCGCCCAGTCAGAACGGAGGGCCGAAGGACACCGCGGCCAGCGGGTGCTGGCTGACGTCCCAGGTCCGCCCGCCCCACCGGACTACCACGGTGTCGACGGTGCCGGTCGGAGTCCCGCCGGGAGCGATCGCGGTCCTGGCGGCCACCATCAGCTCCTGGCCGCTGTCGTTGGCCGCCGCTCCGGCGAGAAGGCGGGCGATCGCCGCCTCGTCCGCCAGGTCGAGCGGCACCGACTCGTCCGGCCGGTGGCAGCCGTCGCAGCCGCAGCCGGGCGCGTGGATGGAAATGGGGTATTTCATCGTCTTCTCCTCGTGAACGGCCGGGCGGATGCCGACCGGGTCTACGGGCCGGGCGCTGGGGCGGTGCCCGGCCGGACGGGCGCGAACGTCAGGCGGAGACCAGCACCCGGGAGGCGGCCGTGGCGGGGTCGTCCGCTGCTGATCGCGCCGCCGCGGCGGCCTCCTGCCTGCGGCGGGCGGTCTGGACGGCCCACCGCGGGCTGAAGCCCGGCTGCTCCTTCGCCTCGACCACGTTCGGCACGGCCACGAAGAACTCCTCCGTGGTCGGGTAGGACTCCTCGCGGCGCGTGATCCAGACCCGCTCCACGCCTGCGCCCTCGTCGACCGGCAGCCCCTGCCGGGCCGCGACCCGGCGCAGCATCCCCGTCGCCGCCGCCCGGGCCCGCGGCAGGCCGATGTGCTCGACCGACCGCCACACCCTCCCCTTGCGCTCCGGGTCGGGACAGCCGTCCGTCGCCTCCTCGGGCGGGCACGCCTGATTCGGCAGCTTCCGGCAGTCGGGGCAGCGAACCGAGTCCGGCGCCCCCGCGCACTGCTCGCAGCGCGGCCCGTGGTGGTCCACGCACCACTTCGAGCGGCCGGCCGGCAGAACGCGCCGCACCCGCAGCACCGTCCACAGCATCGAAGACAGCTGCTCCTCCGCGGCGGCCAGCGCGGCCTCGTTCCCGTCCAGGGCGAGCAGATCGGCCAGGGACGTCCCGCCGGAGTACAGCGTCGTCAGCGGATTGAGCGCGTGGGCGACGTACTCCAGGCACACCGCCATCGCCGCCTCCGCGGGCAGCCGGCGGGCCCGGGCAAGGTGCGCATCCCGCGAGGCGGCAACGGAAGGAAACGGACATTCCACGCAATACGACTTGGGCCAGTCGACCCCGAACGCCCGCTTCAACTCGGCCAGGAGCGCCGGGCGCGACATCCGCCAGGCGATGAGCGGGTACCAGGGGCGGCGGCCGTTGGTCGTGAACCCGCAGTCCTTGCGGGCGCGCTTCAACTCGTCGGCGTCGTAGCCGATGATGTGCCGGTAGCCGGTCGGCATGTGGTCCTTGGCCCACCTGTCGATCACCCAGCCCTTGTACTTGATCGAGCAGACGTGCTGTCCCCCGCTGTACATCGGCAGCGTGCCCGAGGCGCGCAGCTCGTCCGACAGAGCCCAGGGGCCCGACGCCTCGATGTGCACGGGGTGCCGGGTGTCGGAGAGGACCGCGTAGCCGTCCGCGTCCCGCCGCCCTCCGCGGGCGACCTGGACGTACCGCACTCCCTTCTGCGCCATCAGGGGCAGCAGGTGGCGCTCCGACAGGTCGATCGTGTCGGACCACTCGTCCCCGGTCATGGACGTCACCACGGTCAAGTTCGAGAAGTCCTCCCGGATGCCGTGGCAGGCCGGCTCGGTGAGCAGGCGCCACAGGGCGTACGCCGAGTCGGCCCCCAGTCCGAGGCTCAGCAGGACCTCGTCCTCGGTCGACGGTGGAGACAGGACGCGGGCCGGGAGGGCGGGCGCGGCGGCGGGCACGGAACTCTCCAGGGGTAGGGCGATCGAGTGGCCGAGAGGGGGTGCCAACCCACTTCGACAAGAATAAGCATACCACAATACAAGTCCATTTGTGGCTGGGCTGCTCCCCGGAGGTGCGCAGCCCCGCGGCCGCCGGCGGTCGGCGCACGCGGTGCTGCGGACCGGCTTCAGACTCGAAGTGCCGCACGCTCCGGGGCGCCGGGGAGGTAGACCCCCCGGGCGCCCTGGGTGCCCAGTCGCTCCACCCGCACGAACAGGCCCGAGTGGTAGTGGGCGAACTCGGCGATGTGGCACAGCAGTTCGTCCGGAAGGGCCTCGCGCGTGGCCGGGTCCAGGCCGGCCAGGTCCCCGGGGGCGTGGTGGGCGACCCACCATGCCCTGCCCGCGGCCTGCGCGTCGATGCCCGGGTCCGCCAGTGCGGGGCACCCGTTGACGAAGTTCATCACGGCGGCCAGGAGGTGGTCCGCCTGGTCGGGCGGCAGGTCCTGCGGCGACAGCCGTACGGCCTCCTTCCCGGTCTCCGTCCGGATGGCCGGCCCGGCGGCCTGTTCCAGGGCGCCCGTGCAGAAGGCTCCGACGAACGGGAGGTGCTGGGAGATCAGGGCCTCGCTGGTCCCGGTGCAGCCGAAGGTGGCGAACAGCGGGTCGACGGCGTTTCGTCGATGGATCGTGCAGTGGCTGGCGCACATGAAGATCCTCCGGGGCCGGCGGTCCCGGAATGTGCAGGTGACAAGCCTGGTCGCCGGGCTTGTGCAACGGCGGCCGGTGTGGACGGTGGTGTCGCAGGTGAAGGCTCGCACGGTCGTGTCCTTTGCGGGGTCCGGCCGGGGCGGGGCGGGTTGCGGCCCGCACTCGCCCCGGCGGGCGGTCGAGTGGGTGGCGGGGCGCCAACCTCCGTCACCGAAAAAAGCATACCACAATAAGAGTGCGTGAATGTGGTGGTGTCGTCCCGCCTCCCGGTCCGCCGCCGCTCAGTTCCCTGCCGCCGGCCTTCCCGTGCTCTGGGGTGCGGCGCAGTAGGGGCGCAGCCCCCGGGAGCCCACGTCCCAGTTGTCCGGGCTCGGGAGCTCCCACTCGTACGGTCGGCCCTCCGGGGACAGGAGCATGCACACCACCTCCTCGTCGTCCCCGTAGTAGTCGTCCAGATCCAGGTCCAGGGGGAGCCGGTCGAAGACCGCCCCCGCGTGGAACAGGTTGCGCAGCACCCCGCGGAGGCTCAAAGGGGACCGGTAGTTGAAACTCCCCCACCGGCGGTCCAGCTCTTCGTGCTCGGGCCCCAGTTCGGGGAGGTCGGTGTCGTCGTCGAAGGCGAGCAGCACCGTGCCGGAGCCGTCCCGGACGGTGTCCGGGAACAGCTCGCAGTCCGGATCGGCGTCGTCGTCGATCGTCATGGTCAGGTACGCGGCTCCCGGGAACATCGCGGCCAGGGTGTCCGCGATCAGGCGGGCGATATCCCGAGCCAGCTCGCGCTGGGCCAGCGTGACGGCGCGCCAGGCGGCGAGCGCCGAGTGGGTCTCTACGGGGTCGGTCGTGGGAAGGGGCATCGTTGATTCCTTGCTCGTCGTCGGGGTGGCGGTCGCGGCCGGCCGGAGCGCCGCCGCACGCCTGGCGCGGCGGCGCTCCGGCATCAGGCCAGGACGTCCATCACCATCAGGGCCAGGTCCAGGTCGCACTCCAGGGTGAGGATCGCCCGGTGGCTGCGCGTCGGCTTCGCCTTCGGGGGGATCTGCACCGCGACGGTCACCGAGCCCGAGCCGGGGCCGAGGAGCACGTCGTCGGGACCGGTGGAGGACTGGGCGGGGTCGTGCCACAGGGCTGGGAAGGCGGACACCAGCACCGTCGACGCCCCGGGCCGGGCCAGGAGGACCGGAGTGGGGTCGGCGGGCGGTAGCGCGAGGGCCAGGGCATCGACCAGCTTCGGGTACCGGACGCCTTCCACGTACAGCTGTACCTGGTGCGCGTCGTCGATCCGCACGCACGCGCTCCCTGCGCCCCGCTCCCACCGGATGTACTGGAACCGGTCGACCCGCTCGGCCGAAACGCTCCAGTCGCTTCGGGCTGCGGCGAGGCGCGCGACCGTGCTCGACACCGCGCCGAGCGCGGCGAGTTCGGCCCGTGCCCGGTGGTCGTCCGACTCCGGGTCCAGCGGCAGCATCCGCAAGTGGTCGCGGGCGATGGCGGCCGCGAGGTCGCGGGCGCCCGCGAACCGGTGGGGCAGCTCGGTGACCGGCGCGCTGGGCGAGCCGCCGCCCCGGATGCTCACCGACTCCTCGGCCAGGGAGAGCGTCACCCAGCGGTTGTTGTCCCGCAGTTCGATGCGGTCCGGGAGGCCCCCGCCGTCGGACAGCGGGCCGGTGCGCCACCGGCCGTCGCGGGCCGGGAGCAGGCTGGCCGCTTCACGGGCGAGGATCATGAACGCCTGCTGACGCACGGTGAGGGCGGATCGGGTGTGGATCGAGGTCATGGAATCGGACTCCAGTTTCGGGCGGGTGTGATCGAGCGGGCGGAGAGGCGCCAACCCCTCCGACATATAAAAATATACCACATTTGCGATGCGCGTTGGGGTGGGGTGGCTTCTTGCCCCTAACCACTCCCCCACGGCCGGACCCGCAGCGAGCGCACTCGCCCCCCGCCGCGCACCACGAACACCTGCCATCGCTGCGCCCGCAGGGCCGCGTCGGCCGCCGCGGCGAGCTTCTCCTCCGCCTCCACCGCCTCCGGGGTGTCGAGGAACGCCGGCCACCCGCCGGCCGGGACGCTTCCGAGGTAGGCGATGGGGTGCACGTCCACCGACACCGTCCGGGGCAGGTCCGTGGCCGACAGGCGGAAACCCACCCCGCCGGCCTCCGGGTTCACCAGGGGCGCGCAGCCCGCGTCGGTGAGGACCAGGGCGCACGCCCGCACGTTGAGCCGCTCTCCCTGGCCCGGGCAGATCCCGAGGTCCTCGTCCGCCGGCCGGTCCGGACCGCCGACCTCGAGATTCGCGGTGATCCGATCGGCGGCCAGATGCTCGGCGACCGCCCGCCCCTGGTCGCTCAACCGCACGATCGAGCGCGGATTGGCGGGCAGCAGCCGCTCCCCCAGGCCCAGGCGCACCAGGTCGTTGCGCACGCGGGCCTGCGTCTGGATCTGGTGGCCCTCGGTCAGGACAGCGTGGCACAGCGCCGCCTGCTGCTTGCTCGTCAGGTCTTGCATGGTCGTTCTCCGATCTCGACGGGTTCGGGGTCCGGGCCCTCCCCGGCGGGGAGGGCCCGGCGGTTTGCCATCGGCCGGCCGGAGGCCGCTAGAATCAGTAGCGACTCCATCCGTGGGCAGGCCACCGTGCGTGTTCCTCAGGTGGATCGAGTAGAGAGCGGCAGACTGAGCGCGCCAACGCCCCCGACGCCTTCGGCGACGGTGGCCACCTTCCTTGTGGGGGTGGGCGGTCTGCCGCTCGTTCGACTTCCGGCCGCGACGGCTGGGCGCGACCCCTGGGAGGCCGCGCCCGAATCCGCCGGTCAGGCCGCCAGCGACATATCCTCCGGCGTGTCGGCCTCGGCGGCATTCTCCTCCGGCTCGTGCTCGGCCGGGTCGGCCTGGTCGTTGCCGCCCTCCGGGTCCTCGCCGACCAGCAGCTCCACCCCGGACTCGGCCGCCGCGTCGCGCAGGGCGGCATCCAGCTCCTGCTCAGCCTCCTCCGCGCTCTGCCTGGCCTTCGCCTCGGCCTCCTCGCGCTTGGCGTTCACCTCGCCGATCACCGCCTGCTCGCACGCCGCCAGGGTGTAGCCCTCGGCGGCCAGGAACTCCAGCCAGCCAGCGGCCGCATCGGTCGGCGACTTCCACACCATGTCGTGCATCTGCTCACGCTCGAACGCGGCAGCGACCTGGGCGAGCAGGATGAACGCCCTGCCCGGACGCCCCCGCCGCTTGACGACGTGGGCGAAAGGCTCCTCGTCGCGGCGGCCGGTCTGCTTGGGCACCTCGGTCTTCAACAGCTTGGCCATGCCCTCCAGGTGCTTCGACGAACCGTAGAACCGGGGGAACCAGTAGGTGTTGCCCGCCATCGCCAGCATGATCCACGACCACGCCGCGTCGGAGATCTCCTTCGGGCCGCCCTTTCCGGGATTGATCAGCTTGATCAGGAAGCCCTGGCGTGCCTCGCGGGCGGCCCGCCACGCCTTGTTGCCCTCGATGACGCGCCTGCGCTCCGCCCGCGCGACCTCCTTGTCCTCCTCCGGCGGGAGCTGGGCCGCCTGCTCCGGGCTCAGGGAGTGGCCGTTGGCCGCCCAGTCCCGGCAGACGTAGACCGCGCGGATCTTGTCGTCGTCGATGTAGGCAGCGTGGTCCGTGCACAGCTCGGCGTGCGCCTTCGTCGTCATCTTCTTGCCCGCCGGGGTCACCAGGTGGGACAGCGGCCGGACCTTGTTGGCCTTGTCCCAGTAGGAGTAGCGGACCACCGGGATTCCGGCCGCGTCCAACTCCGCGCGCAGTTCCTTGCGCTTGTGCAGGTCGGCCAGGTCCAGCCGCAGACGCGCCATGGTCTGCTCCCAGTGCCCGGAGGTTGCGGTGCCCTTCTTGTCGCGGTTGGCGAGTCCGTCCTTGCGGCGGGCCTCCTTGAGGTCCCGTTCGGCGTCCCAGCCCAGTTCGCTGACCTCCGCCAGGTCGGCGAGTTCGACGAAGCTCCAGCCGTAGGACTGGCCGTACTCGTCCAGCTTGCCGGGGCCGAGCAGCGAGGCCTGCTGTGCGGCCTTGATCTCGGCAGGCTGGTACCCGAGGCGGCGGCCGTGCCGGGCCAGCTGGCTCGCGGGCATTTCCAGCAGGGCGAGCTGGGTGAGGCCGTCGGCCACGTCGACCTGCGACGCTTGGGTGCGCTGGGTGTTCTCGATGATGCTGAGCACCAGGGTCTCGTCGTCGACCCCGGCCAGGTCGCGGCGCACCAGCACGGGGATCTTCCGCAGGGGCAGCCCCTTGCGCTTGGCCTCCCTGTTCGCCGCGAGCTGCGCCTTCCAGCGGCGCTGGCCCTTGAAGATGCCGATCTTGCCGTCGGCCTGGGGCCGTGCGCCGACCGGCTCCTGCACACCGGACTCCCGGACGGACGCCTTGAGGGTCGCGTCGGGCTCGGTGTCGATCTTCTTGCGGTGGTTGTACTCGTCGAGGACCAGCTTCTCGGGGAAGTGCCACTCCAGGTCGCCGATCGCGTGAGTCAGCCCCTCGTCGGCCTCGGCCAGCGCCTGCGGCTCGGTGGTCTGTGCCTTCTGGTCGGGCTCCTGCTCCTGGTCGACGTCCGGGTTCTCGATCATGGTCGCGCTCATGGTGATGCTGTCCTTCGGGCTGGGGGAATCGAGTGGCCGGGAGGAGCGCCAACCCCTTCCGACAGAAAGAACTATACCACATTTGCAAGTCGCATGGGGTTCGGTCCCGGGGTGACGACCGGCAATCGCGGCTACCGGCCGGCCTCGCAGGCCTGGGACTGGGCGGCCAGCTGCGCCCGCAGGCCGGCCGAGGCGACCAGCACGGTCGCGGCGCACTCCGGCGCCGCGCACCGGTACCAGACGCCGCAGAACTCCTGTTCCCGCGTCCCGGGCGGGCGCAGCCGCATGCGGCCGTGACGGCGGCACCGGGGCAGGGGATCGGGCAGGAGGCGATTCGACATGTCCACTCCTCGTGGCGGTGGGGCCGGGGGTTGGTTGGGGCGGGTCGGGCCGGGCGGCTTCACGAAGCTGCCGTAACTCCTTGGCCGGCCTTCGGTCCGATCGGGGCGGCTGTGCCGAGGGGGAGGCTCCGAGCCGGCGGGGCACGGTTCGCTGTGCGCACCGGTTCCCGCGGCCGCGCCCCGCGCCGCGGCCGGCCGCCGACGCTTCCGCCGGCTCCGCGGCGCCGGACCGGGCCGCGCCGTCGGGAGCCTGAAAAGGTCTCGACGGCGCGGCCCGGCTGCTACTGGGCGAGGACTGCAGCAGGCAACGCGCTGCCGTCCTCCACGCTCTGCCCGGCGAGGTGGGCCGCCATCTCCTGGGCCGTCATCCGGCCCGTGATCTCCGCGAATGGGGCCTTGGCCGTCCGGCCGTCGGCCGTCGCAGCCGAGACCACCGCCCCCGGGTTCTCCAGGTGCGGCACGGTGATGCTCGCGGCGTTCGCCCGCAGCACCTCGAACCACCGGCCCTTGTGCCGCGCGAAGTCGCCCCGGGAGAAGTCGCCTTTCTCCCACGGTCGCCCGCGCCGGGCCTCGGCCTCCTCGATCACCACGGCCCAGTGCGCCCGCTGCCGCGCCAGGTCGTCGCGGCGGGTCGTCCACCGCCCGTGCTCCTCGGCCTGCTGCTCCGGGTCGATCCCCGCGAGCGACTCCGCGGCCTTCGTGATCTGCTGGCCCAGTGCCTCGACCAGGACTCGCGCCATCTCCTCACCGCTCTTGCGGCCGCTGATCTCGTTGTAGGGGAAGTTCCACGTCCAGTCGAACCGGGCACCGATCTTGGTCACCACCGGCCCGTTCTCGTGGATGTGAGGCCCGGTCACCGACTTCGCGTTGACCCGCAGCACCTCGTACCACTCGCCCCGGGACTTCAGGAAGTCGCCCGGGGTGAAGTCCTTGGGGCCCCAGACCTTGAACCCCTTTTCCTCGGCGGCCTTCACCACCGCCCGCCAGTACTCCAACTGCTCCTCGATGCCGCGCTTGCGCGCCTCCAACTCCTCCCGGTGGTGCGGGTACTTGTCCGGCTCCCACCCGGACGAGCCCTTGCCCGCGAGGTCGCGCTCGGTGCCGCGTAGGTCGGCCTCAAGCTTCTCGATCCGGCGCAGTGTCCGCGCCGGGTCCTTCCGGAAGCCCTCGAACGCGGCCGCCGACTGCGCCCGGTCCGCGTGGTATTCCGCCTTGCCCTGCTCGTCGATGCTGCGCCGCATGCCGTTGTCGATGCGGTCCAGGTCGCGCCGGTGGCGCTTCTCGCTGTGGTGTCCGACCAGGACCGGCTGGCCGAGGGGGATGCCGTCGCCGATGGCGCGGGCGGAGCGGTAGGCGGCCTCCGACCGGCCCGCCGCGTTGTTGCTGAGCTCCTCGTGCCGCTCGGCCCGGTGTTCGGCGCGCTCGTAACGCTCCTGTTCGGCGTCGGCGAAGCTGCGGGTCTGGGTGTTGTCGATCTCGACTTCGACGGTGAACTTGCCGGTGGCCTCCAGAGCGGCCTTGGCCCGGTTGATCGTGTACATGTCGGCTCGGCTGTCGCGGGAGCGGCGTACGGCGATCATCCGAGCCGATCGCATCCACCAGAATCCGAAGGGGCGGACGATCTCGTACGCGCCGTCACCCTTGCGGGAGCCTTCGAGAACGGTGCCGTCCTCCCAGGTGTGCCGGATCGTCAGCCGCTGTCGGTCGTCGGTGGTCTCGGTCGCTTCGGTGCTCATAGTTGCCCTCCTGGGCGTGGGTGGTGGATCGAGTGGACGGGAGGGGCGCCAACCCCTTCCGACAGAAAGAACTATACCACATTTGAAGTGCGAATGTGGGTGTGCGGGTGCCGGCCGCCCGCGCGGGGCGGCCGGGCCGCGGCCTACTTGACGTCGAAGTCGAACCGGTCGGCGGTGACCGTCACGACGAACCGCCTGTCCGGGTCCCCGGCGCGGTGGTGCTCGCGCAGCCAGTCCAGGAGGGACAGCGTCCGGCCGTCCGTCAGCTCGATGGGGTGATCGAGCGGGATCGTCTGCCCGAAGTCGCTGCCGCCGACCGGCGTCAGGGCGAGCCGGGAGCCCGTGCCCGGCCCCCAGCCCTCGGCGTAGACGTCCGGCGCTTCGGCGCGGGGCCTGCCGGAGGACATGAGGAAGGTGCCGTCCATCCGGGCCCAGATCAGAGCTGGAACGGGCGGAAGGCTGCTGTAGCCCTCGTGGGCGGTGGCGGCGGCCGCGTGCTCGGCCAGGGCGAGCACGGCGGGCAGGGGGAAGCGAAGTTCGATCTTGTCCATGGTCGGTTCCTGGGGGTCGGGAGACGGGGTCGGCCGCGCCGTGTCGCCGCCGACCCGTGCTCGGTGGCGGTGGGTCAGGCGATGCGGGCGGGGGTGATCGCCTCCCGGTGCACGTTGCACAGCACGGGGGTGCCGTCCTGCGCGCACAGCACGTACTGGACGGCGTCCCGGTCCTGCTCCGCGCCCTCGCTCTCGCAGACCTCGGCGAAGTACAGGGCCCGGTACTGCACGTGCTCGCCGTGGTACATCACCAGCTTGCCCGGCCAGATGGGAACCTCGTGCTCCTGGAGCTGGGCGACGATCCCCGCGAACGCCGAGTCGTCGTCTTCCGGCTGCGGGGCGGCTTCCGGCTCCGGCATGGCCGTGTCCTTCTGCTCCGGCGTGATGTCCTCCCAGCCGCGCCTCCAGACGAACGCGGTCAGCGAGGTGTGCCTCCAGTCCCCGTCGGTGTCGGCCTGCGCGATGAACCCGTGCGCGTGCGGCTCCTCCGTCACGGGGTGGTACGAGACCTGGTCGCAGCGGAAGACCTGCGGGACGGCCGTGGGGTCGTCGGCTCGGGCGTAGGTGCGTCCGGGCTCGAAGAAGGCGGGGGTGGAACCGGTCATGGCGTCACACTCCTGGTGTCGGAATCGAGTGGCCGGGAGGGGCGCCAACCCCTGCCGACAGAAAGAATCATACCACATTTGAAGTTCGTTCGGGGGTGTGCTCGGCCCCGCCGTGATGGCGGAGCCGAGCCGATCGGCCTACGCGGGGCCGGCGTCCCCGCCAGGTGCTGCGAACTCG
The DNA here is from genome assembly GCF_044741705.1 of Kitasatospora sp. NPDC088134. Taxonomy (NCBI): domain Bacteria; kingdom Bacillati; phylum Actinomycetota; class Actinomycetes; order Kitasatosporales; family Streptomycetaceae; genus Kitasatospora; species Kitasatospora sp. NPDC088134. The sequence continues at coordinate 16,986 of NZ_JBIUTD010000030.1, read as the reverse complement.
GCCGTCGCGCCGGTCAGGTGGACGCACTTCACGCGCCGGCCCTCCGGATCGAGGCGTTGGAACTCCGCGCCGGCCAGGATCGCGGACGCGGCCCAGCGCAGCACCCGCCCGGGCGGGGTCTCGCCGTGGTCCACCGCGGCCTGGCCCGTCCTCGTCCACGACAGGACCCGCCGGGCCGGCTGGTTCCGCTCGTCGTCGCCCAGGCGCATCAGGCGTCGCGCCTCTGCCGTGGCCGCTTCGCGCACGCCCTGGTGGGCGGCTGTCCCCTCCAGGGCCCGGGCGGCTTCCGACGCCGTGAGGCGCCCCTCTGCGGTAAGTCGGAAGCCGGGGCGGCCGCCCGCGACCGGTTCGGCCAGGTTGCGTCGGACGAGCGCCTTCACCGTCGGTGCCGTGCCGTGAACGGCATGGCCCTGCGCGGTGAGGGCCGCCAGCAGGGCGTCGATCATCGGTCGACTGGGGGCGGCGGCCTGTTGCGCCGACATGGAGCCTCCTTGCGGGATCGGGTGGCCGGCAGGGGCGCCAACCCCTACCGCTTGAAAGAAGTATACCACATTTGCACTCCGCTTGAGGGTGTGTCGGGTGCGCCCCCGATTGGCGGCGCACCCGACGCGCCCCGCGCCGGCCTACAGGCACAGGCGGGAGCCGTCCGCTGCCTCGACGTCCAGCGACAGGTAGAAGTTCACGTGGAAGTAGTCCGCGCTGATGTCGCTGCCGTCGAAGTTGTAGGCGTCGGCGAGCGCCCTCAGCTGCGCCGCCAGGGCGTCCATCGCCTCCGTGGCGACCCTCCGCGGGTACCCGTGGACCTCCTTCGCGGTCCACGCCCACGCCGGGTCGACGTTCTTCACCGTCATCCGGATCGCACTGCCGCCTGAGAAGTACTCGGATCGGACGGAGAACTTGACCTCTGCGGGGGTGTCGCCGATCGGGTTGGGCAGCTTGACGGAGCCGGGGCCGTCGTCGGGGCCGGCCTTGGCGGCGAGCTTGCGGATGAGCTTGATGTCCTGGCGGACCAGCGCGGCGATCTCGGTCGTCGACAGCCGGCTGTTGTACTTCGGCCCGTACGAGATCGGCAGGCGCGCCCACCTGCCCCCCTGCTGCTCCTCGGGTTCGCCTGCGGCGGCTTGGGCGGCGCGGACGCGGGTCAGGGCGCGTTCGGCGGCGGCGCGCTCCTCGGGGGAGGTGCGGGGGTGGTCGATCAGGTTCTGCAGGTACTGGATGCGGCCGGGGCGGGCCTTGGTCGTCGGGGGCACGGCGGTGTCCTTCGTCGGGGGGCGGGTCGAGTGGCCGGGAGGGGCGCCAACCCCTGCCGACAGAAAGAAGTATACCACAAATAGAGTTCGACTTGGGGTGTGGGTGCCGCGCCACGCTCGCGGCACCCGGCGTGTCCTAGGCGTTCCCCCAGTAGCCGTCGGTCGACTCGATCCGCAGTGTCAGGTAGTAGTTCTTGTGGAAGTAGTCCGTGCTGATGTCGCTGCCGTCGAAGTTGTAGGCGTTGCCCAGCGCCTTCAGCTCGACCACCAGGGCTCGCATCGTTGCCGTCGGTACCTTGATGGGGTATCCGTTGCGGTGTTCGGTGGCCCATGCCCACTCCGGGTCGGCGTTCTTGATCGTGATGTCGATCTCGCTTCCGTGGCGGGATCGGACGGAGAACTTGACCTCTGCGGGGGTGTCGCCGATCGGGTTGGGCAGCTTGACGGAGCCGGGGCCGTCGTCGGGGCCGACCTTGGCGGCGAGCTTGCGGGCCAGCTTGATGTCCTCGCGAATCAGCGCGGCGATCTGGGTGACCGTCAGCTTGCGGTCGTACTTCTCGCCGTACCACATCGGCAGGCCGTTCGACCGCATGCCGCTCTGCCGGCGTTCGCCGTCGCCCTCTGTGGCGGCGGCTTGGGCGGCGCGGACGCGGGTCAGGGCGCGTTCGGCGGCGGCGCGCTCCTCGGGGGAGGTGCGGGGGTGGTCGATCAGGTTCTGCAGGTACTGGATGCGGCCGGGGCGGGCCTTGGTCGTCGGGGGCACGGCGGTGTCCTTCGTCGGGGGGCGGGTCGAGTGGCCGGGAGGGGCGCCAACCCCTGCCGACAGAAAGAAGCATACCACAATCACAGTGCGTTTTGGGCTTGGGGGAGAGGCGGGTTCTCTCCGCGCTCCTGGCCCTCGTAGTAGTCGAACCAACGGCCCATGACCGTGCGCCACTGCGCGAACGCCTCGGCGAACTCCACCTCCGGGCCCAGGCCGGCCTCGACGAACCACGCCGCGAAGTTCTCCCCCATCCTCGGCGAGCACCGCTCGGCCGCCCACTCCAGCGCCGCAGCCCGGGCCGCAACCCGCTCCGGGTGCGTGCCGGCCGGCCGCGGACCGTTCAACGGCCGCTCGATCGCTGCGCCGCAGGAGCAGCAGCCCCCGACCGCCGGCCCCGGCGGCACGGCCTGAGCGGGTGGGGCGAGGTCGAACAGCGCGTCCTCGCCGTGGCCGGTGGTGGCGTGTCGGTCTATGGGATATTCCTTCCGGGGTGGTCGGAGGGGGCACACGGGATTCTCGGGCGCCCTGGCGGTGCCGTTCGCGGACGCCCGGCCGCCGAGTTCGGCGGCCGCGCGGCCGGGCTGTGTCAGTCCTTCGGGGTGTGTAGGCCGGCCAGGGTGCCGAGCAGCGCCAGGGCCCATGCTCCGGGCAGGTCCTCGAAGCTCAGGTCCACCCGGTCGTCATCGAAGAGCGAGACGCGAACCGCGACATCCGTGACGTCCCTGGGGACGTAGCCGGACAGGGTCCGCACGTCCTCGTCCCTGCGGTGCCTGCTGATCTCGGGGAGCAGTTCGCCGACCCGCGCGGCCAGCCGCGTCCGCAGGCGGAGCTCCCGCTGCTGCTCGGCGTTGAACGCCATGATCGAGAACCTGACGTCGCGGTAGCGGGGGAGAAGATGGCGGAACACCTGCTGGGCCAGGACCTCGGCCGAGCGCCCGGTCGCGACGGACACGGTCGGGCAGTCCGCAGGGCCGAACGGGCGCAGCGTCTCCGGGTAGATGCCGATGACCGCAACGCGCGACTTCCGGCGGTGCTTGGCGTAGCGGAAGATCCACAGCGCCGAGCCGTCGACGTTCCGGAGGATCCGGCCGTTGCCGTCGGCCGGGTGGGCCGGGTCGACGCTCCACCCGCTGCCGATCAGCGCCGCTACCGCCGTCGCCCGGTACCAGTCGGCGGTGACCTCGCGGGCGCGCTGCTGTACGGCGTCCAGCAGCTCCGCTACCTCCTGCCGCCAGGCGTCGAGGCCGCGCGGCTCCTTCCCGAGTCCGGGCGACTTGTACACCGGGAGCGCGGTCTGCAGAACCGGGCCGCTGCGCAAGTCGGCCTGCAGGCCCGCGTATTCGGACAGGCGGTGGTCAAGCTCCTGATCCGCATTGAAGATCCAGATCTGACTGCCGTCGGGCAGCTTGATCACCATCCGGTCGTACGAGAGGCGGCTGTCGAAGGAGAGGGGGATGCCGCGCGCTTCGGCGGCTCGGCTCAGGGCCGCCTCCAACGAGTCCTCGGCGGTGAAAGGGGTCTGGGACACAAGTGCTCCTGCGGGGTCGGGTGGATCGAGTAGCCGGGGGAAGGGCGCCAACCCCGCCCCCGACATAAAGAAGCATACCACATTTACAGTGCTTTTGACGGCGCTTTCTGCGTCACCTCCGGTGGGCCCGGCACCTTTGCGCCCCGTCGGGCGTGAGGGCGGCGAACGTCGCCCGGGCCGTGCGGACGAACCGCCGGACCAGGCCGGGGGCGTCGTCGGGGACGGTGTCCCACCAGACGCCGCCGGGCTGGGCATCGCCGGGTTCGTCGCTCAGCAACTCCCAGACCAGGGTGTCGTCCATGCCGACGTACAGAGTGCGGCGGCCCTTGCGGGTGATCAGGCCGACCGCCGTGCAGTACAGCCCGTGGCCCACCGGCTCCGTCCGGGCTGGGATGCCGGCGGCGGTCAGCGCGGCGGTGACCAGGCGCTCCCTGTCCAGGGCGGACAGGTGGGCCGGGTGCCGCCGCCAGTCGGCCGGAGTGCCCCACTCCGTGGCCCGCACCTCGCGGGGGCCACGGTCGGAGGTGCTGGCCAGGGTGAGGCGCACCGCCGGGCGGGCAAGGGTCGTCCCGTCCCCGAGCGGGGAGGGGACGGCGACCGCCTCGATGTCGAGGACGGCCGCGTTGCGGACGTACGGGCCGGGGAAGACATCGTCGCCGGAGCGGTAGGGGTCGGTCTGGCCGGTGTAGGTGAACGGGGGCTGAGTGCTCATGTCGATGCTCTCCGGGGCTGGTGGGCCGCCGCCGGGGTGCGCGCGGTGGCGCACCCCGGCGGCGGGGGGGCGGGTTCGGGGCGGCCGGTCGTCAGTCGGTCGGGAGGTCGGTGCGGGTGAGGGCCGAGGGGTGGCGGAACCGGATCGCGGCGGTGCCGTAGACCCGCTCCCATCCGCCGTGACCCCAACCGGCCCCCATGAACGCCCCGGTGAGGGCGGCCGCGATCTCCCCGAGGAACACCGGGCCGATGTCGGCGCTGCGCACCGTGACGACGACGCCGCTGCGGATGTAGGAGAAGGTGATCCGACCCGGGATGAATGCCCCGGGCGGCAGCTGGGCCATGGCGACGGCGATCACCGGCGCGGACGCGCCTACGATCTCGGCCGGGCTCGGGGATTCGGGAAGGGCGGTCGCGGACACGGTGGCCTCCTGGGGAGTCGGGACGGATCGAGCGGCCGAGAGGGGCGCCAACCCCTTCCGACAAAAGAAGCATACCACATTACGAGTCCGAATTGGCGTGCTCCGCAGTGCTTCCCGCGCATCGCCCGCCCCGCCGGGGCGGCCCTCCGTCGCCCCGGCGGGCCTTCACGTGGCGGTGGTCATCTCCCCGGCCCAGCATCCGCCCCAGGACCGCTTCGGGTCGTGCTCGACCGCCACCCGGTGGCACCGCGTGCACTTGGGGCCCCATGACTCCGGCTCCGCGTCCGGCGCCGGCTGCGCCGTGTACAGCCTCTGGCTCCACGGGTCGCCGCGGGGGGCGAAGCGAACCGCGCCGTCCGGCATCAGCAGGGCCCATCCCTGCGGCCAGTCGAAGGGGCCCGGGCGAAGCGACTCCTCGACGGCCTGGCGCAGGGCCGACGCCCGCCACGGGCGCGGGGTCCCGTCGGATCCGGTGACCAGGTAGACCCCCTCGGGGATCTGCTGGTGCGGCCGGTTCACGACCGTCCCGGAGTCCGTGACGGGGGCGAACGTGACCGGGTTGTGGTTGTCGGTCTGCCGGTAGCGGACGGTTCCGTCGGCGTCGACCGTGGCGCTGCTGGAAAGCCAGAAGCGCATGGTGTTCTTGAGGAAGTTGCGGACCTCGACGCCCGTCACCTCGCGCTTGCCGTACGAGATCAACTGCTGTGCGGGGTACCCGGTCTCGTCCCGGCCGGGGTGCTGGGTGTACCTCCCGTGCAACGGGACCTCGTCCAGGGGCAGGCGGGCCGGGCCGGTGTGCCACTGCGGGTCGGGGTGGGTGGTGATCGGTGCGCCGGGCAGGGGCCGGCGGGGCGGGGCGGTGGGCGGCTGCGTCACGGACGGCTCCTCGGGTTCGGCTGGATCGGGTGGCCGGGAGGGGCGCCAACCCCCGCCGACAAAAAGAAGCATACCATATTTAGTGTTCATCCGGAAAGGTGGGACAGGTCGTACAGGTAGGGGATCTGCTCGGCGGGCACCTCGCCCGGCTCGGCGTCCCAGTCGTAGCCGCAGGTGCCGTAGTGGATGCCGGCCCGGCGCATCATCCACGGCTCGAAGTCCTCGGGGCCGAAACCGTCGGGGTTGCACAGGCTCTCGAACGCGCTGCGCGCCTGCTCCCGGCTGTCGGCGCGCACGTGCAGCACGATCGGCACCCCGTAGTAGCCCGGGCCCTCGTGGGGGCGGTCGGTCGCGTCGGGCATGGTCGCTCTCCTCTCGGTGGTGCGGTTGCGGGGCCGGCGGATCGCCGGCCCCGGGGTGGGCGGCGGCCGCCCGGGCGCGTTCGACGGCGCGGGCGGCCGCGGGGCGGCTACCGCCCCTCGGCTCCGGCGTCCGGCTCGCGGACGACCAGCACCTTCTCCCGGCGGCCGAGCCCGCAGCGGAGCATGTCGGCGTCCACCCACCACGGGGCGGCGCCCACCTGGAAGTGGCGGTGCACCGTGCCGGGGCTGTGCTTGAGGTGCTGGTCGGTCCAGCCGGTCACCACCGGGTAGGCGCTCGCGTCGCTGAGGTGGAGCGCGAGGCGCATCCCCTCCTTGACGTCCTCGGCGGGGATCCACTCCAGTTCGCCGGTCGGGCCGCCGGGAACGATGGGGGAGCGGGGCGGCGGGGTGTACCCGACGGCCTTGTAGTGCTCGGCCAGGGAGGACAGCAGGGCGCTGAACGTCGGCTGCGGTCCGGGTTCCCACCCGCCGCACGGGCACTCGCCGAGGTAGCCCTCGTACGAGGGCAGGCGCAGCAGCTCGTGCGCGACCTGCGGGTCGGCCTCGACCCTGTTCAGCTCGCGCTGCACGGCCTGGGCGGCCTGCATGCGGGGGGAGTCGTCGGTGTCGAAGGGCATCTGCTCGGCCTCTCGGTCGGTGGATCGGGCGGTCGGGAGGGGCGCCAACCCCTCCCGACAGAAATAAGCATACCACATTTACGATTTAACTGGGCGCGTGCGTCGGCTCGGGCGCCGATGCGGCCGGGCCGTGCCGCCTGCGCTTGTCGGCGAGGCGCTGGTTCCGTGCGCGCTGGAGTTCGCCGAAGGTGTGGGGCCCCTGGCGTCGCCTCGTGATCGGGTTCGGGTTGGCGACCATGCCCACCCGGACCACGCCCGGGGCGACCGCCAGCAGGTCGGAGGCGGCCTGGTCGAGGTAGCCGGCCTCCTCGAGCCGCTCTGCCGTGGGGAAGACGTCCGCGTGCCGCTGGGTGGCGAGGTCGACCAGGTGGTCCTCCTTGCCCCCGAGGCTCAGCGTGTACTTGAAGTTGTCCGGCTTGGCCGGGGCCACGATCCGGGCGAACCGGTCGACGGCCTTGGTGTAGGCGTAGAACCTCGTCGCCGGGGCCGAGCGCATGATCCGCAGCCACGCCCGCGTGTACTCGTCGCTGTAGAAGTCGCCGGCGTCGTGGATGCGCACGACCGCGCCCCGGTAGCGCACGTGGCGCAGTTCCTCGGTCATCCAGCGCTCCCAGTCGCCGGGGGTGTCCAGCGTCATCATCAGGTTCCGCTGGTGGGCGAGCAGCACGTTGGGAAGTCTGCGGAAGGAGCTGGTGGAGACTGTGGCATAGCACAAGTTCGCGCACGCAGAAGCCTCCGGACAGGCGTTGAACCGGCGGCCGTCCGGCAGGATGGTCCACCAGGCCGGGAGGGTCCACGTGTAGATCTTCGCGCCCCCGCGGTTCAAGTCGCTGTTGTTGGCGGTCAGCAGCCACTGCTTCGGCTTGGCGGGCGGGGCGTCGAACAGCGCGGGCGGATCGCTGGCCTCGGGCATGGCATGGCTCCGTGTCGTGGTGGGATCGAGTGGCCGGGAGGAGCGCCAACCCCTTCCGACATAAAGAAGCATACCACATTTAAAGTCCATCGGGAAGTTGGCGGCTCGGCCCGGCGGACGGCTGCGCACTGCCGCGCGGTGCCGGCCGCCGGTGTGTCCGGGTCCGGGTCCGGGGCGGCGGTGCCCCCGGACCCGGACGCGCCGTCAGCGGCTCTGCCCGGGGATGGCGCGGGCGAGGAACGCCCGCGCGGCGGCGCGCACATCACCCCCGAAACCCGCCTGCAGGGCCGCCAGCCCGGGCGGGCCGTAGTCGGCCAGCGTTCCGCAGCCGACCGTCAGGCGCTCGGAGCAGCTGCACGGGTGGGGCCTGTGATCGTCGGACACGTGCCCGTGCGCCAGGGCGCGGATGATCCGGATGCCCTCCCGCCACCCGCCGCGCAGCATGTCGCGGTCCTCCGTCAGCTCCGGGTACAGCCGCGCCAGGTCCTCCGGGCGGACGGTGGTGGGGCCCTGCCGTCGGCGAGCGCCTCGGCGCAGTGGTCCGCGGCCAGGCCGAAGACCTCCATCCAGCTGTTCGCCTCCTCGCCGACGATCCCGCCGAACGAGGGGGCGGCCGGTGCGCCCACGGAGGCCCCGCGGGCGTGCAGCAGGCTGCGCACCACCGCGGGGGTGCCCAGGCCCCCGTGCCGGACGGCCGATGCGGGGACCGCGATACTCGCGGGCCAAAACCCCCTCTCCAGCTCCTCGTCGTGGCCGTCGACCAGCATCCACTGGACGGCCCACGGCTTCGGGGACAGCAGCAGTCGGCGGTAGCGCCCTTTCTCGGCGGCCTCGACGTACACCCGGTCGCCGGAGACCGTGGCGGCGATGCCGCCCCGGGCCAACTCCGCTGCCAGTGTGCGGCATTCGTTCACTGCGAACATGGGTGATCCCTTCGTTGGTCGGATTCCCCGCGGCCGACGCGGCGGGGCAGGGGGAGGCGGGCCGGGTTGCGCCACCGGCTGTCGACGTACCGGGTGATGAACCACCCCGGTCGGGCCTGGGTGATGGTGTGCAGCCGGTAGCCGGCCGGGGCGGCCGCGCGGGCGCGCTCGCCGGCCTCGTGGTGGGTGAGCATGCTCGGGTCCTCGTCTCGATTCGTCTCGGGGCGGTGGCCGGGGGCGGCGGGTGCCGCCCCCGGCCGGGGCGGTCAGTACCGGCGGTGCGACGCGAACGGCCGGTAGGGCTCCGGGTCGGACACGGTCGACGTCCCGTCGCCGTGCACCGTGATCGTGGTGATCTGGGGGCCGCGCTCCACCCGGGCGCGCCGGGCGAGCTCCTCCTGCCACGCCTCATCGGTGGCCCGGTACTCCACGGCCCGGCGGATAGCCTGGTCCTCGGCGGCCTTCGCGCCGTCGTAGTACGAGGTGGTCAGCTCCTCGTATACCTGGTGCAGCCGCGCCGTCTCCGGGGTGCTGAGCTGTCCCTGCTCCTCGGCGATGCGCAGGATGGACCGCCACGCGCAGGTGAGTTCGCTCACCGTGGCATCGCCGTTCGCGGCCTCCCGGCCGTGCTGGTTGAGGATCGGGCGGTGCGCCGCGCTCCCGGCGTCGGTGAGCGCCTTGCGGGCCTGGCGGACGACGGTGGCGGCCAGGCGGCGGGCCTCGGCGAGCTCGGCGGGCGGCAGCCAGTCGGCCGGGTCGGCGGGGACGCGGTCGACGGCGTGGCACCTGGTGCGCTCGGCGTGGGCGGCGTCGGCCTGCCACTGCTCGCGGGTCGGCCAGTCAAGGGTGCGGGGCATGGGAACCTCCGGGGCAGGGGCCCCGTCCGGGGCCTGGTGGGATCGAGTGGGCGGGGGAGGAGCGCCAACTCCTCGGGGGGCGGGGCGGGGTCGGCGGGCGACCGCGCCCCGGGGGCTAGTCGCGGCGCAGCAGGGAGGTCAGGGGGCGCAGCAGGGCGGGGTTGAGGTCCCCGTTCGGCAGGGGGAGCGTCTCGCCTCCCTGGGCCACCGCGCGGACCTCCACCCGTACGGGCCGGGCCTCGGCCAGCGACCGGCCGCCCGACGGGATCTCGACCTCCAGGACCAGGCGCACCGGCTGGCGGGTGCCGCCGGGCAGCTGGCCGGTCAGCAGGTCGATCAGCGCGGCGTTATCCGCCCGGTCCAGGGGGCGCGAGACGCGCAGGCGGCAGTCGGCGCAGGGGCAGCCGATCCAGTGCAGGGCCGAGGTGGTGGTCATGGTGTGCCTCCGGTGGCGGTCGAGTGGCCGGAGGGGCGCCAACCCCTCCCGACAAAAAGAAGCATACCACAATTCAAGTCCGAATGAGAGGTGGTCAATCGACCTGGGCGGCGGACTCCTCGACGACCCGGACGGGGAACGGCAGCCCGTAGTGATCGGCCAGCGACTCCACCGCCCCCGCCATGTCGGCGTTGCCCACCCACACCGCCCGGCCCTCGTGGTCGGCCGCCTCGTAGCGCGCGGTGGCGTGGCCGGCCTCGAATCGCAGCGACCCGCCGATCCCCGGCCACCCCGTAAAGGCGACCGACCGCCGGAACTCCTCCGGTCGGCCGACCCGGCGCACTCGCGCCACCGTCTGCGGCTCCGTCGGCACCGGCACCCGTACGACGGTCTGGGAACTCCCTGCGAGGATGACCTCCAGCCCCCGCGCGGCCAGGTGCTCCCGGTCGCCGCGAATCAGTCGGTCCCACTCGTCCCGAGCCCTGCCCGCCCGGGGCGGGCGCGCGTAGTGGGTGCCCATGATCCGCTGGATGGCCACCCCCCGATCCCACGGGACGGCGTGCCACCCCTCGGCCGCGTCGTCGGCTGCGGCGGGCGACAGCTCGGCCATGACGGCCTCGACGGCGCGCACGGTCCAGCTCTTCGCCCCCGGGGCGGGGCTGAACTGCGGGGCCTGCGCGGTGCGGCTGTCGGCGGTGTGCGGGGTCATCGGTGCTCCCAGGTGGCCGGTCGGGTCGTGCTGACAGAAAGAAGCATACCACATTTGAAGTCCATTATGTGGTGTGGTGCGGGTTGCCACGCGGGATGATCCGTACGGGGAGGGGGAGGCCGTAGTGGTGGGCCAGCGCGGCGATGGCCTCGCCGCCGGCCTCGAACCGCTCGGCGGCGCCCTGGCCGAGATGGTCGCGGACCTCGTAGGCGCCGACCGGCTCGCCCGGGTGGTACTGCAGCATGCCCCCGATCCCCGGGAACCCCTCGAAGTCGACCCGGGTCGTCAGTGCGGCCGGCGGACCGACCCGCCGTGCGGTCGCGGTGGTCTGCGGGGTGTCGGGGAGCGGGATGTGGACGACGGTTCGGTCGTCCTCGGCGAACAGGATCGGGAGCTCGTGGGCGGCCAGGTGCGCGCGGTCCGCGCGCAACGCCCCGTCCCAGCGATCCTGTTCGGCGCCGGGCTCCGCGGGCCGCTGGAACTCCCCGCCGATCACGCGGTGCACGGCGACGGCGTCCCGGCTCTCCTCGGTGAGCCACCACCCGTCGACCCCGGTATCCGCCGGCGGGCACAGCCGCTCCATGACGCGGGCGACGGTCCGAACGTGCCAGGGGACGGCACCGGGGGCCGGGCGGAATTCCTCCGCCGGTTCCGCGGCCGCCTCGCCGGCGGTCGTCGCGGGGAGCGGCAGTGTGGTCTGCATGGGCTTCTCCTCGGGGTGCAAGGGCGCGGCCCGGAGACCGGGCCGCGCCTGTGGGGGTCAGAACAGGCCGTGCGGGGTGTTCGGGGTGCTGTGCCTGGCCTCGGCGAACAGGTCGGCCTGCAGCGCGGTCTGCGGGTGTCCGAACTGGCTGGGCGTCATCGCCGACCACTCCCGCCCGGCCTGGCCGGGCGGCCGGTCCGCCGGGCGCTGCTGTGGCGGCTCGTAGGTCTCCAGCAGCAGCAGTGCGGGCGCTTCGGGGGCCGGCCCCGGGGCGCGCCGGGCGGGCCGGGTGTGCTCGGGGAGGACGTCGAACAGCGCGGCGGCCTGGTCCTGGCGCTGGGAGCGGCGGGGCACGGCGGGTCTCCTGAGTCGGCGGAGCGGGCGGGGGGTGGGGCGGCCGGGGCGGGCGTCGTCCGCCCCGGCCGGAGCGGTCAGTACCAGTTCTGCGGGGCGGGCCGGTGCAGCCGGTCGAAGGTCTCGCGCTCCTCGTCCGTCGCGCGCCGCCAGCGGGCCACCTTCTCCTCCAGCGGCAGGAACACCGTGTCGTCGACCATCTCGCCGTGCCCGTCCCAGTCCTCGTAGTGGAGGTACCGGCCGTACCGGGTGCTGATGCCGGTGATGCGCACGGTCACCGTGTCGTCGCGCAGGTCCCAGGACACGTAGTCGCCCACGGCCCACCCCAGCAGCTCCTCACGGCCCTGGGACCCGAGCTGCTCCATGTGCGCCCGGACGACGGTGGCGATGCGGGTCAGCATGTCGGCGCGGCGCAGCTCGTCCAGCGGGCAGGGGGTGGTGGGGCGCTCGTCCTCGGGGCCGAACTTGCACCAGCACGCCTTGCGGGTCGTTTCCGGCAGGACGACGAAGTTGAACGGGTCCAGCTCGACAGTCTCGACGATGTCGAACAGCTCGTGGACGGGTGCCATGGTGCTACCTCCGGGTCGGATCGAGTGGCCGGAAGGGGCGCCAACCCCTTCCGACAGAAAAAAAAGCATACCACATTTGATGTTCGTCGTGAGGTGCGGTTCGGCCGGAAGTCCGAACCGCACCGACCTCCTATCGCGCGGCGGCCGCCAACCGGGCCACGTCCGCCGGCGTCATGTCGACCGACCACACCCCCAACTCGCGGCGCAGTTGCTCCCACTCGCGCCCCTGCACCCGGTTGACGTCGGCCACCGGCAGGGCGCGGCTCTCGCTGCGCGGCCACAACCCCGAACTGACCCGGCCGTCGGCGCACCCGGCGTTCGGGCACGGGGCGTCGATCTTCGGGAGCGGGCCGGGCTTGTACTGCTCGAACGACCGGCCGCGGCGGTCGAACCCGATCCGTATCGTCCCGCCCTCCCGGAACGTGGTCACCGCCCGGCGGCACCACATGCACCACGTCATGTGCGTGAACCGCGCCCCCGTGATCGACACGGTCCACCCCTCGCGGGTGACCTTGGGGAGCGGGGAGGGGAGGACCCCCAACTCGACGTAGCTGCGGGCGGGCTCCGTCCCCCATACCAGCGGCGGCGTGGTGTGCCCGGTCACGGTGGGCTGGCCACTGCCGGGGCACTGGCCGTAGACCTCGACGGCGTACGGGGCGTCATGCGCGGCGGCCTGGTCGCCGTCGGCCTCGACGGGCAGAAAACAGCTGGAGCAGCGAACGGTCACGGGGGTTGCCTCCTCGGGCAGCCGGACGGGGCCGGCGGAATGGTCGGTAGGGCAGGGTCGGCCGGTCTGGGACCGCTGCGCCCCGTGCCGGGGGCGCAGCGGGGGCGGGTCACCAGGGTGCGCTGTGCAGCATCTGCAGCGCGGAGGCGCGGTTCCGCTCGGTGAACCCTTCGTGGATGCGCACGCGGGCCGCGCGGACGGCGAGGAACGCCCGTCCGGCGCGCTCGTCCCCCTCGGCGGCGCGGGCCAGCAGCACGACCAGGGGGTCGGCCCCGGCGGGGACGTGGCGGACGGTGGGCAAGGGCTGGGCGGCGGACACGGGCGGGTCTCCTTGGTCGGTGGTGGGGCGGGTGCCGGGGGCCGCCTGGGCGACCCCCGGGCCGGTCAGTGGCTCTCTTCCTGGTGGCTGGCGAACACGCCGCCCTTCACCTCGCCGAACCGGACGGCGTGCTGGAACGCGCGCACCCCCGCCCGGCGGCCGCGCACGCCGTACTGCTGGTGGAACCGGCCGTCCCACCCGCACGCCCCGGTGCCCCACACGAGATAGCTGCCGTGCGCCGGGTGCAGCGACCACCGCAGCCCCCGACCGTCGCCGTCGACCATGGCCAGGCACCCGGTCGTCTTCAGGTCGCGCCACTCCGCCTCCGGCACGAACGCACCGGCCTCGTGCTGCGCCGCGCGGATCGCCTCGCGGAGCGACTTCACCGGCGCGAACTGCTCCGTGGTGGGGCGGCCGTAGCGGGTCATGCACGCGGACTCCCAGCCCCGGTCAGTGGCGCGGGTGATGACGACACTGGTGGTCCGGGCCGGGCGGACCCGTCCGCGGGGGGACTTCTGGCCGGGGCGGGCGGTGGCGGTCACAACCAGGGTGTTCAGCATCGGCGTGCGCTCCTCGGATGGTTCGGATCGGGTGGCCGGGAGGGGCGCCAACCCCTCCCGACAAGAAAAAGCATACCACATTTGCACTGCATGGCTGGCGTGGCCTGCGTCACACTCGCTACTCGGACCGCTAGCCGCCGGCCGGGACCACCAGCACCAACTCGCCGGCCGCGTACGACTCGCACTCGGCCCACGGGTTACGCGCCGCCCCGGCCGCCATGAGAACGACCTCAAGCGGCCCGTACGGCGACGGGAGCGCGGCGCAGCACGCGCACCCGCACCCGGCCGCGAACGGCTGCGGCTGCGCCGTGTACGGCTCCTGGTAGCCCATCCTCACCAGCGGGCGACCGCCCTCCGCCCGGACGGCGGAGGCGTAGCCGACCACCACGTCCCCGGGCGCGACCCGCCCGGCCGCCGCGACCCGGACCCGCACCGGATCGACCCCCGCCCCGGCCCCCGACCTCGGCACCACCACCGGGTAGAACTCCACTGCCTTTGCCTTGGACACCTGCGCCCCTTCCTCCTGCACCGGTCTCGGCCCCTCTGGCGGGGCGGGGTCCTGCGCCCCGCCCCGCGCCCCCGGGGCCGACGGCCCCGGGGGCGGCTGCGGCTCACGCCGCGAGCATCAGCTCCCGCGCCTCGCGGTACTCGGCCTTGCGCGGCTTGTACGCGGTCAGCAACTCGCGGACCTTCGCCTGGGAGTACCGGCGGGAGGTGCGGACCGTCCGGCCCCACCCGTCGCGGGTCCGGCGGGTGCGGGCCTTCTCGCTCGGCTTGGTGTTCGTCCGCTTGGCCACGGTGCGCAGCGCGCTGACCACGCCCCCGACGGCCTCGGAGGCCACCCCGGCGGCCAGCACGTGGGTCGTGAGGGAACGGGCCCGGGTCTCGCAGGACTTGGCGAGCTTCGCGGTGTTCACGGGGCGGCGGTCGCGGGCCTCGGCGCGGGTCTTGCGGGCGCGGGTGCGGATCTCGGCGCGAGCCTTGCGGGCGCTGGCGTTCATGGCTGGGTTCCTTCCGGTTGGTCCTGCTGGATCGAGTGGCCGGGAGGGGCGCCAACCCCTCCCAGCAAGAAAAAGCATACCACATCTGAGCTTCGTTTTGCTGTGTGAGCTGCGCCCCATGCACCGCACCGACCCATCGGCCGGCCGGGATCGGACCGGGGGCACCCATCGGCCCCCGGCCCCACCGCCCCTACCGGCGGCGCTGCGCCGCGTGCGCCGCCCGCCAAGCGTCCCGTGTCGCGGCCAGCGCTCCGGGGGCGTCCCCGATCGCTGCGCTCTCCATGGCGCTCGTGAGCGCCCGCACCGCCTCGCGCGCCCGGAACCGGCGGGCGTCGTACCCCCGCGCCCCGGCCCTGCCGAGCACGTCACCCGCGAGACGGTTGAACTCGGCCGCCGCCGCCCGGATCTCCTCCGGCCCACCCGAAGGAACCCCGCCGCCCACGATGGCGGAAATCCGCTCCCCGGACCCCCGGCGCACCTTCTCGAAAGCGCGGACAACAGAGCTGGCAGTACCGGGGAAAAGGAACTCGAATTCGCGGGCGTGGTCCATTGTTCATTTCCTCATTTGTCTCGCGGATTTTTGATCGAGTAAGGGGCGACGGCAGCGCCAACCGCCGCCGCCCCCGGGAGGTGCTACGCGGCCAGGGCGTGGGCGTCCTTCGCCTCCTGGACCTCGCGCAGGAGGTCCAGGAGGTCGAGCTGGATGAAGTCCTCCGGCGGGGCCAGCTTCAGGGCCGCCGCCTTCACCGTCTCGGTCTTGATCGTCTTGGGCATCTGCGCGGCGACGGCGCGAGCGTTCCCCTTGGCTCCGCGCCACAGCTCGTAGAGGTGCCGCTCCCGCTTGGCCTTGGCCTGCTGGAGGATGCTCCGTGCGGCCTGGTACTCGGCTTCCGAGTTGAGGGCGTCGACCAGGAGCACCGGGTCGATGGGCGGCGCGTCGGTCATGAGGGCCGTGGCCATTGCTGCCTCCTTGGGATGGGTGATCGAGTGGTCGGGAGGGGCGCCAACCCCCTCCGACAAGAAAAAGCATACCACATCTGAGTGTCGAAATGGGATGTGCGGGCACTCTCGTAAGGGGTCTCGCTGGGAGTCTCGTTCGCAGTCTCGCTGGGTGTCTCGCTAGAGGTCTCGTTCGGGGTTCAGGCGGCCTGGGACGTTGGGAGGGTTTTGCCTGGTCAGAGGCACGTCCGGCGGTTCTCACCGGCCCGACTTACCTTCCTGAGCCCTGTCCTGTTGAGTGAGATGAGTGAGTGGGGGGTGGGGTGGGGCTGGTCGGTTCCGGGTGGGGACGCTGCGCTGTGCTTCTTCTCTGCGTCCGCCTGGTGGCGGCCGCGCGGTGAGGTGTTGGGCGGCGGGCCCGCCGGAGAGAGGCGGGCCCGGTGGTGGTGGGTAGGTCAGAAGCTCTCGGCCTGGCGGTCGGCCCAGACATCAACTAGGGGTTGGAACCGGGCGATTGCCTCGGCCGGCGTCGCTGTTCCGGCTACCGCCGGCCCCTGGAGACCAGTAGGGGCCGGCGGTGCCGGAATCCGATGGGCCGGCGCAGGATGGTCGGGCGCTGCTCCGAATTGCTTCGGGCTACTGCCCCGGGCCTGCGCCCGGGGCAGCGGGATTTTGCGATCAGACCATTTCCGCCGGGTGGTAGAAGCGCATCGTCCGCTCGTCCTCCGTGCTCATGGACCAGCCGTAGTACTTGAATCCGGAAGCGAGCATGTCGGCCACGATTTCCCGAACTTCCGGCTTCATCTCCGGGGCGACCTCGACGCGGACGCCGGTCAGCTGGAAGTTGAAGTTGATCAGCTTGGGCCCGCAGGTGCCGACGGGCAGCTGCGGCATGATCGCGGCGATCACGGTCCCCCCGTCGGAGGCGGCGCGGGTGAGGCGCGTCCGCTGCTGGGGGTCGTAGTCGTTGAACTTGTCCGGCCGGATGTGCGACATGGGTTGGTCTCCCTGCTTGCTGTGTGGATCGAGTGGTCGGGAGGAGCGCCAACCCCTCCCGACAAGAAAAAGCATACCACATCGAGAGTGTGTAATGTCCAGTCCGGAGGACTGGTTCTCACTCCCCAGCGAGATGCGCTGACTGGTCTAGTCCTCATTGGTCTAAACCACATAAAACTGACTGAGTATCAGAAAAATCTGACTCTACATCAGCCAAGGGCGGCGTCCCGCCATGCACTACACTCGACTACATGAACGAGCCCAAGCGCGTAGCGCTCCCCACACAAGCCTCTGAACTGCACATGTACCGACGCGGCAACCCACCAACCACCGCGCCCCGGAGGGGCGCAGCCACCCCAGCAGACTCCGCCACGGAGTGGCGGAGCAGCGCACCGCCGCGTAGCGGCGGCGCGACGCGGCTCCGGAGGAG
>NZ_JBIUTD010000029.1:0-107219 GCF_044741705.1 Kitasatospora sp. NPDC088134 | reverse complement strand
CCGATCCCCGCTCCGAAAAGCGAATCCGCCGCAATCTCCGAAAAAGCGCACAGCACATACGAACGGAGACGCGAAAGGACGCGACCCGCTACGGATCAACTGGTGGTTCTCAGGGATTGGCCGCCCCGGGACCGTCCACGCTGTTGCGTGCTCGGTGCTCCCTGTCGGGCAACTCGAAGAACTTTACACACCATCGGGGTCGGGATCAAGTGGGACTTGGAAGGCCAGGACTGCGACGTCGTCGTCGTGCTCGGCGGTGACGCCGAGGGCGCGGAGGAGGCGGGCGCAGACGGTGTCGGGGGAGGCGACGGGGCCGGCCAGGGTGTCGGCGAGCAGGTCGAGGCCCTGGTCGATGTCCTGGTCGCGGCGTTCGACCAGGCCGTCGGTGTAGAGGACGCCGGTGGTGCCGGGGAGCAGGCGGAGGGTGTGGGAGAGGTGGCCGGCGCCGCCGGTGCCGAGGGGTGGGCCGTTCTGTTCCTCGCCGCGGAGGACGGTGCCGTCGGGGCCGCGGAGCAGCAGGGGGAGGTGGCCGGCGGAGGCGTAGACGAGGGTGGTGGTGGCGGGGTCCCAGACGGCGTAGGTGCAGGTGGCGATCTGGTTGGCGTCGATCTCCATGGCGATGCCGTCGAGCAGGGTCATGATCTCGTGCGGGGGGAGGTCGAGGCGGGCGTAGGCGCGGACGGCGGTGCGGAGCTGGCCCATGACAGCGGCGGCGCGCAGGCCGCGGCCCATGACGTCGCCGATGACGAGTGCGGTGCGTCCGCCGCCGAGGCCGATGACGTCGTACCAGTCGCCGCCCACCGCGGCGTCGGCGCCGCCGGGTTGGTAGGTGGCGGCGACGTGGAGGTCGGCGGGCTGTTCGAGCTTCTGCGGGAGCAGGCTGTGCTGGAGGGTGACGGCGGCCGCGCGCTGGCGGCGTTCGGCTTCGCGGAGGCGGCCGGCGGCCTGGACCTGGTCGGTGACCTCGGTGGCGAAGACCAGGACGCCGGCGGGGGTGGCGCGCTCCTGGGGGCCGAGCGGGACGCAGGCGATGTTGTAGTAGCGGTTGCCGCCGAGGCCGAGGATGCAGCGGGACTTCACACTGCGGGGGCGTCCGCTGCGCAGGACCTGGTCGAGCAGCGGGAGGACGCCGAGGGTGGTGAGTTCGGGGAGCGATTCGGCGGCGGGGCGGCCGGGGGTGCGGGCGCCGAACAGGTCGCGGTAGGCCTGGTTGGCGTAGCCGAGCAGGTGGTGCGGGCCGTGGGTGAGGGCGACGGGGGCGGGCAGGCGGCGGAGGACCTCGCGGAGGTCGTAGAGGTGTTCGGGGTCGCGGAGGTCGGCGGCGAAGGCTGGGTCGCGGGGGCCGGGGACGGTGACGGCGTCGTCCGCGGTGGCGGGGTCGACCCGCCAAGGGGCTCCGGTGAGCCGGGCGCTCCAGCGCATGAGGTTCAACGTCGGCCGCTTCCTCGGGGACTGATGGGGGTGGTGCCTGCTCGATGGACCGTCGCAGTGTGATTATCGCAATGTGTAGGCGATATGCCACTCTCCGCAATGGCCCCGTCGGGTCGATCCTGTCAGGCTCCGGCGCGATTCCGGAAGTCGCGCCCCCGGTACGGCGCGTCTGCTGACGCGCGCGCCGGGGATGTGCTTCGGGCTCCCGCCGAATTCCCCCGGAAGGCCGGACTCCCCCGGAAGACTGTGGATCAGCCGCCCGGACCGGTGGCGGGGTCGGACTCGAATCCGGACTCGAATTCGGCCCGCGGGTGCTCGATCGTGCCGAGCGAGACGACCTCGCGCGGGAACAGGCCGCCGAACAGCCAGTCCATCAGCACCCGGACCCGGCGCTCCCGGCTCGGCAGCCGGCGCAGCTGGCGGGCGCGGTGCAGCCACCAGGCGCGACGGCCGGTGAGCCGGGTGCCGCGTCTGGTGTGGGCGACGGCGCGGCGCAGGCCGAGCGAGGTGGAGCAGGCCGGGTGCTCGGAGCGGTAGCCGGTGAGTGGGCTCCCGGCCAGTTCGGCGGCCAGGTTCTCGGCGAGCAACTTGGCCTGTGCCAGGGCGTGTTGGGCGTTGGGGGCGCAGAGTTCGCCGGTCTGGTCGGGGACGGCGGCGCAGTCGCCGGCCGCCCAGGCGTCGGGGACGGCGACACCCTCCGCGTCCACCACCCGCAGGGTGGGCAGGCAGGTGATCCGGCCGGCGCGGTCGAGCGGCAGGTCGGTGAGGGAGAGCACCGGGGCCGGGCGGACCCCGGCCGTCCAGACCAGCGTGCGGGCGGCGAAGCGGCTGCCGTCGGAGAGCACCATGAGCCGGTCGGCGGCGGACTCCAGGGTGGTGCCGACCCGGACGTCGATGTTGCGCTCGCGCAGTTCGGCGTGGGTGTGGTCGGCGAGTTCGGGGGTCTCCTCGCCGAGGATGCGGTCCTTGGCCTCGACCAGCACCCAGCGCAGGTCGTCCGGTTCGAGGTTGTGGTAGCCCTTGGTCGCGGTGCGGGCCATGTCCTCCAGTTCGGCGAGTGCGCCGACGCCCGCGTAGCCGGCCCCGACGAAGACGAAGGTCAGCGCGGCCTGGCGGAGTTCCGGGTCCCGGGTCGAGGAGGCCAGGTCGAGCTGCTCCAGGACGTGGTTGCGCAGGGCGACCGCCTCGCCGACGGTGGCGAAGCCCATGCCGTGCTCGGCGAGGCCCGGGACGGGCACGGTGCGGGAGACCGAGCCGGGGGCCATCACCAGGACGTCGTACGGGACTTCGGTGGGGAGCCGGAGTTCGCCGCGCGGGGCGGCGTCCACCCAGGCGGTCCGGGCGGCGTGGTCGATCCGGGTGACCCGGGCGGTGAGCACCCGGCAGTCCGGGAGCGCGGTGCGCAGCGGGACGACCACGTGGCGGGGGTCGATGGAACCTGCGGCGACCTCGGCCAGCAGGGGCTGGAAGGTCAGGTACGGCTGCGGTTCGACGACCGTCAGTTCGACCCGACGGTCCTTCAGCTGGGGCCGCAGCAACTGCTGGAGGCGCAGGGCGGTGCTCAGTCCGGCGCAGCCGCCGCCGATGATCAGGACTCGAATGGGGCACCTCCGGCCGGCCCTCGCGCTGTGACCCGTTTCACGTTCCCCCTATGACGCACCCGAGGGCGGCCTCTTGTCCACACTCCGGGCCGGATCGGTCCGAATCCGGTCGCCGAAAAGGGGTGCTGGACACCGTTGCGCCGCCACTGCCGGGAGGACGGCGGGGGCGGCGCGACGGGCGGGGCCGGTTCGTCAGTGCGACCAGTACGGGGCGTCCTGCCGGCCCGCCGGGGTCTTGTTCGGGAGCGGCTCCGGAGCACCGGGATCCTTGAACGGGTAGAGCTCGCCGGGGTATTTCGTCCCGTCCACCCCGGCTTCGATCTCCGCCGTTCCTCCGCTGTCGACCTCCACCGAGACCCAGGCGTTGTCGGGGCGGTGCGCGGTCACGCTCCGGCTCCGGGCGTTCGTCTGCTCCTCCCCCACCGCGTACCCCTGGCCCTTCCAGTACGTCTCGACCTGGCCCAGCAACACCCCGGCTTTCGCCGGGATGATGCGCTCCTCCAGGTGCACGCGCTTCGACAGGTCGGCCTTCCCGTTTCCGCGCCCGAACCGGTCCTGCAGTTCCTTGGCCTCGTACGAGCCGTCACGCCGCTCCACCGCCGGGGTGATCGCGCCGATCGTCCCGTCCAACAAGGAATCAACGGCCCCCTTCGCCTCGACGGGCCTGCCGAGCGGCCCGTCGTCACCGGACGTGGAGCACCCGGCGGCGAGTGGGGTCAGCAGCAGGTCCGTTCCGAACAGCAGCGCCGCCCGGCGGCCTGACGGAATAACAGGTCTCATCGTTCCACCTCTCGGGTCGGGGTCAGTGCGACCAGTACGGGTCGTCCTGCTTGCCCGGGCCGGGCGTGGGGTCGACGGTCGGGTGTGCTGTCTCCTCGGACCGGAAGGGGTAGGTGCTGCCGGGGTCCTTCACCGGATCGACGCTGGCGCCGATGTAGGCGTTTCCGGCGTCGTAGAGCTCGATGAAGACCTGGGTGCCGTCGGGCAGGGTGGCGCTCACGGAGCAAGGGTTGCGCGCGGCGGGGTCCTCCTTGACGGAGTAGCCCTGGGCCTTCCAGTAGTCGCTGGCCTGTCCGAGCAGCACGCCGGCCTTCTCCGGGGAGATCATCGGGCCGAGGTCGCGCCGCTTCCGGAGCAGTGCCTTGCCGTCGGAGTCCTGCTTCCAGTCGACGTGCACCCGCGCCTCGTAACTGCCGTCGCGGTATCCGACAGCGGGCTTCAAGGCTCCGGACGTCCCGTCCAGCACGGCGTCGATGCGGGAACGAGCCTGCTGCAGGTCGATCACGGGCTTCTCGTCGCCCCCGAACGAGCAGCCACTGGTGAGCGCCACGAGCAGCAGGGCTGTTCCGAGTGGCACCGCCCGGCGGTGTGGCGGCATGACGGATCTCATCGTTCCTCCTCTCGGGTCGGGGTCAGTGCGACCAGTACGGGTCGTCCTGGGTGCCGGGTTCGGGGGTACCCGGCGGTCGCGGGGAGGTGGAGGTGTCCCGGAGGGGGTGGTCGAGAGGTGGCGTGACCACCGGGTCGATGCCTGCGGTGATCGTCGCGCTTCCTCCGCCGAGGAACGACACGCCCACCTTTGTCCCGTCCGGGGCGGTGGCGCTCACGCCTTGGACGCCGTTCCCGTTGTTGTCCTCGTGAAGGGTGTAGCCCTGGGCCTTCCAGTAGTCCTTGAGCTGCTGGAGCAGGACGGTCCGCTTGGGCTGGGAGATCATCGGCATGAGGTGACGCTTCTTCAGGACGAGCGACTTGCCGTCGGAATCGTGCTTCCAGTCCGTGTGCTCGCGGACGTCGTACAGCTCGTCGAGGTACTGCACCGGCGGTTGCACCGCGCCCACCGTCCCGGACAGCAGGGCCTCGATGCGCGGCTTGGCCTGCTCGGCCGTGATCGCGCCCCCGCCGTCACCGCCGAACGAGCACCCTGCGGTGAGCGGTGCGCAGAGCAGGACGGCAACGACGGCGAGTGCGTACCTGCGGGGCTTCATCGCTTCTCCTGTCGGCTGACGGCCCCACCGTGTCCGGTGACCACCTGGGCCATGTTGCTCAGCGAAGTGGAGGGCTCACGGGAGTAGGGATCGGAGTCCCAGTAGTCGGAGTGGGAGTCGAACCCGATCGGCCCGTCCGCGACCCGGAAGCGGTTGGCGCCGTACTCGTTGCTGGCCGGATCCTGGCCGAACCACAGTTCGTGTGGATCGGTGGTGTGCCCGACCAGCCCGCCGATGCCGAAACCGGTGGCCATTCCAGCCGGTCCCAGGCCTGCTCCGGCAAGGGCGCCGGCGGTGGCCCAGCCGGCTTCGTTCCCGCTCGGGAGGTGGGACACCGGGTCGTTCTCGGCCGCACCGACCCACACCCGGCTCGGATCGATGCCGAGCTGCCCGGCGTGCTGGACACCGGTTCCGGGGCTGCCGACGATGATGATGTCGTCCACCGGGATGCCGCCGGGACGCTGTGCCGCCTGGCTCATCGTGAACGAGCCGTAGCTGTGGCCGAGGGCGGTCATGTGGGCGGGCTGCCCCTCGTGGGAGGCCCGGAGTCCCTGCAGGAAGCCCTGGTACGCCTCCCCGCCCTGCTCGGCGCGTTCGGTGCCCGCGACGGCAAGGCTCTCTGTGCCGACCCCGTCCTTCTGCGGCGCGTCATAGCCCAGCCAGACGATCGAGGCGACCTGTCGGCTCGGGTCGACGCCCTTCGAGGCGGACCACAGGTCCTTCGCCCGGTTGCCGTCGCCCTCCCCGACGTTGCCCACCTTCGTGCCCAGGCCCGGCACGTAGGAGACCACGTCGTCGGCGGTGTCGGGATTTCCGAACGAGATGGCGGCACGGCCCTGGCCCGTGTCCTCCAGTGCGAGCAGGTATGCCTGCGGGTTCTCGCTCGGCGTCTTCGCGCGGTTGCCGTCCTCCTCGGCCAGGCGCTCCTTGATCCGTTGGAAGCCGGCCAGTTTCTCCTGGTCCGCCGGGGAGAGGGGGTGGCGGCCCTGCATGGTGGTGATGGTGCGGTCGAGGTTGATGCGGTTGGCCCGGTCGCGGGCCGGGGACGGGATGCCGTCGCGGTTGCCGATCTCCTCGGGGTGGTGCTGGATCAGGCGTTGCTGTTCTTCCGGGGGGAGGGCCTTCCACCAGGCGTTGACCTCGGTGGGGGAGGCGTTCTTGCCGGGGATGCCGGTGCTGACGAGGTTCTCGTCCAGGCCGGCGAGGGCGACGGAGGTCATGGCGTCGGTGCCGGCGGTGGCCTGGTCGAGGCCGGCTCCGGTGCGGGCGTTGTCGGTGTAGTGGCGGAGGCGCTCGGCGGTGACCTGGTCGGCGTGGGCGGCCTCCTGGAGGATCTCGCCGATCCGGCCGCCGATCAGGGCGGCGTTGGTGTTGCGGACGGTCTCCTGGATCAGGTCGGTGCTGTCGGAGGGCGGCCAGGAGACCGAGCCGTCCTCGTCGACCCGGTAGCCGTCCTCGGCGGCGTCGGCCAGGGCGGTCCTCAGCTTGGCCTGGGCGATCAGGAAGGCTTCGGCGCCCTCGCGCAGGATGGGCGCGATCCGGCCGAGTTCGGTGCGGGCGGCGCCGAGCTTGCCGGTGGTGGCGTGCAGGGAGGTGTCGGCCCGGTCGGCGGCGTTGCCCCGCCAGCCGGAGTTGCGGACGCCGCCCTCGACGCCGGACGCCCAGACCTCGCTGTGCTGTTCGAAGGCGGTGGAGAGCCGGGCGTAGGCGTCGGCGGCGGCGAGCAGGTCGTCGGGGCGGGCGTCGCGGAGGGTTCGGAGGTCCATCAACGGGCCCCTTCCCGGGAGTTCGCGGCACCGGTCGCACCGAGGAGGCGGGCGTCCTCGGGGTCGGCCGGGGCGGGCATGGTGCGGGCGCCCCGGAACCCGTGGTCGGACGGGGCGGGCGCGCCGCTCCCGGGCGCGGTGACCGCCCGGGAGGCGTCCTGTTCGCCGGTGCGGTAGTTGACTGCGGTCTGAATCAATTTGTCGCCCTGGGAGTCCATCTCGCGGGAGAGGTCGTCCAGCAGGCGCTTCCACTCGTCGGTGCAGGCGTTGAGTTCGCCGCCGGTCTGCCAGCCGCGCAGGCCGGCCTCTGCCGTGTCCGAGGCGCCGAGGACGCCGCGGGTCTCGCCGGGGACGGCTTCGGCCGTCCGCTGAGCCGTCCGTCCGGCCTGTTCGATTTCCTCGGGCACGACGGAGAATCCGTCGCCCCCGTTCCCCCCGGTTTCCACCGGTCGCATCATGACCCCCCATGAGTTTCGCGCAGGTGCGGATGTGCAGTTGTTGTGGAGCCGAATCGGTCACGCTAGCGAATGATGATCGGCCCGGTCAGGGAAACGCATACGTTCCATCCTTGCGGGAATGGGGAAGCGGGGGTTCCGGAGCTTCTGACGGAGCGTCAAGGACGAGCAAAGAAGGGCGACTCGGGAGGAAACGCGCGGCCGGGGGCGGTGACGGAGGGCTGTGACGGGTCTCACGTAGGGTGAAACTCCGGTTCGGCGAGGGTTTTGGCCGGGGTGGAGCGGGGATCGGTCCGATCCGGGGCGTGGAGTGGTCCACTTCTGCGGCGAACTTCCCTGAACTATGGTCGGATTGTGCTTCGGGCCGCCGATGGTGCCGGTCCGTTCGCCCGGTACCGGTGGCGTCGGCGCGGACTGCCCGGCGGCCAACCGGGGAAGGTAGTGCGCGGACGTCGGACCGGAGAATCGGTGTCGACCGCGCGCGCCAGGGCGCAGTAGCCGTGCGGGTGCCCACGACGGGGCGCCTCGGGGGAGGTATCGCATGTCGGATCAGGATCAGTTGGCGGGGCGGGTGCCGGTGTCTGCGTTCGGGAGGGCCGCGGTGGATGTGGTGCCGGAGCAGCGCGGCCCGGGCGGCCGGGAGCGGTACGCCTTCCCGTCCGGCGAGCGGTCGGTGGAGGCCGGGGGGCGGGGGGCGAACTCCCGGCTGCGGGTGGACGCCCGGCGGAACCTGGAGAGCGTGCTGCGCGCCGCGCGCGAGGTGTTCGGCGAACTCGGTTACGGGGCGCCGATGGAGGAGGTCGCCCGGCGGGCCGGGGTCGGCGTCGGCACGGTGTACCGGCGCTTCCCGAGCAAGGAGGTGCTGGTCCAGCGGATCGCCGCCGAGGAGGTCACCTGGCTGACCACCCAGGCCCGGGAGTCGCTGTACGGCGGGCTGACCGGTCCGTGGGACGCGCTGGCGGGCTTCCTGCAGCGGGCCGCCGCCTCGGGCGCGGGCCGGCTGCTGCCGCCGGAGGCGTTCCGGTACGCCGAGGAGATCGGCCGGGTGCCGGAGCAGCGCGGTACCGAACTCCGGCCGTTCGGCGGCCAGTCGGCGGCGGACCCGGCCGAGCAGAGCGCGGACCCGCGGCTGCTGCTGCAGCTGCTGGCCGCGCTGGTGGCCCGCGCGGGGGCGGCCGGCGAGCTGCGGCCCGGGGTGACGGTGGCCGACGTGGTGCTGGTGCTGACGGCGGCCGTGCCGGTGCACGCGGCGGCGGCGATGCCGGTCGGCGAGTCCGGCGAGGGCAGTGCCGGGGACCGGCTGCTGCAGATCCTGCTCCAGGGGCTGCGCGCCGCCTGACCGGGCGGCGGGCCGGGGTTCCGGCCCGGTCGCGGTGCCGAACCGGGGCCGGGGGTCGACGAATTGACGAGCGGTGCGGGACGATGGCCGGGCGGGGGGTTCCGGCCGGGCGCACGTTCGGGTGACGGGTCGGAGCGGTCCGCGCTGCGGGGAGCGATGCTGTGCGAGACCGTCCGAATACCCGCGGCTCCGGCGCTGCCCGGCTCCGAACACCTCGGCGAGCGGTTGCCCGGAAGAGTGGGCCCGGGCGGAAGCGGCTACCGGTGGTCGCTGCGCTATGCCATCCTTTGCCCGTGGTTGGAGCCATTGTCCCGTTGCGTACCGTGACCGCCCTCGACGTCGAGGGGCGGCCCGTTCCGTACGCCGCGCCGCGGGGCGGTGCCCGGTGAGTCCCGAGGAGCAGGGCGAGGTCGGGGAGTTCGGCGCCGGTCCGGTCGCGCCCGGGCAGGTCCCGGACCAGGGCGGCAGCCCCGCCCGGGAGTCGCTGAGCGGGCGGGTGCCGGGCCAGGCCCCGGCCGGCCTCGGCGGGGTCGCCCCGGAGGCGTTCGTCGGCGACGAGTCCTTCGTCCCCGACGAGTTGCAGGCCCGGGCCACGGTGCCCGCCCCCGCCGACCCGGTCGACGGGGAACGCCCGGCCTCGGACGCCGAGTTGACCGCCCGGGTGCGGGCCGGCGAGGACGCCGCGTACGAGGAGATCTACCGGCGGCACGCCGACGCCGTCCGCCGCTACGCCCGGACCTGCTGCCGGGACAGCTTCACCGCCGAGGACCTGGCCGGTGAGGTGTTCGCCCGCACCCTGCAGGCGCTCAAGGCCGGCAAGGGGCCGGAGTTCGCCGTCCGCGCCTACCTGCTGACGGCGGTCCGGAACGTCGCGGCGGCCTGGGCCCGCTCGGACCGGCGGGAGCAGCTGGTCGACGACTTCACCGGCTTCGCCGAGGGCTCCGCCGCCACCATCGAGTTCGACCTCGCCGACCCGGGTGCGGACGCCTGGGCGCTGGCGCTGGCGGACCGGCGGATGGTGATGCGCGCGTACGCCGAACTGCCCGAGGACGACCGGGTGGTGCTCTGGCACACCGAGGTCGAGCGGGAGTCGCCGAAGACCGTCGCGGTGATGCTCGGCAAGACCGCCAACGCGACGGCGGTGCAGGCCCACCGGGCCCGTGACCGGCTCGCCGCCGCCTTCCTGCAGGCCCACGTCTCCGGCAGCCAGGAGTCCGGCTGCGCGGCGTACGCCAACCGGCTCGGCGCGTACGCCCGCGGCTCGCTGCGCAAGCGCGCCTCCGCGGAGGTCGGCAAGCACGTCCAGGAGTGCGACCGGTGCACGGCCGCGTACCTGGAGCTGGCCGACATCAACCACAGCCTGCGCGCCGTGCTGCCCGGCGGGGCGCTGCTCTGGATCGGGACCGGCTGGTTCTCGGTCGCGGCCGCGGCGGTCGGCGGTGCCGCCGTCACGGGCGTGGCCGTCACCGGCGCGACCGTGGTGGGCGGCACCACCGCCACCGGTGGGACGGGCACGGCCGGTGCCGCGGCCGGGGGTACCGCCGCGGGCGGGGCCGGGTCCTCCGGCAGTGGCGGTGCCGCCGCGGCTGGCGAGGGCCTGGGCACCGCCGCGAAGGCGGGCATCGCCGCGGGCATCGCGGTGGTGGCCGCCGCGGTCGCCGCGTTCGCGCTCACCGGTTCGCCCGAGCCGGCCCCGCCGGTGGCCGCGCCGCCGGCCACCACGGCGCCGGACACCCCCGCGCCGGTGCCGAGCCCCGCGCCCACGCCGTCACCGACGTCCACGCCGACCCCCGAGCCGGAGCCGACGCCGACTCCCACCCCCACGCCGTCACCGACGCCGACCCCGACCCCCGATCCGAAGCCGTCCCCGACGCCCCGGCAGGTTCCCCCGCCCGCACCGGCGCCGGACCCCGCGCCGTCACCGACGCCGACCCCGACCCCGACTCCCACGCCGGAGCCGACGCCGTCGCCCACGCCGACGGTCAGCCAGTTCTGGTTGGACGAGCTGCCGCTGAACCGCGGGCACCGGGCGGCGGAGGCCGGTCCGACCATCCGCGGCGGCGGCCAGGTGCTGCAGCGGCCGGCGGCCTGGCTGCACGGCAACCGCTACCAGCACGTGCTGGCCGTCCCGGTGCCGGCCCGGGTCACCATCGACCTGAACCGGCCCTGCCGGTCCTTCGACGCGGTGGTGGGCCTCGACGACCTGGGCGTCTCGTTCGGCCGGGCGGTGTTCTCCGTCCAGGGCGACGACGGCACGGTGCTGTGGAGCTCCCCCGAGATGTCCCCGTGGGACCGCCCGGTGCCGGTGCACGTCCCGCTCGACGGCCAGTCCGCCCTCCGGCTGCTGGTCACCCCGGCCTCGGGCTCCGTCCCGGTCATCGACCTCGCGGACTGGGCCCAGGCCCGGCTGACCTGCTGACCGCCTGGCTGACCCGGGCCGGGCCCCGAAGCCGGGCCCCGGGGCCGCGGTCAGATCGCGCAGGTGCCGTCCTCGCAGGTGTCGGCGGCCGGGGCGAGCGGGACGATCTGCTGGGCGGTCTCGGCCTCGACCTGGCGGAGCACCTGGAGGAAGGTCTCGGCCTCCTGGCCGCCCTGGACGGCCCACTTGCCCTCGAAGACGAAGGTGGGGACGGCGGTGACGCCGATGGCGCGGGCCTCGGCGAGGGCGGCCCGGGTCTCGGCCTCGCCCTCGTCGCCGGCCAGGTAGGCGGCGGCGCGCTCGCGGTCGACGCCGACCTCGGCGGCGAGCTCGACCAGCGCCTCGGCGGCGCCGACGTTCACGCCCTCGGCGAAGTGGGCCTTGAGCAGGCGCTCCTTGAGCGCGGCCTGGACGGCGGGGCCGTACTCGGTCTCGGCGAGGTGGAGCAGGCGGTGCGCGCGGAGGGTGTTGACCTCCTGCACGGTGTCGAAGTCGTAGTCGATGCCGAGGGTGCGGCCGACCTCGGTGATCCGGGCGTCCATGGCGAGGGACTGCGGCCCGTAGCGCTCGGCGAGCCACTCGCGGTGCGGGCGGGCCTGCTCGGGGGCGTCCGGGACCAGCTGGTAGGGGCGGTAGACCACCTCGACGCCGTCCTTGCCCTCGAAGGCGTCGAGGGCCTGCTCGAAGCGCCGCTTGCCGACGTAGCACCAGGGGCAGGCGATGTCCGAGTAGATTTCGACCTTCATGGCGGGGATGACTCCTGTCGGGCGGTTCGCGGCGGCCGGCCGGCCTCCGCAAGGAAGGTGAACGCTCAACCATCGGGAGTCATTCCGGGCCGGACCGGGACGGATCGCCCCACCCCTCCTCGGCGGGCGGCGGCTCAGCCCTCCTCGGCGGGCGGCGGGACGACCAGCACCGGGCAGGTCGCGTGGTGGACGGCGGCGGTGCTGACCGAGCCGAGCAGCAGCCGGGCGAAGCCGCCGTTGCCGCGGGTGCCGAGGACCAGGGTGTGCCGTCCCCCGGCGGCCCGGAGCAGCAGGTCGACGACGTTGCCGAGGACGACGTGCAGGGTGAGCTCGCCGGCGTAGGGGCGGGGGCGGGCGGCCTGGACGGTGGCGACGGCCCGGCGCAGGCCGTCGGACATGCTCGCGGTCAGCCGTTCGGCGCTCTCCTGGACCAGGTCGGCCATGCCGGGCGGGTAGCCGGCCGGCGAGGGGTTGACCACGGCGAGCACGTGCAGTGGGAGGCGGTGCGCCTCGGCCTCGGTCATCGCGCGGTCGAGGGCCCAGAGCGAGGCGTCGGAGCCGTCGCAGCCGGTGAGGATCGCGGGGCCGGGCGGCGGCGGCTCGGTGCGGACGGGCAGCTCGGCGGTCATCGCGGGCCTCCGGGGGCAGGGGCGGGACGGGCACCGACGCTATCCCGGGGCCGTCCGCCCACCGCGCAGGCGCGCTAGCGAAACTGATGGGCAGTCAGGTGGCGAGCGCAGTGCGCCGGGGCGCGGGCAGGCCGGTCCAGGAGGAGCCGGGGCGGCGGGCGGCCAGGCGGCGCAGCCAGAGTTCCGTCCCGATCACCTCGGCGAGGGCGGCGAGCATGGCGGGGGACGCCGTCCGGGCGGGGTCGGCGGCGGCGGCGAGGGCCTTGCGGGCGGCGGGGGTGTCGAGCAGTCCGGCCTCGCCGAGCAGCGGGCGGTCGAGGAGTTCGGCGAGGACGGGGGCGGCGGCACGCAGGCCGCGCCGGGCCAGTTCGTGCCGGTCGGGGCCGGCGGTGCGGCCCCAGCCGGCGGGGAGGTCGGTGCGGCCGGCGCCGGCCAGCACGGCGGCGAGCAGGGCGGGGCGGGAGCCGGGTTGCAGCCGCAGGTCGTCGGGGAGCAGCCGGGCGGCGCGCAGCACCTGGTTGTCGAGGAAGGGGGCGTGCAGGCGCTGGCCGTGCTGTTCGGTGGCGTGCACCAGGGTGCGGTAGCGGGCGGCGTGCCGGTGCAGGGCGAGCCGGGCCCGGCGGGCGCCCGGGGGTTCGGTGGGGGCGGGGCCGCGGGCGGCGGTGCGCAGGTGCTGGGCGAGGGCGGCGAGCGGTTCGTCGGCGAGCAGGTGGGCGGCCGGGCCGGGGCGGTGCCAGGCGAGTTCGGCGACCGTGGAGTTGCCCATCGTCCTTCCGGAATAAGGCCCCTGACGGAGGGTCAGGCGCACGGCGAGGTCGTCGAGGGCGTCGGCGTAGCGGCCGCGGGCGAGGCGGCGGGCGGCGCGCAGCACGGTGACGGGGGTCTGCAGGGTGCCGGTGAGGGCGCCGGCGGCGGCCCGGTCGGCGCCGGCCAGGGCGGCGAGCGGGGCGAGCAGGTCGAGCGGGCGGCCGGCCCGGATCAGGTCGGAGAGCCGGGCGGGGTGGCCGTCGAGGACCTGGCGGGCGCCGTGGCCGGTGAGGTGGTCGGCGCCGCCGGCCCGGTGGGCGGCGGCGTAGCGGGCGGTCTCGGTGAGCACGGGGCCGGGTTCGTCGGTGAGCGGTCCGGCCAGCGGGTCGGCGAGTCCGGCGTAGGGGGCGACCGGGTCGAGGACGAGGTGGCGGAGCCGGGGGGCGTGCACGGCGAGGGCGAGTCCGGTGGCGTCGCCGAGGGTGACGGCGGGCAGCGGTTCGGGTTCGGGCGGGTCGGGGCGCCGGGCCCAGGAGCCCTTGACGGCGCCGGTGCGGGCGGCGGGCCGTTCGGGTCCGGCCCCGGGCCCGGGCCCGGTGTCGGGTCCGGGCCCGGCGGGCAGCGGGACGGCGGCGGCGAGCAGGGCGACGGTGGCGGAGGCGGTGCCGTAGGAGAGGTCGACGCCGAGCCGGGGCCGGTCGGCGGGGGCGGTGGCGCGGACCCGGCAGCGGACGGCTTCGAGCAGGGCGCGGGTGAGTTCGCGGACGGCGGGGGCCTCGGCGCGCTCCTCGGCGGGGTCCTCCGGGTAGGAGGTGTGGTCGGCGCGGCCGCCGCGGATGCCGAGGGCGTGGCCGGGCGGGACGCGGTGCACGCCGCGGTAGGGGGTGCGGTCGCCGAGCGTCTCGGGGGTCTCGGGGGTGGCGAGGCGGGCGGCGAGGTGGCCGGCGTCGACGGGGGCGCCGACCAGGTCGGCGAGCGGGAGGGCGGCGGTGGCGTAGGCGGTGCCGCCGGCGAACGGGGTGTGGAAGACGGGGCGGGCGCCGGCCAGGTCGGTGAGCAGCACGGTGGAGCGGGTGCCGGTGCGCAGCACGACGGTGTAGCTGCCGGGCCAGCGGGTGAGGTGGCGCAGGGCGCCGCCGCGGGCGGCGGCGAGGCCGTCGGCGAGTTCGCGGTCGGTGGCACCGCAGCGGCCGGCGACGACCAGGCGCAGGGTGGCGGGGGTGTCGTGGCCGGCGTCGTCGGCGGGGTCGCGCGGGTCGAGGGCGCCGCGGACGGTGGCGGGGCCGCCGGGGCGGAGCACGGCGAGGCGCAGTTCGTCGGGGCGCCAGTCGCCGACCGCCCAGAGCGGGCCGGGTCCGCCCCAGAGCAGGGTGCCGGCGATCGGGCGGACCGCGGCGAGGGTCGGGTCGGCGGCGGTCGGGCCGCTCCAGCCGGTGAGCCACCGCATCGCGCCTCCACCTGTGGTGCGGGCGCGCACGGCGAACGACCGGGCGGGCGTACGGGGTTGGCGCGCCGTCAGGAGACATCGTGCCACCACCGGGGCCGTCGGGCGCCGGCCTTTCCGGGGTCGCGGGGACGCACGGACCGGGCCTCCCCCTCCGGGGCCCGGGCCGTGCGGGTCCCGAACTCCCCTCCGGGGTACGGTCGGTGACCGGTCGCGCGAGTTCCGGCGCGGTCCGCGGGCGCCGTCGCCCGGCCGTTTTTGGCCGAAAGCCGCCGCACGGACCGGGAGGGCATCCGCATGCCCTCCCGGACCCGCCGCTGCCCGCGGGGATCGAGGCAGCGTTTCCCCCGGCCCGCCGGGTCCTCGACGGCGGGCCGATCCACGGGGTCCAGCGAATCGCCCACCTGCCGCTGCGGACAGGGAGCACGGGTGGCGCACGCGGGCACGGGCCCGGAGCACGGGCGTCCGGCAGGTGCCGGGGAACCGTGCCGCGGGCCCCCGGGCGCCCGGCGCGGACGCGGCGCGTTCCCGCCAACCGGAATGCGACCTCTTAACCCTGGGAAGGCGGGCGACTACGCTAGGTGCTGCAGTCCGGTGGCGTGCTGCTGTCCCAGCGCCCCGTCGCCATCCGCGCACGACGTCGCCAGGGGGTGCCACCGCCACCATGACCGTCAGCTCACGAGGGCCGAACGACCGGCTCGGGGCCCTCCTCGCGCTCGCCCAGATCAGCAACGCGGGGCTCGCCCGCCGGGTCAACGACCTGGGCGCGCAACGCGGCCTGACCCTCCGCTACGACAAGACCTCGGTGGCCCGCTGGGTGACCAAGGGGATGGTGCCGCAGCGCCCGGTGCCGCACCTGATCGCCACCGCGCTCGGCAACAAGCTGGGCCGCCCGGTGCCGCTGGAGGAGATCGGCCTGGCCGATTCGCACCCCACGCCCGAGCTGGGCCTGGAGTTCCCGCGCGAGGTCCCGGAGGCGGTCCGCTCCGCCACCGAGCTGTGGCGGGTCGACCTGGACCTGCGGCGCGGCCCCGGCGGCGGCCGGTGGAGCGACAGCCTGGCCGGCACCTTCTCGGTGTCCGCGTACGCCACCCCGGTCTCGCGCTGGCTGATCACGCCCGCGGACGGCTCGGTGGCCCGCGAGGCCGTCCCCGACCTGACGGGGTACCGAGTGGGGCACGTGGACGCGGCGAAGCTCCGCGAGGCCGCCCAGGAGGCCCGCCGCTGGGACTCCAAGTACGGGGGCGGCGACTGGCGCTCCTCGATGGTGCCGGAGTGCCTGCGGGTGGAGGCGGCCCCGCTGCTGCTCGCCTCGTACAGCGACGCGGTGGGCCGGGCGCTGTTCGGCGCGACCGCCGAACTGACCAGGCTGGCGGGCTGGATGGCCTTCGACACCGGCCAGCACGAGGCGGCGCAGCGCTACTACATCCAGGCGCTGCGGCTGGCCCGGGCGGCGGGGGACGTGCCGCTCGGCGGGTACGTGCTGGCCTCGATGAGCCTGCAGGCCGCCTACCGGTCCTTCCCGGACGAGGCGGTGGACCTGGCGCAGGCGGCGCTGGAGCGCAACCGGGGCCTGGCCACGGCCCGCACCATGAGCTTCTTCCACCTGGTCGAGGCCCGGGCGCACGCCAAGGCCGGCAACGCCCCCGCCTGCGGCGCCGCGCTGGCCGCCGCGGAGGCCGCGCTGGACCGGGCCCGCCCCGGCGACGCCGACCCGAGCTGGATCGACTTCTACGCCTACGACCGGCTGGCGGCGGACGCCGCCGAGTGCTTCCGCGACCTCGGAGTGCCCAGCAAGGTGCGGCAGTTCACCCGGGAGGCGCTGGCCCGGCCGACCGAGGGCTTCGTCCGCTCGCACGGCCTGCGGCTGGTGGTCTCGGCGATGGCCGAGGCGGAGGCCGGCGACCTGGACGCCGCCGTCGCGGCCGGGGAGCGGGCCGTCGAGGTGGCGGGGCGGATCTCCTCGCACCGCAGCCGCGAGTACGTGGTGGAGCTGCTGCGCCGGCTGGAGCCGTACCGGGACGAGCAGCGGGTCAAGGAGCTGACCGAGCGGGCCCGGCTGGTGCTGACCACGGGCTGACGGCCCGTCAACTCCTACGCGGGCCGGGCCCGCCCGTGGCACCATCGGGCGGGTCCGGTCCGAACGTTCGCAAAGGGGTGCGGGGTTGAAGCACGACGTCCAGGTCCTGGTGGTCGGCGGCGGCATCGTCGGCCTGTCCACCGCGTACGCGCTCACCCGGGAGCACCCCGGGCTGGGCGTCACCGTCCTGGAGAAGGAGACCTCGCTCGCCGCCCACCAGACCGGCCGCAACAGCGGGGTGATCCACAGCGGCGTCTACTACCGGCCCGGCTCGCTCAAGGCCCGGTACGCCACCGACGGGGCCCGCGAGATGGTCGAGTTCTGCCGCGACCAAGGCATCGCGCACGAGGTCACCGGCAAGCTGATCGTGGCCACCGACCGGGCCGAACTGCCCCGGCTGGCCGCCCTGGCCGAGCGCGGCCGGGCCAACGGCATCCCGCTGCTCGAACTCGACCCGGCCGGCATCCGCGAGCACGAGCCCGAGGTGTCCGGCATCGCGGGCCTGCACCTGGCCACCACCGGCATCTGCGACTACCCGGCGGTGGCCCGCCGGTACGCGGCGCTGGCCGGCGAGCGCGGGGCCGAGCTCCGGCTCGCCAGCACCGTCCTGGGCATCGCCCGGCGGTCCGACGGCGTCACCGTCACCACCCCGCACGGCGAGATCCGCTGCGCGGTGCTGGTCAACTGCGCGGGCCTGCACAGCGACCGGATCGCCCGGCTGGCCGGCGACGACCCCGGCGTCCGGATCGTGCCGTTCCGCGGCGAGTACTACGAACTCGTCGAGCACCGGCGGAAGCTGGTCCGCGGCCTGGTCTACCCCGTCCCGGACCCGGCCTTCCCGTTCCTCGGCGTGCACCTGACCCGGGGCGTGCACGGGGACGTCCACGTCGGGCCGAACGCGGTGCCGGCGCTGGCCCGCGAGGGCTACGACTGGCGGACGTTCATCCCCCGGGACGTGGCCGAGACGGTGCGCTTCCCCGGCGCCTGGCGGATCGCCCGCCGGCACTGGCGCTACGAGCTGGGCGAGCTGCACCGCTCGCTCTCCAAGCGGGCCTTCACCACCGCCGTCCGCCGCCTGCTGCCCGCCGTCACCGAGGCCGACCTGGTCCCGACCGCGGCCGGGGTGCGGGCCCAGGCGGTGGCCGCCGACGGCACCCTGCTCGACGACTTCGCCTTCGCCGGCTTCGACCCGGCGGACCGGCGCTCCCCGCGCCGGGTGGTGCACGTCCTCAACGCGCCCTCCCCGGCGGCGACGGCCTCGCTGGCAATCGGCCGCGAGGTGGCCCGCCGGGCGGTGGCGGCGCTGGCCGCGGGCTGAGCGCCGGGCTGCAGGCGGCAGGCGGCGGGCTGAGCGCCGGGTGCCGAGCGGGCCCGGTGGCGGCCGCGCCCGGCCCGTCGCGTCACCCGTTTAGACTGGTGCGATTGTGACCTCCTCCGCCCCCAGCACCCAGTCGTCCGCGTCGGCCCGGCTGTCCGCCGCCCCGGCGGGCTACCCCGCGCCCATGTACCCGCACAAGGCCACCGAGGCCCAGCACCGCGAGCAGCGCATCCGCAGCTTCCAGCCCCGCCGGGGCCGGATGACCAAGGCCCAGGCCGGGGCGCTGGACCGCGGCTGGGAGCGGTACGGCTTCGCCATCGACGGCACGCCGCTGGACGTGGCGTCGCTCTTCGACGGCCGCCCGGTGACGCTGGAGATCGGCTTCGGGATGGGCGACACCACGGCCGCGATGGCCGCCGCCGCCCCCGACGCGGGCATCCTCGCCGCCGACGTGCACACCCCGGGCCACGGCAACCTGCTGCAGTTCCTGGAGCGCGACGGCTCCGACAACGTCCGCCTGGCGGCGGGCGACGCGGTGATCCTGCTGCGCGACATGCTGCCGGACGCCTCGCTGGCCGGTCTGCGGGTGTTCTTCCCGGACCCGTGGCCGAAGCCGAAGCACCACAAGCGCCGGCTGATCCAGGAGTCCTTCCTGGCCCTGGTGCTGCCGCGGCTCGCGCCGGGCGCGCTGGTGCACTGCGCGACGGACTGGGAGCCGTACGCGGAGCAGATGCTGGCCGTCCTGGGGGCCTCGCCGGAGCTGGTCAACCTGCACCCGGAGGGCGACGGCTCGGGCTGGCTGGAGCCGGCCGAGCACCCGGCGGGCAGCGTGCCGGGCTACGCGCCGCGGCCCGACTGGCGTCCGGTGACGAAGTTCGAGCGGGCCGGCCTGGCCAAGGGCCACGTGGTGCACGACCTGCTGTTCCGCCGCCGCTGACCCGTCCCGCCGGGCCCGCCGGTCAGGCGGTGACCTTCCCATCGGTGATCTTCCCGGCGGCGATCAGCGCGGCCAGCGCCGTCCGCTGCGCGTAGGCCAGCAACCCGACGGTGACCGCGGCCATCAGCAGCCCGAACAGCAGGTGCCCGAGGACGCCGGTCACGGCCGCGCCCAGCAGCCCGAGCAGGAAGTGGCTGCCGATCCGCAGGCCGACCAGCGCGAGCGCGGTGTTCCGGGTGCCCTTGCCCCGCCACATCAGCTTGGCGAGCTTGAGCCGGCTGCGCATCATCGTCAGCGAGACCGCCAGGTTGACCGCGCCCAGGGCGACCAGCGCGGGCCAGGCGTCGGGCACCGCGCGCAGCAGGTCGAAGGCCCCGGCGAGGACGCCCTCGAAGCCGAAGAACCAGACCGGCAGCCGCATGTCGGCCGCGCTCGGCAGCTCCTCCGCGACGGGCGCCACGGGCTGCACGGGCTCGACCGGCGCCACGGGCTCCAGCGGCTTCACGAGCTCGACGGGCTTCGCGGGCCGCACGGGCTTCGCCAGGACGGCGGTGGTGGCGTAGGTGTCGATGGTGATGCTGCTCATGGTGTCCCCCGGTCCGTCCCCGTGACCCGCCCGGGCCCTTGCCCGGCGGTGGCACCACTCTGCCCGGGCGACCCCGCCCGGGCCCAGGATGCGCCGTCACCAGCTCCGCATGACGGATGTCACGAGCCTCCGGCCGCCGGGGGGATCACCGCCCCGGAACCGCCGGGGGCCGGGGGACGGCCGCCGCGCCGCGCTCGCCGATCTCATCGACCAACCATGCCTGGTAGGCGTGGAGTTGGCCCCGGTCGTCGAAGCCGCGCCGCCGCTCGTACGGCTCGGCGGCGTGCACCAGGACCCGGACCCCGAACCGGCGCCGGCCGCGCCCGATCCGGACCAGGCCTGCGATCCCCCACAGCAGCAGCGCGACCGGCACGATCACCAGGGCGACCGGGTGGACGAACGCCGCGTCCCAGTGGGACTTCCCCAGCGGGAACGGCTCCCGGAAGAACATCTCGATCCGTACGCCGTCCGGCCCGGTGACTTCCCGGCGCCCGGACGGCGGCAACTGCTCCGACGGCTTCTTCTCCCCCATGGCCCCAGGGTAGGGAGGCCGGGCGCCCGGCGGGACCCGTTCGACCGTGCTGACGATCCGTCACCCTCCGGGTGCGGATCGTACCGACCTCTCCCGGCGGAACGCGGGCTTCCCCTACCCTGCTGCAGGTGAGCAGTCCGCCCGGCGGCCGGGCCTCCCCCGGGCCGCCCGTGGGGGCGGCCGCCATGGCCGCCGAGTCCCCGACGCCCCCCACCGGCCTCCGGCCGATTCCGGAGCCGGCCGCGCGCCGGGCCTGCGGGCTGTTCCCGGGGCGGTCGCGGTCCCCGGCCTCCCCGGCGTCCCCGGCGTCCCCGGCGCCTTCGGTGCCCCCGGTGTCCTCGATGGCGGAGGGGCCGATCCCCCGGCAGCCGAGCGATCCCCCGCCGGAGCGGACGACCTCTTCGCCGGAGCGGGTGGCGCCCCCGCTGCTCCGCCGACTGTGGCCGCTGCTGCCCGCGCTCTCGCTGCTGCGCCGGCTGCGACTGCCGGCGCTCTCCTCGGCCCTGGCGGCGCTGGCGCTGGCCGGTTCGGGCGTGCTGATCCTGCACCTGGTGCAGCGGCAGACCGGGACCACGGGACTGCTGGTCGGACTGGGCCTGGCGCTGCTGCCGCTGCCGTTCGTGCTGGGCTCGCTGGCCTGGCTGAACCAGACCGCGCGGGTGCCGATCCGGCACACGCTGTTCTGCCTGGCCTGGGGGGCGTGCGCCGCGACCACGGTGGCGATCCTGGCCAACGGGTGGGCCAGCGACTTCCTGCTCGCCCACCAGGGCCTGCGCGGGGAGACCCTGGGCGCGGAGTTCGCCACTCCGCTGATCGAGGAGGTGGCGAAGGGCTCGGCGCTGCTGGTGCTGCTGCTGCCGCTGCGGCGCGGGCACCGCTGCGAGCCGGACCGCCCGTGCGGGTGGCTGCGCCGCCTGCTCTGGCACCGGCGCGGCCCCGAGCGGCCCGCCCCGCACTTCCGGCCCGCCCCGGCCGGGCGGCAGCGAGCCCGGTCGAGCCCGCGCACGCTGGCGGCGGGCACGGTGCTGGGCGGGGTGACGGCCTGCGGGTTCGCCTTCACCGAGAACGCGCTGTACCTGGGCCGGGCGTTCACCGCGGACCGGCAGGCCCGGATCGACGCGATCGGCCTGGGCCAGACCCCGAGCCTGCGGGACTTCGACGGGACGGTGCACACCTTCGTCCTGCGGGCCCTGCTGTCGCCGTTCGCGCACCCGCTGTTCACCGCACTGACCGGCCTCGGCCTGGCCGTCACGCTGACCACCGCCCGCCGCCTGCCGGCCCGACTCGGCGCCCCGGTCGGGCTGCTGCTGGCGATGGCCCTGCACGGGGTGTGGAACGCGGCGGCGGGGCTGGGCACGGACGGCTTCCTGCTGGTGTACGGCCTGGTGATGGTGCCGTGCTTCGCGGCCCTGGTGTGCTTCGCGGTCTGGGCGCAGACCCGCCGGACCCGGCAGCCGGCCGCGGGGCTGCCCGTCGGGGAGCCTCCCGGGCCGAGCACCGAGCCGCCTGCGGACCCCGGCGTGGACCGGCCTGCGGCCCCGGACGTGGACCCGGGCTCCGACCTGCGGTGACGCGTGTGGCGGTATTGGATTTCCCTTCTGCGCGGGACTCCCGTAGAGTCGTGTTTACCGACGCGGGGTGGAGCAGCTCGGTAGCTCGCTGGGCTCATAACCCAGAGGTCGCAGGTTCAAATCCTGTCCCCGCTACTCAGTAGCACGAAGGCCCGGAGGCACCGCCTCCGGGCCTTCGGCGTTCTCCCGTCCGGCCCCGCCGAATAAATCCGTTGCCCGGGGCGGTGGGCGGTGCTTATCGTGGCAGCACACTGAAAGGAGGTGATCCTGAGTTGAGTTCTTTCAGGATGCGTGAGGTGGCTGCTCGCTAGAGCCGCCCCTGCCTGTGCAGTGACGGGGCCTTCGGCCCCCGGCTCAGGCTAATTCCCAGCAGTCACCCGGCCCGTGGGCTCACCGGTACATCCCCGGTGCCTCGACCGCCGTCCCCGTCCGTCGGGGCCCGGCCCGAGGAGCAGCCCACGGGCCGTCTGCGTTTTCCGGACCCCGGGCGTCGGCGTCAGCGGGCGGGGCCCAGCACCAGGACGTGCTGGGCGGGGGCGGTGCTGAGCACCCGGCTGGCGATGCCGTAGTGGCGGAGCGCGGCGCGCAGTTCGGGCAGGTGCGGGCAGCGGCGGCCGAGGTGGTCGTAGAGCGGGAAGACCCGGGCCTCGCCGCCGGGGGTGGTGACCCGGGCGAGTTCGCGCAGGGCGCGGAGCTGGTCGGCGGGGGTGAACACGGCCGGGTAGGCGAACAGCAGGTAGGCGCTGAGGGTGAGGGCGAAGCTGCCGTCCGCGAAGGGGAGCCGGGGCAGCGCGGCGGCGACGTAGCGCTCGGGGCCGGTGGCGGCGTCGGCGGCGAACAGGCGGCGGGCCCGGTCCCAGCTGCGCAGGTACTTCTCGGGGCGGCGGTGGCCGGCCGGGAGGCGGCGGGGCGGGCGGCGGCGGAGGTCCTCGGCCATGGTGGCGCGGCCGGTGGCGGCGAGCGCGGCCAGCCGGTGCGGGCCGAGGGCGTAGCCGGGGTCGGCGGCGACCACCTCGCAGCCGAGGGCGCGGGCCTCGGCGGCGAGGGCGGCGGCGCCGCCCGGGCAGTCCAGGACGGGGCCGGGCAGCCGCCCCAGGGCGGCGCGGGTGAGGCCGAAGGCGGCGCAGTACTCGTCGAGCGGCCGGGAGGTGACCAGGACGGGTGCGCCGCCCGGCCGCTGACGGTGCGTCGGTCCGGTACTGGCGGCCGGGCTGGTCATGGGTGTCCTCCGGGCGTTCGGCGGGCCCGGGGTGCGGCCCGGGCCCGGGGTCATCCGACCACGGGCCCGGGGGTGTCGCACGTCCGGCGACCGTTCAGCGACAGTCCGGCGACCGTTCAGCGACCGGCCAGCAGGGCCCGGGCGGCGAAGCGGTTGGCGCCGGTGAGGGCGCGGATCAGCTGCGGGGTGACGAACAGGAAGACCAGGCCGAGCAGCGTGACGGCGGCGATCTGCCAGGTCTCGGTGATCTCGTAGACGTGCTGGACGCCGTGCGCGTCCGTCCAGTCGGCGATCCGGTAGCCGTTCCAGGGGGTGTAGCGGGCGAAGACCCACTGGTAGCAGGGGAAGAGCGCGAGCCCCCAGCCGGTGCAGACGAAGACGGTGGAGAGCGTAAAGCTGAGGACCGCCCAGGGGAACATCACGAACTGGTGGAAGGCGGCCTTCCAGCCGACCGGGTCGGCCAGCCGGGCGGTGATCGCGCCCCAGACGCCCTCCCGGGTGACCTTCAGCTCGGGCGGGTCCGGGAGTTCGAGGTCGAGCAGGGTGCGGACGCGGAGCCGCTCGGCCGCGCCGAGGCCGCGGGAGACCGCGAGCAGCAGGGCGAGCACGGGCAGGCCGAGCATGGTGACGACGAGGCCGAGGCCGGTGCTGAACAGCGTCACGACCAGGGTGAAGCCGAGGATCGCCAGCGGCAGGCCGCTGACCGTGTAGCCGTACTCGCGGTAGGTGTGTCCGGAGAACGGGGCGCGCCAGAACCCGGGTCGGCCGAGGTGGCGGGGGCCGCCGGGGGCGGCGGGGAACGCAGCGGTGGACATCCGCAGGCCCTTCGAGTGGTCGGGCGGCGCCGCCGGTCGGCGGTGCCGGGCACGCTTCCAAGGTGCCGCAGCGGGCCGGGTCGGCGGAATGAGGCCCACTACCGACTTCGGGGTGGGGTTAACCCCCGCCCGGACCGGGGGCCCGGCCACCCCGCGGGCGGGCGGGGCCCGGGTCCGGGAGCCCGGCGGGCGGGCGGGGACCGGTTAACGTACCTGGGTGGACGACGAAGACCTGCACCTGATCCCGCGCACCCGTGCCGCCGAACTGCTGTCCTGGGCGGCGGGGGCGGACCTCGACCCGGTGCCCGAGCCGGCGGTGCGGACCGTCCTGACCCTGCTGGAGCTGGGCGGGGCCCGGCTGCACGAGGGCTTCCCCGAGCTGTCCTCGCCGGTGCTGGAGCACCTGCTGTACGAGCAGCTGCACCTGTACGTCCAGCCGGACGGTGACCCGGCCCAGTACGCGGCCGCGGTACGGCTGCTGATCGAGCATCAGCGGGCGGCGCGGCGGCTGAACGCGAAGCGCCGGGAGAAGCTGCTCGCGGAGGCGGAGTGGCAGGGCGAGGTGCTGGTGTCGCTGCTGCGCCGGGCCGACCTGGTGACCTGGCCCCGGCTGTACGCGCTGCTGCTGCGCGCGGACGGGGTGCCGACGGACGACCTCGCGGCGGTCCGCGACTGGCTGGCGGCGTTCCGGGAACTGCCGGAGGAGGAGCGGCACGCGGCCTTCGACCGGGCCCCCGACCT
This sequence comes from Kitasatospora sp. NPDC088134, assembly GCF_044741705.1. Classification (NCBI taxonomy): domain Bacteria; kingdom Bacillati; phylum Actinomycetota; class Actinomycetes; order Kitasatosporales; family Streptomycetaceae; genus Kitasatospora; species Kitasatospora sp. NPDC088134. The sequence continues at coordinate 82,858 of NZ_JBIUTD010000029.1, read as the reverse complement.
GGACGGGGACGGCAACTGGGACCAGCCCGGCCGGCCGCTGCTGGTCGGGGTCTCCACCGACGGGGCGCGGCGGCTGCTGGAGCAGGGCCTGATGACGCGCTCGTACCGGAACCTGGCCGAGCTGAACGCCCGCGGCCTGCCGATGCCGACCGAACTGGCCGGTGAGTTCGAGCAGTTCGAGGAGGCGGTGGCGCAGGCGGCGATCGACCTGTGCGGGGAGTGGACGGTGCCCGGGCTGGCCCGGCTGCTGCTGGAGGAGTTCCCGGACCTGGCGCCGGAGGAGTACTGACCCCGGGGGCGGCGGTTCCGGCAGGAGGCTGCTCGGGTGGGCGGCGGTTCCGGTGGGAGGCCGCTCGGGCGGGTGGCGGTTCCGGTCGGATGTACCCCCGGCGGGGTAGGGCCGGGTCGGGGTGGGGTCGGGGGCGGGTCGGCCGGTCGGACGACCTACGGATCGACCTGACGGACCATCAACCGTGGCCTTACGGACGATCCGTGGGGGCCGGGGGCGGGGGCACTCTTGAGCCATGGACACGACGACCGCTCCGGGCGCGCACCCGGCCGCCCCGCTCTCCCCGCTCCCCCTGACCGCTCCGGTCCGCCGGGTCGCCGCCCTGGCCGCCGCAGCCTGGTCGGCGCTGTTCTCCCTGGTGCACCTGTACTGGCTGCTGGGCGGCCGGATCGGCCTGCCCGACGAACTGTCGGTGCTGGACAACACCCCGCTGCTGGTGATCGACATCGCGGCGGTGCCGATGTGCGCGGTGGCCGCCGCGCTGGCGCTGGCGCTGCTCCGGCCGCCGACGGGCCGAATACCGGCCCGGTGGCTGCTCATCGCGGCCCGGGCCACCGCCGCCCTGCTGGTGTTCCACGCCCTGCCGTCGATACCGGACTGGGCCGCCCTGGCGATCGGCCACCGCTCGGTGGACAGCCTGGACGCGATGGCCCGCTTCGCCACCTTCCTCTACGAGCCGTTCTTCCTGACCGGCGGCCTGCTGTTCGGCCTGGCCGCGTTCGGCCGCCGCAGGGGCGGCCGGAACCGCCGGGCCTGAATCACCGGGCCGGGGCGGACGGCCGGGAGCTGGCACGGGCCAGGACTGACGGGCCGGGGCGGACGGCCGGGAGCTAACGGGCGGAAGCTGGCGCGGGCCAGGACTGACGGGTCGGGGTAGATGGGTCGGAACTAACGGCCGGGAACTGACGCGCGGGAGCCGACCGGCCGAGGCCGGCGCGGGCCGGGGAAGCTGACAAGCCGAAGCCAACAGGGCGGGGCAGACGGGTCGAAACTGGTAGGTCGGGGTCGACGGGCTGAAACTGGCCAACCGGGGCCGACAGGCCGGGCCAGCACGCCGGAGCCAACAGGCCGGGCCAGCACGCCGGAGCCAACAGGCCAACGCCGACGCGGGCCGGGGCCGGAGCTTCCTCGGGGCCGTCGCTCCCCCGTCGCCGTTCCCGCCGTCCGCCGGGCGCGGCGACGGCCGGGGGCCGCCCTGGGCGTCTCCCGGCCGTCGGTGGGGCGGGGGTTACGGCTGGAGGCCGAGCTTCTGCAGCCAGGGCAGCGGGTCGATCGGCGCGCCGCCGCCGGGGCGGACCTCGAGGTGGAGGTGCGGGCCGGTGACGTTGCCGGTGGCGCCGACGGAGCCGAGGACGGTGCCGGGGGTGACCCTCCCGGTGGCGACGCTGATCCGGTAGAGGTGGCAGTACCAGATCTCGGTGCCGTCGGGCAGGGTCTGGATGATCCGGTAGCCGTAGGAGCCGGACCAGCCGGCCGAGGTGATGGTGCCGGCGCCGATGGCGACCACGGGGGTGCCGGTGCGGGCGGCGAAGTCGAGGCCGGTGTGCAGGCGCGACCAGTGCACGCCGGCCTGGCCGAACTCGGCGCTCAGGGTGTAGTCGGCGACCGGCAGGGTGTGCGAGGCGAGCTTGGCCTCGGCCTGCTGCGCGGCGCGCTTCGCCTCGGCGTCCTTGGCGGCGGCGATCCGGGCGGACTCGTCGGCGGCGGTGCGCTGGCCGTCGGCCTGCTGCTGGATGCGGGCGGCGAGGGCGAGCCCGGGGTCGGCGGCGAGCAGTCCGTCCGAGGCCTCGTCGGGGCTGACGATGGCGGGAGCGGCGGCCGGGGCCTGGGCGAAGGCGGTGGCTCCGAACGCGGCGGTCACCGCGGTGACGCCGAGCAGGGGTGCGCTGGAGCGGGAGGACTGGCGGGGCAGCCGGTGCCGGGCGCCCTCGTTGCCGGTCGGGTGGTCGAGCACCTGGGTGCCGGTGCTCTGGGGGTACGTCGACGCCACGGAGGCGTGCTCCTTCCTTCCCTGCCGCCGACCGGGTTAGCTGACGGGTTCGGAGGTGGAAGGTCTCCTACGGTCGGGCCCTGGGGCCGTTCCGATTCACCCCGGTGGAAAGTGGTTCCCCGGCTCCCGGGCCGCCCGGAGGCAGACCCGTGGGATTAGGCGTGGCGCACGGTGCCGCTTGGATACGGCGTTGCCGACCGCGCTGCGTTATCAAACGTTAATCCTATGGACCCCATGATTCCAAGCTCCTCCCGGGAGGCGATGAAAGTTTCCTGACGCCCTATGGGTGATTTGTGATGGTTCGCCAGGTGACCCACGGCGGCCCATGACGGATCGTGACGGGCCCGTTGAGTATCCGTACTCACGACCGGCCGCCACCTCCGGCGGGACCCTGGGGCCATGACCGCACCCGTGCCGCAGCGCACCACCGCCGCCTACTACCTGCAGTCCGTCGCCTCCTTCTCGCTGGCCACCGTCGCCCTCGCCCTCGGGATCGCCTACCTGCCGGTCAGCGCCTGGATGCGGGCCTTCCTGGCCGTCGGAATGATCTACCTGATCACCTCCGCGTTCACGCTGGCCAAGGTGATCCGGGACCGCCAGGACGAGGGCGCGATCACCAGCCGGGTCGACCAGGCCCGCCTGGAGAAGCTGCTCGCCGAGCACGACCCGTTCAAGGTCGACGGGGTCTGACGGGGTCCGACGGGGCGTCGGCGGGCACCGGCGCCCATGGGCAGCCCCGAGGGCCGCCTCGGCGGGACAGCCGGAGAGCGAGGCCGAGGGGTTGACGGCTAAGGCTATTAGCCTTAGCTTTATAGCTATCGGAAGCAGCCGGACCGCCAGGGCCCGGAGCGCCGGACGCCCGCCCAGGAGGCCCGCGATGAACAGCACCCTCGGCACCACCACCCGGTACCTCGACGTCACCGGCGGCCGGATCGCCTACGACGACGCCCCCGGCGCCGGCGTCCCGGTGGTGCTGCTGCCCGGCATGCTCGACAAGCGCTCCGCGTACCGGCACCTCGCCCCGCTGCTGACCGCCGCGGGCCACCGGGTGGTCACCATGGACCTGCGCGGCCTCGGCGAGTCCTCGACCGGGTTCGACGACTACTCCCCCGCCGCGATCGCCGAGGACCTGGTCGCCCTGCTCGCCCACCTCGACCTGCGCGGCGCGGTGCTGGTCGGCAACTCCTACACCGGCGCCACCGTGGTCCGGGCCGCCGAGCTGGCCCCCGAGCGGACCGGCGGTGTGGTGCTGATCGACGCCTTCATCGAGAACCTGCCGCTGAACGGCTTCCAGAAGGCCCTGTTCGGCCTGGTCGGCCCGCTGGTGGCGACCTTCCCCGGCCTGTGGGGCGCGCTGCAGAAGTTCTACTACCCGACCGAGCGCCCGGCCGACTTCGACGCCTACCGGGCCGAGCTGTCCGCGATGCTCCGCGAGCCCGCCCGGAAGGCCGCCCTGCGCGGTTACCTGGGCGGCGACTCGGCGCCGGTCGGCTGGTGCGCGGCGGTGGACGTCCCGGCGCTGGTGCTGATGGGCGACAAGGACCCCGACTTCCCGAAGCCCGAGCTGATCGCGGACCGGCAGGCCACCGCGCTGCGCGGCCGCAAGGTGATGATCGGGAACGCCGGCCACTACCCGATGGCCAGCCACCCGCAGGCGGTCGCCGACGCCCTGCTGCCCTTCCTGGCGGACCTGGCCGACGCACCGAACGAGCCGAACCAGGACGCCCGCTGATGCCCCGCGCCGGACTCTCCACCGCCGCCGTGGTGGACCACGCCCTCGAACTGGTCGACGCCCAGGGGCAGTCCGCCCTCACCCTGGCCGCGGTCGCCGCCCGGGCCGGGGTGGCCACCCCCTCGCTGTACAAGCACGTCAGCGGCGGCCTGCCCGAACTGCGCCGGCTGATCGCCGTCCGCACCACCGAGGAGCTGACCGAGCACCTGGCGGCGGCCGTCCTCGGCCTGGCCCGGGACGAGGCGGTCCGGGCGCTGCTGGCCGCCTACGCCGACTACGCCCTGACGTACCCGCGGCGCTACGCGGCACTGCCGCAGGCGCCCGAGCCGGACGCCGAACTGCAGGCCGCCGCCGAGCGGTTGGTGCGGGTGCTGTTCGCGGTGCTGCGCGGGTACGGGCTGGAGGGTTCGGAGGCGGTGCACGCGGTGCGGACCCTGCGGGCGGTGGCCCACGGGTACGCCTCGTTGACCACGGCGGGGGCGTTCCAGCTCGCCGAGGGCACCGACACCACGCTGGAGCGGCTGACCGGGGTGCTGGTCGAGGGCTTCGCCGGATGGCCGGGCGCGAAGGCCCCGTGACCTCCGGCCGGGGTGCCGCGTTCTACCCGGTATGAAGAAGCGCAGCATGCTCGCCTTTGCCTCCCTGGCCGTCGGCGTGGTCGCCTCGCTGACCGCGCCCAGCGCCGCCCACGCCGCCCCCGAGCAGATCGGCGGCGGCGGCGGCCCGCTCAAGGACGCCGCGTCCGCCCCCGACCTGCCGATCGGCGAGGACTTCGCGGAGACGGTGGCGCAGACCCCGCAGGCCTGACGGCCCGTCAGGAGTTCGTTCCCGGCTCCGCGTAACGCCGCGCACCGGTCGGGCGGTCATATCGCTCGGAGGCCCCGTACGGGTCCGACCGACGAGGACCGACGAGCACGGAGGACAGGGCAATGACGCAGCCGATCCAGTACATCGCGCCCGGGACCGTACTGGCGCCGACCCGGCGGCGGGCGCCCGGGCGGCCCGCTCCGGCGGTGCGCCCGCACCGGGGCCGGGCCGGGGGGCCGGGGTTGGCGGCCGCGGTGGCCCGGGGGGTCGTGGTGGCCTGGTCGTTCCGGTCCCGGCGGCCGGTGGCGGCCGGGTGCCAGCCGGGCTACGGCGAGGTCGACGGCCAGTAGGGCGGGGGCCCTCACCGGTGGCGCCGCGTCGGCTTGCCGCAGTGGTGGTGCCGCGCCGGGCCGGGGCGAAACGGTCGAATCACCACGTGTCGGGAAACCGCCCGTCCGCCCGGTGCGTCCATAAGATGGTCGGCACCGGGACGTCGAGCGGAAGGGCCGGGCGCTGTCCATGGACCAGAGCTCGCCCCGTGCCGTCGGCCGGGCCGAACTGCGTTGTGTGCGCGCCCTGTTGCGGGCGTCCGATCCGGCGGGGGTGCTGGCGGCGCTGCTGGCCGAGGGCCCGGCCTGGATCACCGGCGCGGGCTCCGCGCTGCACCTGCTGGACGCCGCGGGGATGCTGCGACCGGCCGCCGGGCCCGAACCGCCCGACCGGGCGCGGGCCGGGACCGGGGCGATCGATCCGGCCGGGGTGATCGATCCGGCCGGGGAGCTGCCCGCGGCACTGGCGCTGCGGCGGCGGAAGCCGGTGCTGACGGACGGCCCGGGTGCCGGCGGGGCCGCGTCCGTCGTGCTGCCGCTGGTGGCGGACGGCTTCCCGCTGGGGTCGCTGACGCTCGCCCCGGCGCCCGGGGGCACCGTCCCGCGCGGGGACGTCGAGCTGCTGGAGTCGCTGGCCGAGGTGGCCGCGCACCGGCTGGCACGGCTCAGCGATCGAGCCGGCGCAGCGCCGGCGGGCGGTGGACCGTCCGACGAGGAGCGCCGGTTGCTGTCGGCGGCGGTGCGCGCCGCCGGGGCGGGGACGTTCGTGCGGGACCTGGTCGGCGGCGAGACCCGGTGGGACGCGCAGGCGCACCGGGTGGTCGGCCGGGTGCCGGGGCCGGACGGCCGGGCGCCGGAGCCGGTGTCGGTGGTGCACCCGGAGGACCTGGCGGAGCTGCGGGCGGGGCTGGCGGAGGCGCTGGCGGCCGGCGGCCCGTACCGGCTGTCGTACCGGGCGGTGCGGCCGGACGGGTCGGTGGTCCTGGTGGACGAGGCCGGCGAGGTGGTGCTGGACGGGGACCGGCGGCCGGTGCGGGCGACGGGGCTGCTGACCGGGCGGGAGTGGCGGCCGGGTCCGCCGCCGGGGCCGACCGGGGAGGGCGCGCGCTCCACCCTGCTGCTGGCGCTGACCCGAGCGCTGACCCGGGCGGTGACGGTGCGCGAGGTGACGGCGGCGCTGACCGACGTGGTCCGGCCGGCCCTGGGCGCGTCCGGGGTGGTGCTGGACCTGGTGGACGAGGAACGGCTGCTGCCGATGGCCCCGGTGTCCCGGGGCGGCCGGTCCGGGGCGGACAAGTCCGACGGGGCGGCGGAGCACGCGGCCCGGGCGACGCCGCTGTTCAGCGAGCCGGGCCGGGGCGGCCCCGGCCCGGACGCGCCGCCGGCCTGGACGGTGCTGCCGCTGGTGGCCTCGGGCCGCCAGGTCGGCTCCTGCCTGTTCACCTTCGCCGACGGGCGCGGCTTCGACGCCGGGGACCGGACGACGTTCTCGGCGTTCGCGGGCATCCTGGCGCAGTCGCTGGAGCGGGCCCGGCTGTACGACGTGCACCACGAGCGGGCCGGTGAGCTGCAGCGGGCGATGCTGCCGCGCTCGCTGCCGGTGCTGCCGTCGATCGTCTCGGCGGCGCGCTACCTGCCGTCGACCGAGGGGATGCAGGTCGGCGGCGACTGGTACGACCTGCTGCGGCTGTCGGGTGGCCGGGTCGGGCTGGTGATCGGGGACGTGCAGGGCCACCACGCGGAGGCGACCGCGGTGATGGGGCAGCTGCGCTCGGGGCTGTGGGCGTACGCAACGGACGGCGACGGCGATCCGGCGGCGACCCTGGAGCGGACCGGCCGGCTGCTGTCCCGGATGGAGACCGAGCTGTTCGCCACCTGCCTGTACGTGGTGCTGGACCCGGCGACGGGGGTGCTGCGGGCGGCCCGGGCGGGGCATCCGCAGCCGGTGCGGATCGGCCCGGGCGGGGCGGTCGAGCTGGAGCTGCCGGGCGGCCCGCCGCTGGGGGTGCTGCCGGAGGCCCGCTACCCGTCGGCGACGGCCCGGTTGGAGCGCGGCGAGACGCTGCTGGCGTACACGGACGGTCTGGTGGAGACCAGGGGCGAGGACTACGACGCGTCGGTGCGGCGGCTGTTGGACGGGCTGCGGCGGTGGACGGCGGAGGCGGGCGGGGCGGAGCGGCTGGGGCGGCCGGGGGCGCTGGAGCGGCTGGCCGGTCGGCTGGCGCCGGACCTGGCGGAGCGCGAAGTCCGGCCGGACGACGTGGCGTTGCTGCTGTTGCACCGGTCGGCGCGATCCACGCCCGACCTTGACGTGATCTGAGCAGCAAACGGTCGTTCCGTTCATCCGCCAGTAGTATCTCCGCCCTAGAATTCGCGCGTGACGACCACTCAATGGTGCTTGGCAGCAGTCGCTTTGCTCGCCCTCCTCGCCCTCGGGGCCGCCGCCCGGTACCGGGCCGTCACTCGCACCCTGCGCGGCCGGCTGGCCGCCGCCGAGGGCGAACTGGCCGGGGTCCGGGCCGAGCTGGCGGCCGAACTGGCCGACCGGCAGGCCGGGGTGGAGGTGGTCCGGCGCGAGCAGGAGATCAACGCCGCGACCCGGCGGGCCTTCCTGACCGTGGCCCGCCGCATCCTGGTGATGGCGCACGACCAGCAGGCCGGGCTGGACGAGATGGAGCGCACCCACGACGACCCGGTGCTGCTGGAGGGCCTGCTGCGGGCCGACCACGCCGCCGCCCAGCAGGCCCGGCTGGCGCAGACCCTGGCGGTGCTGTGCGGCTCCCGGGCCGGCCGGCACTGGCCGGAGCCGGTCGCGCTGGAGGACGTGGTGCGCGGCGCGCAGTCCCGGATCATGCCGTTCCAGCGGGTGGTGGTGAGCAGCCGGCTGGAGACCGCGGTGCTCGGCGCGGCCGCCGAGGCGCTGATCCACGCGGTGGCCGAGCTGCTGGACAACGCGACCCGCTACTCGCCGCCCAGCTCGCAGGTGTACGTGTCGCTGCTGCCGGTGCACAACGGCGCGGTGATCGAGATCGACGACTGCGGCGTCGGCATGACCGCGAGCACGGTGGCCAAGGCGGCGGCGGCGCTGGCCGGCGACGGCGCGCTGGAGGTCTCCCGGATCGGCGAGGTCCCGCAGCTGGGCCTGGCCGCGGTCGGTCTGCTGGCCCGGCAGTACGGCTTCCGGGTCACCGTGCACTCCGCGCCGTCCCCGTACGGCGGGGTGCGGGTGGTGGTGCTGCTGCCGTCGGCGCTGCTGGCCGAGCCGCTGACGGTGGGCGCCGCGTTCCCGGCGGCGTTCCCGGCGGCCCCCGCCGCCGGACCGTCCGCCCGGCCGACCACCCGGCCGACCGACCGTCAGACCGACCGGCCGGCCCCCCGTCCGACCGACCGGCCGGCCGCCCCCCGGGCCTTCCCCCCGGCCGGGCCGGCGGCCGCCGTGCCCTCGCAGGGCGGCGGCCTGCCCCGGCGGGTGAACCGCCGGGGCGACGCCCCGCGGAGCTCCTTCCCGGCCCAGGAGCAGGCGGCGCCGGCGCGTTCGGCGCGCCAGGCGCAGGCGTTCATGTCGCTGTTCCAGTCCGGCACCGCCGAAGGCCGCTCGGCGGCCCGGCCGGACGCTTTCCCCGCTTCCCCCCAACTGCCCCAGCGCTCGGGAGACTCCCATGACCACCAACCCTGATCTCGGCTGGATGCTGGCGGAGATCGTCTCCGTCCCGGAGGTCCAGCACGCCGTCGTGGTGTCCAACGACGGTCTGGAGATGGGCCGCAGCCCCGGGATCGGCCGGGACGATGCCGAGCGGCTGGCCGCCGCCTGCTCCGGGCTGCAGTCGCTGTCCCGGGGGGTGGCGAGCGGGTTCGGCGACGGCACGACCCGGCAGATCGTGATCGAGTACGGCGGCGGCTACCTGTTCGTGGTGGCGGCCGGCGCGGGCACCCACCTGGCGGTGGTGGCGGGCGAGACGGTGGACGCGGGCCTGGTGGCGTACCAGATGCAGACCCTGGTCGGGCGGATCGGCAGCCACCTGGGCGTCGCGCCCCGGCAGGAGGCCGCCGGGGCGGGGGACCTGCGGTGAGCCGCGGGCCGGTCCGGCCGTACGTCATCACCGGGGGGCGCAGCCGGGCGGGGCGGGGGGCGCTGGAGTTCGAGAGCCTGGTGCGGACGGTGCCGGGGGCCGGGGTGGACCCGGTGACGGTCAACCGCGAGCAGCGGACGATCCTGGTGCTGTGCCGGGAGCTGCTGTCGGTGGCCGAGGTGGCGGCCCACCTGGGCCTGCCGATCAGCGTGTCGAAGGTGCTGGTCGGCGATCTGTGGGAGCTCGGGGCCGTTCAGGTGCTGCCGCCGGTGCGGCCGGCCGAGCGCGCCCCGGCCGGACTGCTGGAGGAGGTGCTCGTTGGCCTCCGCCAGCTCCGTTGAACCCGCGTACCTGCCGGACACCGTCCAGGGGGCGGTGAAGATCCTGGTGACCGGCCCGTTCGGGGTCGGGAAGACGACGCTGGTCGGCTCGTTGAGCGAGATCGCGCCGCTGCGCACCGAGGAGACGATGACCGAGGCGGGCGCGGGGGTGGACGACCTGACGGGCCGTCCACTGAAGAGCACGACCACGGTGGCGCTGGACTTCGGGCGGATCACGCTGTCCGAGCAGCTGGCGCTGTACCTGTTCGGCACGCCGGGCCAGCAGCGGTTCTGGCCGCTGTGGGAGGACCTGTCGCGCGGGGCGCTGGGGGCGATCGCGCTGGTGGACACCCGCCGGATCGAGGAGTGCTTCGACGTGCTGGGGCTGCTGGAGGAGCGGCGGATCCCGTTCGCGGTGGCGGTCAACGTCTTCCCGGACACTCCGGCGCACCCGGAGGAGGAGCTGCGGGTGGCGCTCGACCTGCTGCCCACGGTGCCGATCCTGTCCTGCGACGTGCGCGACCCGGACGCCGCGCACCGGCTGCTGGTCGACTTCGTGGACCACCTGTACACCGGCGCCCTGGAGCTGTCATGACCGTCCCCGAGCAGGCCGCGGCCCCGGGTTGCCCGTACACCCGCCCGGCGGGCGCCGCGCTGTACGGCCCGGCGGTGGCCGAGGACCCGCACGGCCTGTACGCCCGGCTGCGGGCCGAGCACGGGCCGGTGGCGCCGATCGAGCTGGAGCCGGGCGCGGAGGCCTGGCTGGTGCTGGGCTACCAGGAGCTGCTCGAACTGACCCGCAACGAGCAGCAGTTCTCCAAGGACTCGCGGCGCTGGCGGGTGCTGCGGGAGGGCCGGCTGCGGCCGGACTCGCACCTGGTGCCGATGGTGATGTGGCGGCCGACCCTGCAGAGCATGGACGGCGCCGAGCACCAGCGGCTGAGCACGGCGGTGGCCGACACGCTGGCCCGGATCGACCACCGGGAGCTGCGGGAGACCACCGAGGCCGCCGCGCTGGCGCTGATCGGGAGCTGGGGGCCGGACGGCACCGCGGACCTGGTCGCCCAGTTCACCCGGCAGCTGCCGCTGCTGGTCTTCACCCGGCTGCTCGGCCTGCCGCCGGAGGACGGCCCGCACCTGGTGCAGCTGATCACCGCGCTGGTGGACTCCGGGTCGGACTCGCACCGGGCCGCCGCCGAGTTCTTCGCCCTGCTCGCCGAGCTGGTCCGGCGGCGGCGTTCCGAGCCGGGCCAGGACCTGGTGTCCTGGCTGCTCGGCCACCCCGTCGGGCTGACCGACGAGGAGGTGGTGCACCACCTGATGGTGATCCTGGTGGCGGGCAACGAGCCGTGCATCAACTGGATCGGCAACACGGTGCGGCTGCTGCTGACCGACCGCCGGTTCCGCACCACCCTGACCGGCGGCCGGGCCACCGTGGCGGACGCGCTGGACGAGGTGCTGTGGCGGGACCCGCCGGTGCAGAACTTCCCCGGCCGGTGGGCGGTCTCGGACACCGTGCTGGGCGGCCAGTACATCAGCGCCGGCGACATGCTGGTGCAGGGCCTGGCCGCGGCCAACGACGATCCGGCGGTGCACGGGCCCGGGGGCATCGCCGGCAACCGGGCCCACCTGGCCTGGGGCTCGGGTCCGCACGTCTGCCCGGCCCAGGACCCGGCCCGGCTGATCGTCGAGACCGCGATCGAGACCCTGCTGCACTGCCTCCCCGACCTCCAACTGGCCGTCCCGGCGAACGAGTTGACCTGGCGCCAGTCACCCTGGTCGCGTGCCCTGGTCAGCCTCCCGGTGCTGTACAGCGCCTTCGTACCGACCCGCACCGAACCCGAGAGGACCCCATGGACCGCACCGCAGCGCCCGTCCCCCACAGACTCGACCCCCTCGGCGGGGACCAGCACGCCGAGAACCGACGGCTCCGCGCGCTCGGCCCGGCGACGCCGGTCGAGCTCCCTGGCGGCGTGGTGGTCTGGGCGATAACCCACCACGACACGCTGCAGCAGCTGCTCACCGACCCGCGGGTGGCCAAGGGCGCCGAGCACTGGCGGCTGTTCCGGGAGGACCGGCTGCCCGAGGGCTGGCCGCTGATGACCTTCATCACCATCCCCGGGATGACCACCGCCGACGGCGGCGACCACCGGCGGCTGCGCGGCCTGGTCTCGCAGGCCCTCACCCCGCGCCGGGTGGCCGCGCTGGCCCCGGCGATCGAGCGGCGGGTCGGCGAGCTGCTGGACGCGATGGCCGGGTGGGACGGCGAACGGGACGGCGAGCTGGACCTGCGCCGGGAGTTCGCGCTCCCGCTGCCGATGTACGTGATCGGCGAACTGCTCGGCCTGGGCGACCTGGAGAAGGACCGGCTGCACGAGCTGTCGAACACCCTGGTCAGCTCCTCCGCCACGCCCGGCGCGGGCGCCGTCGCCGCCCGCGACCTGGCCGGCCTGCTGGCCGGGCTGGCCGCCGCGAAGCGGGCCGAGCCCGGCGAGGACCTGACCACCGCGCTGATCGCCGCCCGCGAGGAGCAGGACCGGCTGAGCGAGCCGGAGCTGATCGGCATCCTGATGCAGCTGGTGGTGGCGGGCCACGAGACCACCCTCAACCTGATCTGCAACGCCGTCCGGGCCCTGCTCACCCACCCCGAGCAGCTGGCGCTGGTGCTGGACGGCACGGTCGGCTGGTCCGCGGTGGTCGAGGAGACGCTGCGCTGGGACAGCCCCGTCGGCCAGTTCCCGATGCGCTACGCCACCGAGGACATCGCGGTCGGCGACGTGGTGATCCCGGCCGGCGACGCCCTGCTGGCCTCGTACGCGGCGGCCGGGCGGGACGCGAACCACTACCCCGAGGCGGACCGCTTCGACCTGACCCGGGACGCCCGGCACCTCTCGCTGGGCCACGGGCCGCACTTCTGCATCGGCTCCTCGCTGGCCCGGCTGGAGGCCGAGACGGCGCTGCGCGAGCTGTTCACCCGCTTCCCCGGCCTGCGGTTCGCCGAGGGCGCGGAGCCGAAGCCGATCGCCTCCTTCGTCAGCAACGGCATCAGCACCCTGCCGGTGCGCACCTCCTGACGGGCCCTCGGGCGGCGTCGCCCCGCTCTGGTGGACGTGACCGGGCGGGGCGACGTGACCGGGCGGGGGCGACGCTCGTTGCACCTGCCATGAAGAAGTTCACCGCGCTCGCCGCCCTCTCGGTGGCCGGGCTGGCCCTCGCCGCCGCGCCCGCCTCCGCCACCCCGCTCGCCCAGGCCGGCGGCCTCGGCCAGGCCCAGGGCCTGGACACCGGCTACCAGGGCCCGCTGCCCACCACCACCGAGCTCTGCCACCGCGACCTCGCCCAGTACCCGGTGGCCGGTCCGCTGGTCGACTCCACCACCGGCGCCTGCGAGACGCTCGGCTCCGCGCTGTAGCGAGGCGGTCGGCCCGTTGCCCCTTTGCGCCCGATATGGTGCGTCATGTCCGGTCCGGTGGTGGTGCGTCGTGGCATGAGGTGGTCCTGTGGGCAGCGTGGCCGACCAGCTGGTGGCGGTCCTCCGGGAGGCCGGGGTCGAGCGGGTCTACGGGGTGGTGGGCGACAGCCTGAACCCGGTGGTGGACGCCATCCGCCGCACCGAGGGCATCTCCTGGGTGCACGTCCGGAACGAGGAGGCCGGGGCCTTCGCGGCCGCCGCCGAGGCCGAGCTGACCGGCCGGCTCGCCGTCTGCGCGGGCAGCTGCGGCCCCGGCAACACCCACCTGATCCAGGGCCTGTACGACGCGCAGCGCAGCGGCGTCCCGGTACTGGCGCTGGCCTCGCACATCCCGTCCGCGCAGATCGGCACCGGCTTCTTCCAGGAGACGCACCCGGAGCGGGTGTTCACCGACTGCAGCGGCTGGTGCGAGACGCTCACCAACCCGGCCCAGCTGCCCCGGCTGCTGCGGATCGGCATCCAGCACGCGCTGGGCGCGCCGGGCGTCGCGGTGCTGGTCTTCCCCGGCGACGTCGCCGCGCTCCCGGCCGCCGGGCCGACCGGCCGCAGCGCCCTGCTCACCGAGCGGGCGGTGGCCGCCCCGCCGTGGTCCCAGGTGCAGGCCCTCGCCGAGGCGCTGAACCGGGCCCGCACCGTGACGGTCTTCGCCGGGGCCGGCGTCCGGGGCGCGCACGAGGAGCTGATGCGGCTGGCCGGCACCCTGAACGCCCCGATCGGGCACTCGCTGCGCGGCAAGGAGTGGGTGCAGTACGACAACCCCTTCGACGTCGGGATGAGCGGCCTGCTCGGCTACGGCGCCTGCCACGAGGCCCTGCACGAAGCCGAGTTGGTGCTGCTGCTGGGCACCGACTTCCCGTACGACTCCTTCCTCCCGCAGGCCCGCACCGTGCAGGTCGACCACGACGCGACCCGGCTCGGCCGCCGCACCCCGCTGGAGCTCGCCGTGCACGGCGACGTCGCGGCCACCCTGCGGGCGGTGCTCCCGCTGCTGGAGCAGAAGACCGACCGGAGCTTCCTGGACGGCCTGCTCGCCCGGCACTGCAAGGCGCTGGAGACGGTGGTCGGGGCCTACACCAAGGACATCGGCCGGCACCGGCCGATCCACCCCGAGTACGTGGCCGCGACGCTCGACGAGGTCGCCGCGGACGACGCCGTCTTCACCGTCGACACCGGCATGTGCAACGTCTGGGCCGCCCGCTACCTCACCCCCAACGGGCGGCGCCGGGTGATCGGCTCCTTCCTGCACGGCTCGATGGCGAACGCGCTGCCGCACGCGATCGGTGCCCAACTCGCCTTCCCCGGGCGGCAGGTGGTGTCGCTCTCCGGGGACGGCGGGATCGGGATGCTGCTCGGTGAACTCCTCACCGTGGCGAAGTACCGGCTGCCGGTGAAGACGGTGGTGTTCAACAACGGGGCGCTCGGGATGATCAAGCTGGAGATGCTGGTCTCCGGCTACCCCGAGTCCGAGATCGACAACGGCGACGTCGACTACGCCGCGATCGCCCGCGCCTGCGGCATCCCCGCGAAGCGCATCACCGACCCCGACCAGCTCCGCACCGCCCTCACCGAAGCCCTGGAGCGCCCCGGCCCCGCCCTTCTCGACGTGGTCACCGACCCCAACGCCCTCTCCATCCCCCCGCACATCACCGCCGCCCAGCTCAAGGGCTTCGCCCTCGCCGCCGGAAAGACCGTCCTCAGCGGCGGCGTCGGCAAGATGCTCGACCTGGCCCGCTCCAACCTCCGCAACCTCCCCCGCCCCTGAGAGCCTCGCCGGCCGGCACCGACGGCACGAGCAGAGCCGGAGGCAAGGCAGAGAAGCAAGCAGAAGAGAAGCACGCCGAAGGCCGCACAGCGGCGCAGCCGCACAGAACACGCCGAAGGCCGCACAGCAGCGCAGCCGCACAGAACACGCCGAAGGCCGCACAGCAGCGCAGCCGCACAGAGCACACCGAAGGCCGCACGGCCGGGTGTGGCCCTGGGCGTGGGTGGTGGCGGGGGCCGTGGGGGGTTTGCCAGGGAGGCAAGTTTGTTGCCGCTGGGGCAGGGAGGGTGTGGACTGGGCCTCATGACGGAAAGCCCACTCGGTGCGGAGCAGGAGGTCGCGGGCCTCGGTGCGCGGCTGCGGGAGCGGCGGGGTTCCAGCAGGTTGACGCTGGAGGCCGCGGCGGCCCGGGTCGGTCTCTCGCCAGCGTACCTGTCGCGGTTGGAGACCGGGCGGCGGCAGCCCTCGTTGCCGGTGCTGCTGGGGCTGGCCCGGGCGTACGGGACCAGTGTGGCGGAGCTGCTCGGGGAGCAGGCCGGTGCGCCGGACCCAGTGGTCCGGGGCGGGGCGATCGAGCCGGGGCGGGCCGGCGGCTGGGGGTACCGGCGGGCCGGTGCCCAGGGCCGGGCCATGCAGGCGCTGCGGGTGCACGTGCCGCCGAGCGTGCAGGACGCGGTGGTGCGGGTGCACCCGGGCGAGGAGTGGCTGTTCGTCACCAAGGGCCGGATGCGGCTGACCCTGGGCGAGCGGGTCCACCTGCTCGACGAGGGCGACTCGGCGCACTTCGACTCGTTGACGCCGCACTGCATCGCGGCCGACTCGGCGTCCGGCCTGGACCTGATCTTCGTCCACACCCTGGTGCAGAGCCCGGGCGGCGACCTGTGCCTGGGCGACGCCCCGCGCCTGTAGCCCACACCCCCACCAGTGTCAGGAGACCGTGCCATGGCCGACTTCGCCGATCCCCGGGCCCACGCCCGCGCCGCCGTCCCGAAGTACAAGGAGACCGTCGACGCGGGCTACCGCGCCTCGAACCGGGTGTGGATCAGGGTCTGGATCTACATCGTCTCGGGCCACGTGTTCGTGGGGTTCCTGTTCCTGCTGTTCTTCGTGGGAAGCAGGCACCACTGACGCGCCGTCAGGGTGCGAGCAGCGCGCAGAGCGCGTCGAGCGCGGCCTCGAAGGCGTGGTCGGGCGGGGCGCCGTAGCCGATCACCAGGCCGGGCGGCCGGGCCGGGGACGGTGTCGCGCCGGGGGCCAGGCTCCGGCCGAGGGTGTCCAGGGCGAGGCCCGATCGCCGGGCCCGGTCGAGGAGTTCGGCCTCGCCGGGGCCGTCGGCGGGCAGTTCCAGGACGGCGTGCAGGCCGGCGTTGAGGCCGGTGACCCGGACGGCGGGGGCGCGTTCGGCGAGGACGGCGACCAGGCGGTCGCGGCGGCGGCGCAGCAGGTGCCGGCTGCGGCGGACGTGCCGGTCGTAACCGCCGGAGTCGATCAGTTCGGCGAGGGTGAGCTGTTCCAGGGCGCCGCTCTGGCCGTCGGCGCGGCGCTTGTGTCGGGCGACGGGTTCGACCAGGTCGGCGGGCAGCGCGAGCCAGCCGAGCCGCAGGCCGGGGGCGAGCGACGTGGCGGCGGTGCCGGCGTAGACGACCCGTTCGGGGTCGAGGGCCTGCATGGCGCCGATCGCGTGCCGGTCGTAGCGGAACTCGCCGTCGTAGTCGTCCTCCAGCAGGTAGCCGCCGGTGCGCCGGGCCCAGTCGACGGCGGCGGCCCGGCGGGCGGCCCGCAGCGGGACGCCGGTGGGGAACTGGTGGGCGGGCGTGAGGACGGCCAACCCTGCGCCGGTGCGGTCGAGTTGGTGCGTGTCGGCGCCGTCCTCGTCCAGCGGCAGCGGGCGGACGGCGAGGCCGTGCGAGGCGATCACGGCGTGGTGCGGGGGCAGCCCGTACTCCTCGACGGCGACGGCGGTGGCGCCCTGTTCGCGCAGGGCGGTGCAGAGCAGGCCGAGGCCCTGGGTGTAGCCGGTGCAGATCAGCAGGCGTTCGGGGTCGGTGCGCACGCCGCGGACCCGGGCCAGGTGGCCGGCCAGGGCGTGGCGCAGTTCGATCCGGCCGCGCGGGTCGCCGTAGCCGAGTGCCTCGTTCGGGGCGGCGGCCAGCGCCCGGCGGGCGGCGGCCAGCCAGGCGGTGCGCGGGAAGCGGCCGAGGTCGGGCGTGCCGGGCCGGAGGTCGTGCCGGACGGCGGGGCCGGGTGCCGGGCCCGGCGGCGGGGCGGCGGGCGCGGGTTGCGGTCCGCGGGCGGCGACCACGGTGCCGGAGCCCTGCCGGGAGGTCAGCCAGCCCTCGGCGGTGAGCCGGGTGTACGCCTCGGCGACGGTGTTGCGGGCCAGTCCGAGGTCGACGGCCAGGGCCCGGGAGGAGGGCAGCCGGGTACCGGCCGCGAGCCGGCCGTCCCGGACGGCGGTGCGCAGCGCGTCCTCCAGGGCGGCCCGCCGGCCCAGGCCGCGGCCGCGCCCCGCGTCGAGGTCGAGGTGCAGGTCGCCGCCGAAAGTGGCCCAGGAACTCATGCCTCAAATGAACCATACTTCTGGTCCAAAGCGACCCTGCGGCGGGCCGGACGACCGACCGTGCGCCTGCTGCCGCTCCTACCCCGAATCCGTCGGCGCAGCCGGAGCGGCCGGGGCGGGCGCGCCTCGGGCCGCCGTCCGGGTCGCGCGGGTAGCGTCCGGGGGCATGGACGTGGTGATCGCAGGTGGACACGGCAAGATCGCGCTGCTGCTCTCGGGGCTGCTCTCCGCGCGCGGCGACTCGGTGACGGGGCTGATCCGCGACCCGGCGCAGTCCGGGGACCTGCGGGCGGTGGGCGCCCGGCCGGTGGTCTGCGACCTGGAGCGGGTCTCGGTCGAGGAGCTGGCGGAGCACCTGGCGGGCGCGGACGCGGTGGTGTTCGCGGCGGGCGCGGGCCCGAACAGCGGGGCGGCCCGCAAGGAGACGGTGGACCGGGCCGGTGCGGTGCTGCTGGCGGACGCCGCCGAGCGGGCCGGGGTGCGGCGCTACCTGCTGGTGTCCTCGATGGGCCTGGAGCGGATCGGCGACCCGGAGCTCACGCCCGAGTTCGACGCCTACCTGAAGGCCAAGTGGGCGGCCGAGGAGGCGGTGAAGGACCGGCCGCTGGACTGGACGGTGCTGCGGCCCGCCGCGCTGACCGACGCCCCGACCGAGCGGCACCCGCACCTGGCGCCGCCGCCGAACCGCTTCGGCCAGGTCTCCCGCGCGGAGGTCGCGCACACCCTGGTGCGGCTGCTGGACGACCCGACCACGATCCACCAGACCCTGGAGCTCACCACCTGACGAGGTTGCCCGGCCCCCGGCGCGGCGGGATCGTGGGGGTGAGGTGAGTGCGATGGCCGAGATCGCCCTGCAGTTCGACGTCGCGGCGTCCCCGGGCCGCCTGCTGGCGGCCCTGGACACCCGGGAGGGCCTGACCGCCTGGTGGTCGACGGGGGTCGAGCGGGACGGCACCGACCTGCTGGTCACGGTGCCGGACGCGGCGCAGCCGCTGCGGCTGCGCCGGGAGCGGGCCGACCTGGAGCGGGTGGCCTGGCGCAGCGTCGGCCCCGAGCCGGCCGGCTGGGCCGGGACGACGGTGACTTGGGACTTCTTCGACCACCCGGACGGGCCGCGGCGCACCTCGCTGCTGCTGCGCCACCTGGGCTGGTCGGCGGGGGCCGCGACGGCCGTCCCGGCGGTGGCGGGCCGCTGGGCGGAGCTGGCCGTCCGCCTGAAGGACTGGGCGCAGAGCGGGCGGGTGCAGCCGCTGTTCGTCCTGGACGGCCACCCGCATCCGGGGGTGCACGCGGAGGCGGACTGACGGCCCGTCGGCGGTGCGACGCGCCGGTTCCGGGGATGACCGGCATGGAGCGGCGCGCGCGGGTGAGACTGACAGCATGTGGGGACTCCCGGACGGCATCCATGCCTACCTGTTCGACCTCGACGGGGTGCTGACGCAGACCGCCAAGGTGCACGCCGCCGCGTGGAAGGACATGTTCGACACCTTCCTGCGCGCCGAGGCGGAGCGCACCGGCGGGGAGTTCGTGCCCTTCGACCCGGTCTGCGAGTACGACCGCTACGTGGACGGCCGGCCCCGGCTGGACGGCACCCGGTCGTTCCTCGCCGCGCGCGGCATCGTGCTGCCGGAGGGGACGCCGGACGACCCGCCGGGCGCCCGGACGGTGAACGGGCTCTCCAGCGCCAAGAACGAGACGGTGCTGCGGATGATCCACGAGCAGGGCGTGCAGCCGTACCCGGGCTCGGTGGCGTACCTGCGGCGGCTGCGCGAACTGGGCCTGCCGCGCGCGGTGGTGTCCTCCAGCGCGAACTGCCGGGACGTGCTGCGGGCGGCCGGCATCGACGACCTGTTCGAGGTGGTGGTGGACGGGCTGACCGCCGCCCGCGACCACCTGGCGGGCAAGCCCGCGCCCGACACCTTCCTGGCGGCGGCCCGGCAGCTGGGCGTCGCCCCGGAGCACGCCGCGGTGTTCGAGGACGCGCTGGCGGGCGTCGCGGCGGGCCGGGCCGGCGGCTTCGGCGCCGTGGTGGGCGTGAACCGCACCGGACAGGCGGACGCGCTGCGCGAGCACGGCGCGAGCCTCGTGGTGGACGACCTGTCCGAGCTGCTGGAGGAAGGTTCATGAGTCCCTCGGAGGCGTTCACCGTCGACCCGTGGGGCATCTCCGAGCTCGGCCTGGACCTGCCCGGGCAGGCCCGGGCGGAGTCGGTGTTCGCCCTGTCCAACGGCCACATCGGGCTGCGCGGCAACCTGGACGAGGGCGAGCCGCACGGCCTGCCCGGGACGTACCTGAACGGCGTGTTCGAGCTGCGGCCGCTGCCGTACGCGGAGAGCGGCTACGGCTTCCCGGAGTCCGGGCAGAGCGTCATCAACGTCACCAACGGCAAGCTGGTCCGGCTGCTGGTCGACGACGAGCCCTTCGACCTGCGCTACGGCGAGCTGCGCGACCACCGCCGCAGCCTGGACTTCCGGGACGGCGTGCTGCGCCGGGAGGCCGAGTGGACGTCCCCGGCGGGGCGGACGGTGCGGGTGACCTCGGCCCGGCTGGTGTCGCTGACCCAGCGGGCGGTCTGCGCGATCGACTACACGGTGGAGGCCGTGGACGGGCCGGTGCGGATCGTGCTGCAGTCCGAGCTGGTCGCCAACGAGCAGCTGCCGGGCGGCGCGGGCGACGGCGACCCGCGGGCCGCGGCCGTGCTGGAGGCCCCGCTGGCCTCGGAGCTGCACCACGCCGACGGGGTCAAGGGCGTGCTGGTGCACCGGACCAGGTTCTCCGGACTGCGGCTGGCCGCCGCGATCGACCACGTGGTCGACGGGCCGGAGCGGATCGACACCACCGCCGAGTCCTCCGACGACCAGGCCCGGATCACCGCGACCACGGTGCTGAACGCCGGTCAGAAGCTGCGCCTGGTCAAGTACCTGGCGTACGGCTGGTCGGCGACCCGGTCGCTGCCCGCCGTCCGGGACCAGGTGGAGGCGGCGCTGACCGCGGCCCGGTACACCGGGTGGGACGGGCTGGTCGCCGAGCAGAAGGAGTTCCTGGGCCGGTTCTGGAGCGAGTCCGACATCGAGATCGACGGCGACGTCGAGCTCCAGCAGGCGGTCCGCTTCGCGCTGTTCCACGTGCTGCAGGCGGGCGCCCGGAGCGAGGAGCGGGCGATCCCGGCCAAGGGCCTGACCGGGCCCGGCTACGACGGCCACTCGTTCTGGGACACCGAGACCTTCGTGCTGCCGGTGCTCACCTACTGCCTGCCGGACGCCGTCAAGCAGGCGCTGCGCTGGCGGCACACCACGCTGCCGATGGCCCGCGAGCGGGCGGCCCAACTCGGCCTGGCGGGCGCGGTGTTCCCGTGGCGGACGATCCGCGGCGAGGAGTGCTCCGGGTACTGGCCGGCCGGGACGGCGGCGTTCCACATCGGCGCGGACATCGCGGCCGCCGTGGTCCGCTACGTCCGGGCCACCGGCGACACCGAGTTCGAGCGCACCCAGGGGCTGGAGCTGCTGGTGGAGACCGCCCGGATGTGGCGCTCGCTGGGCCACCACGACGCCAAGGGCAACTTCCGGATCGAGGGCGTCACCGGCCCCGACGAGTACTCGGCGGTCGCCGACAACAACGTCTTCACCAACCTGATGGCGCAGTCCAACCTGTGGAACGCGGCGGACACCGCGCTGAAGCACCTGCACGAGGCCGGGCAGCTCGGCGTCGACACCGAGGAGGCCGCGGCCTGGCGGGACGCCGCCGACAAGATGTTCGTCCCGTACGACCCGCAGCTGGGCGTCCACCCGCAGGCCGACGGGTTCACCGACCACCAGCTGTGGGACTTCGAGGCCACCCCGCCGGAGAAGTACCCGCTGCTGCTGCACTACCCGTACTTCGACCTGTACCGGAAGCAGGTGGTCAAGCAGGCCGACCTGGTGCTGGCCATGCAGGTCCGCGGGGACGCCTTCACGGCCGAGCAGAAGGCCCGGAACTTCGACTACTACGAGCGCCTGACGGTCCGTGACTCCTCGCTGTCCGCCTGCACCCAGGCGGTGGTGGCGGCCGAGGTGGGCCAGCTCGACCTGGCCTACGACTACACCGCCGAGGCCGCCCTGATGGACCTGCACGACCTCGGCGGCAACACCCGGGACGGCCTGCACATGGCCTCGCTGGCCGGGGCCTGCATCGCCCTGGTGGCCGGGTTCGGCGGCCTGCGCGACCACACCGAGCAGCTGTCCTTCCGGCCCCGGCTGCCCGCCGGGCTGCGCCGCCTGTGCTTCTCCATGACGGTCCGCGGGCACCTGCTGCGGGTCGAGATCACCCACACCGCCACCACCTACACGCTGCGGCGCGGCAACGTGCTGCCGATCCTGCACGACGACGAGCCGCTGCGGATCGAGGCCGGCAAGCCGGTCTCCCGCCCCACCGCGAAGGCCGCGTCGAGCGCCGAGCGCCCGACCCAGCCGCCCGGCCGCGCGCCCGCCCGGCGGCACGGCCAGGTCGGCGGCGCCACCCGGGTCGGCACCGTCGACCATCTGCCGGCGGAGTGACCGCGGCCCGGGTGGCGTTCACCCGGTGCGCGCCGCTCGGCCGTTCGCCGCTCGGCCGTTCGCCACTCCGCCGCCCGCCGCTCAGCTGTCCTCGTGCCACTCCGTGCTGAGGACGCCCATCTGGACCTGGTCGTGCCAGGAGCCGGCGCGGAAGACGGCTTCGCGGCGGCGGCCCTCCTCGGTGAAGCCGGCCCGGCGGTAGGCGGCGAGGGCGCGGGTGTTGTAGCCGTTGACGGTCAGTTCGACGCGGTGCAGGCCGAGTTCCTGGAAGCCGTAGCGGATCGTGGTGCGCAGCACGTCGGTACCGAGGCCGCGGTCCTGGTGGGGCGGGCCGATGATGATGGCGAGGGTGGCGCAGCGGTCCTTGGGGGTGGCGCCGTAGAGGGTGACGTGGCCGGCCAGGTCGCCGCCGTCGAGGGTTTCGACGGAGAGGCCGAGGTCGGTGCCGTCGTTCTGGCTCCAGGCCCGGAACATGTCGGCGAGCCGGGCGTCGGGCTGCGGGTGGACGGGGCCGGTGACCTGCTGGATGGCGAGTCCGGGCTCGCGCCACCAGGCGGTGAGCAGCGGGAGGTCGGCCTCGCGCAGTTCGCGGAGCCGGACGAGTCTGCCGGTGAGCGGGTCGGTCATGCGGGGGTCCTGTTCTGCCGAAGGGTGGGCGGTCAGGCGATCTGGGCGGCCTGGAGTCCGGCGTAGGGGCCGCCGGTGCGCAGGAGTTCGGCGTGCGAGCCGATCTCGGCGATGCGTCCGTGCTCCATCACGACGATCCGGTCGGCGCCGCGGACGGTGGAGAGGCGGTGGGCGACGACGAAGACGGTGCGGCCCCGGACCAGGCGGGCCAGGGCCTCCTGGACCAGGGCCTCGGAGCGGGAGTCGAGCGCGGAGGTGGCCTCGTCCAGGACCAGCACGCGCGGGTCGCGGATCAGCGCGCGGGCGATGGCGAGGCGCTGCTTCTGGCCGCCGGAGAGCCGGGCGCCGCGTTCGCCGACCACGGTGTCGAGGCCGTCGGGGAGGCGTTCGATGAATTCGAGCGCGTTGGCGTCGCGGAGCGCGGTGCGGACGGTCTCCTCGGGGACGTCCTTGAGGCCGTAGGTGACGTTCTCCCGGATGCTGCCCTCGAACAGGATGGACTCCTGCGGGACGACGGAGAGGAAGGTCCGGTAGGAGCGCAGGTCGAGCTCCTCCATGTCGCGGCCGTCGAGCAGGATGCGGCCCTCGGTGGGGCGGAGGAAGCCGATCACCAGGTTGAGCACGGTGGACTTGCCCGCGCCGGACGCGCCGACCAGGGCGACGGTCTCGCCGGGGCGGACCGAGAGGTCGAAGCCGGTGACGGACGGGGCGTCCGCGCCGGAGTAGCGGTGGCCGACGCCCTGGAAGTCGATCCGGCCGGTGACGGCGGCGACCTCGGCCTTGCCGGCGTTCTCCTCCAGGTCGGGGGCCTCCAGCAGTTCGCCGACCGAGCGGACCGAGGCGAGACCCTTGCCGAGCTGCGGGGCGAGGGTGAGCAGGGTGGTGACGGAGCCGGTGAGGGAGGAGAAGTAGGCGCTGAGCATGACGACGGCGCCGGGGGTGACGTCCAGCCAGCCGTAGTAGGCGACCAGCGCGGAGCCGGCCAGGCAGCCGACGCCGAGGGCGTTCAGCAGGATCCAGGCGAGCGAGCCGAAGCGGCCGTTCAGCAGGTCGAGCCGCAGGCCCTCGTCGAGGACCCGGCCGAGGGTGCGGTCGACCCGGCGCAGCGCGGTGCGTTCCAGGCCGTGCGCCCGGGTGATCGGGATCAGGGTGGTCATCTCGCCGATCCGGGAGGAGAGGTGCTCGACCTCGCGGCGGAAGGACTCGTTCCGGGTGCGGAGCCGGTCGCGGAGCCGGACCACCAGCAGGGCGCCGGCCGGGACGAGGACCAGGAAGACCGGCAGGAAGGCCGGGGTCTGCACGGCGATGACGACCAGCCCGCCGAGCAGGGTGGCGATCGCGGCCAGGCCGTTGTCGGCGGTCTGCTGGGCGGCGGTCTCGATGCCCTCGACATCGCGGATCACCTTGGTCTGCAGGACGCCGGCGCTGACCCGGGAGTGGTAGCCGATGGAGAGCTGCTGCATGCGGTGGCACAGGGCGGAGCGCAGCCGGGTGCCCGTGCGGCGGATCGAGCCGTGCATCCAGTGCACGTAGAGCAGGTGCAGCGGCAGGTTGAGCAGCAGGATCACCAGCAGGACGGCGGAGTTCCACCAGAGCACCGAGATGTCGCGGTGCTTGACCACCACGTCGACGATGTTGGCGGTGATCAGGGGCAGCAGCCAGACGGGGGCGTGCTTGGCGAAGAAGACGGCGACCGCGCCGAGCACCCGGGGGCGGTCGGGGCGGAACAGGAAGACCAGGGTGCGGACGGGGTGCTCGCCCCGGTAGCGGTGGCTGAGCGAGCCGTCGGGCAGGGCCATGGGGGAACTCCAGTGCGGGGCGCGAACAGGCGGTGCCGTCCCATCCTTCCAGCGGGCGGGGCCGGTGGAGCTGTCCGCTACCGGACAGCGGACCGGCCCCCGCCGAGTGCTCCCGGTCCGGGATGAAACATCCTGGACGCCCCGGGTCGTCATAGGGCGGACACGGTGAGGGGAGTGGGAGAACGTGGTCGCAACTCGACGGCGGGCCGCCATGGAGGAGGAGTTCGTCGCGTTCGCGGCGGCCCGGTCCGGGCCGCTCTACCGCTCGGCGTACTACCTCACCGGGGGTGACGGGTTCCTGGCCGAGGACCTGGTGCAGGAGACCCTGGGCCAGATGTACGCGCACTGGCACCGGCTGCACCGGCCGAGCTGGGCGGGGCGGATCGACAACCCGGCCGGGTACGCGCAGACGGTGCTGGTGCGGGCGTACCTGACGCACCGGCGGCGGCGCAGCAGCAGCGAGCGGCCGAGCCAGGTGCTGCCGGAGGTGGCCGAGGACGGGCCGGACTCGGCGCTGCGGCTGGCGCTGGTCGACGCGCTGGCCCAACTGCCGCCCCGGGACCGGGCGGTGGTGGTGCTCAGGTACTGGGAGGACCGCAGCATCGAGGAGACCGCGGCGATCGTGAAGGACAGCTCGGCGGCGGTGCGGACCAGGTGCACCCGGGCGCTGGCGAAGCTGCGCGGGCTGCTGGGGGCGGACCTGGCGGAGCTGGTGGCGCGATGACCGGGGTACGGCGGGACGGACCGGACGGACCGGGCGGACGGGGCGGACGGGGCGGCGGAGTGGACGGCTGGGCACGGCGGAACGGGCGGAGCACTGAAGTGGACGGCGGGGACGGGGAGTTCGAGGTGCGGTTGGGGAAGGCGTTCGGGCAGGCCGGGAGCGGACCGGACCCGGAGCTGACGGCCCGGCTGGTGGACGGCGGCCTGGCGACGGGGCGGCGGCTGCGGCGGGCCAGGCGGCAGCGGACGGTGCTGCTGTCGGGGCTGCTGACGGCGGCGGTGCTGGCGGGCGCGGGCGTGCTGACGGTGCCGCACGGCCTGCCGGGCGGCACCTCGGCGGCGCTGGAGGCGGCGCACGCCTCCGACACCCCGGCCCCGGTGGACGGCGGGGTGACGGTGCTGCTGGTCGGCCTGGACTCGGCGGTGGACGCGCAGGGCCGGCCGGTGTCGGACCCGAAGCTGCCCGGAGGTCGGTCGGACGGGGACCTGGACCGGGCAGACACCCTGCTGCTGGTGCACGTGGCGGCGGACGGCGAGGAGGTCCGGCAGCTGTCGGTGCCGCGGGACGTGCTGGTGGCGGACGGCGGCGGGCAGGTGACGATCGGCCAGGTGTACGCGGACGCCGAGCGGGCCGCGATGGACCGGCTGCGCGGGTCCGGGGTGTCCGGCCCCGCGTTGCGGATGCGCGGGCGGGAGGCCGGGCGGCAGGCGCTGCTGGGCGCGGTGGAGCGGTTCGGCGGCCTGCGGGTGGACCACTTCGCGGAGGTGTCGATGGCGGGCTTCTACCGGGTCGCGGAGGCCCTCGGCGGGGTGCCGGTCTGCCTGAACCGGCCGGTGGACGACCGCTTCAGCGGGGCGCACCTGCCCGCCGGGCCGCAACGGCTTTCCGCCGCACAGGCGTTGGCCTTCGTCCGGCAGCGGCACGGCGTGGGCACCGGGGCGGACCTGGAGCGGACCCGGCGGGCGCAGGCCTTCCTGGCCGGGGTGCTGGCCGAGCTGCGCGCGGGCGGGGCGCTGACCGACACCCGCAAGCTCACCGCGCTGTACGGGGCGATCGGCGACGACCTGGTGGTGGACCGGGGTTGGAGCCCGGTGGACTTCGTCCGCCAGGTGCCGGCCTTCGTGGCGGGCCGGGGCACGGCGACGACGCTCCCGGTGGTGGTGGACGGCACCCGGCTGCGGGCCGAACCGGGCGCGGTGCGGGGGCTGTTGACGGGGGACGCGGTGGCGTCGACCGCACCCTCGGTGGCCGCCCCTGCCGCGCCCGCCGCCTCCGGACCGGACGGGGTGCCCTGCGTGGACTGAACCCGCTTGGAGCTGCTTTCTGTTGACGATCCGTCAGCCGAGGGCGGTCCAGCCCCAGGGGCGGGGGCCGTGCTCGCCGCGCAGGCAGGCCAGCCGGTAGCGGGCCTGGGGCAGGTGCCGTGGTTCGGCGGCGGCCTGCTGCAGGGCGTAGCAGGTGAGCCGGAGTTCGCGGACGGCGGCGAACACCGGGTAGCCGGGGCGTTCGGTGACGTCGGCGCCGTAGGCCGCGCAGAACTCGGCGTAGCCGCGGGCGGCGAGGGCGCCGAAGCTGCGGTGGCCGACGGCGGTGGTGGTGAGGTCCCACTCGGGCGGGCCGAGCGCGGTGCGTTCGAAGTCCAGCAGGTGGGCGGCGTCGGCGGTGACGGCCAGGTTGCCGCTCCAGGCGTCGCCGTGGACGACGGTGAACCCGCTTGCC
The DNA here is from genome assembly GCF_044741705.1 of Kitasatospora sp. NPDC088134. Taxonomy (NCBI): domain Bacteria; kingdom Bacillati; phylum Actinomycetota; class Actinomycetes; order Kitasatosporales; family Streptomycetaceae; genus Kitasatospora; species Kitasatospora sp. NPDC088134. Next base: position 56,126 of record NZ_JBIUTD010000029.1, on the reverse strand, counting down.
GGGAGCGCGAGTTCGGACCAGGCGGTGCGCAGTTCGGCGAGCCGGTCGTGCAGCCAGCGGCGGTTCGGCTCGTCCAGACCGGCGCCGTCGATCCGCAGCGGCAGCCGGACGAAGGGGTCGAGCGGGCCGAGCACGCCCTCGGGGGGCGGCGGCAGGCGGTGCAGGGCCCGTAGGGCGGTGGCGAGTTCGGCCGGGCGGCCGGGCCGGTGCGGGGGCAGTTCCTGCCAGAAGGTGGCGGGCCGGCCGCGGACCTCGACCGGCGCGGCCGGGCGGTCCAGCGGCCGGACCGCCGGGACGCGGTGCCCGCGCAGCCAGCGGGCGACCGCCAACTCCTTCCTGGCCGACGCGAGTTGTCCTTCCCGGCCGATCCGGGCCACCACGGCGCCGGGCAGCCGCCACAGGGTGTTCTCGCCCGCCCTGATCAGCTCCGCCCCGGCGGCGGAGTAGCCGGCGGCGGCGCAGGCCGCGGCGAGCAGGGCGGTGGGGGTGGGGCAGTCCACGTCTCGGGCTCGTTCCACTCGACGGCGGGGGCTCCGGTCCAGCATGACCGCGGGGGTATCCGAACGAAAGTGCCCCACCGGCCATTTCGGACACGGGACTTGACGGGCGACCCTCGCCGACCGGAACCGCCCCCCTTGCGATTGGTCCAGACCTATTGACGGGCTTTTGCCCCCGCTCCTACGATCCGGTCGGGCACAGCCCCCACATGTCCCCACCTCACCCCAGAGCCGGGCGTCACGCCCCCACGCGTCGGTCATGTCCATGACGCTCGGCGGGAAAGGGAGCACCGCATGTTCCTTCGAAGGTCGCACTCCGCGCGCCCGCCCGTGGCCCGCGCCGTCCCGTCGCACCGGACCAGCCACGCCGCGGCCGGGTCCCCCACCGCCCTGCGCCGCTCGGTCGCCGGGATCAGCGCCGCCGCCGTCATCGCGGGCGGCCTCGCCGTCGCGGGCTCGGTCTCCGCCTCGGCGGACGTCGCCAACCTGGTCGCCAACCCCGGCTTCGAGAACGGCCTCACTGGCTGGACCTGCTCGGCCGGCTCCGGCGCCGTCGTCAGCACCCCGGTGCACGGCGGCAGTTCGGCCCTGCGGGCCACCCCGTCCGGCCAGGACACCGGCCAGTGCCAGCAGACCATCAGCGTCCAGCCCAACTCCCAGTACACGCTGAGCGCCTACGTCCAGGGCAGCTACGCCTACCTGGGCGCCACCGGCACCGGCGTGAACGCCTCCACCTGGACGCCCAACAACGCCTCCTACGGCCAGCTCAGCACCAGCTTCAGCACCGGCGCGACCACCACCTCGGTCACCGTCTTCCTGCACGGCTGGTACGGCCAGCCCGCGTTCTACGCGGACGACGTGGTGCTGTCCGGCCCCGGCGGCAGCAGCCCCTCGCCGACCGTCTCCACCAGCCCGTCGACGTCCGCCAGCCCCTCCACCTCGGCCAGCCCGTCGACGTCCGCCAGCCCCTCCACCTCCACCAGCCCGTCCACCTCGGCCAGCCCCTCCGCCAGCCCGACCTCCGGTGACGCCACCTGCGCCACCAAGCCGCGGCCGGCCGGCAAGGTGCTGCAGGGCTACTGGGAGAACTGGGACGGCGCCTCCAACGGCGTGCACCCGGGCATGGGCTGGGTGCCGATCACCGACAGCCGGATCGCCCAGCACGGCTACAACGTGATCAACGCGGCCTTCCCGGTGATCCTCTCCGACGGCACCGTGCTCTGGCAGGACGGCATGGACTCCGGCGTCAAGGTCTCCACCCCGGCCGAGATGTGCCAGGCCAAGGCCGCCGGCGCGACCCTGCTGATGTCGATCGGCGGCGCCGCCGCGGGCATCGACCTGAGCTCCAGCGCGGTCGCCGACAAGTTCGTCGCCACCGTCGTCCCGATCCTGAAGAAGTACAACTTCGACGGCATCGACATCGACATCGAGACCGGCCTGTCCGGCAGCGGCAGCATCGGCACCCTCTCCGCCTCGCAGTCCAACCTGATCCGGATCATCGACGGCGTGCTCGCCCAGATGCCGGCCGGCTTCGGCCTGACCATGGCCCCGGAGACCGCGTACGTCACCGGCGGCAGCGTCACCTACGGCTCGATCTGGGGCGCCTACCTGCCGATCATCAAGAAGTACGTGGACAACGGCCGCCTCTGGTGGCTGAACATGCAGTACTACAACGGCTCGATGTACGGCTGCTCCGGCGACTCCTACTCGGCCGGCACCGTCCAGGGCTTCACCGCCCAGACCACCTGCCTCAACAACGGCCTCACCATCCAGGGCACCACCATCAAGGTCCCCTACGACAAGCAGGTCCCCGGCCTCCCCGCCCAGCCCGGCGCCGGCGGCGGCTACATGGCCCCCAGCCTGGTCTCCCAGGCCTACGGCTCCTACAGCGGCCAGCTGAAGGGCCTGATGACCTGGTCCATCAACTGGGACGGCTCCAAGGGCTGGTCCTTCGGCGACAACGCCAAGTCCCTCCAGGGCCGCTGACGCCCCATCAGCAACCCGCCGGGCCCCGGGAGCGAACGCAACGCTCCCGGGGCCCGGCCCGTTCCCCGTACAGACCGATCCCCCTACTCCAGGCTCGACGCCCGTTCGTCGAGTTCTTCGACGCCGGGTACGTCCCGGAGCCGGTAGAGGCGGGCTCGCATGTCGTGGACGGCGTCCTGGACCTTGATCGAGCGGATGCCGTCCGCGCAGTCGAGGAAGTCGTTCCAGGCGGTGAGGGCGCCGTCGACGTCGTCCTGGCGGAGCCGGACGGTGCCGAGGTCGGCGAGGACGATGGCGCGGGTGCGGCGGCGGTCGAGGCCGTGGATCTCCAGGGCGTGGTGGAGGTGGTCCTGCGCGCTGGTGTGGTCGCCGAGCTGGGCGAGGATCATGCCGGCTTCGTGGGCCCAGCGGCCGATGCTGTAGTGCGAGGCCCAGGAGTCACCGGGAACGCCGGTGGCCCGTTCGATGGAGGTCTGCGAGGAGACGAGGGAGCGGGTGGCGGTGGTTCGGTCGCCGTCCAGCGCGGCGGCGTTCGCCAGGGTGGCCTGGTAGTAGGCGACCGCGCGGGGGTCGTCCAGGTTCTTCGCCTGGTTGACGCAGTCCTCGGCGATCCGGACGGCGGTGGCGCGGAAGCCGAGGTCGATGGCCTGGACGGCGAGGCCGCGCAGGGCGGTGGCGGCGAGTTCGGCGTCGCCGGCCTCGGAGGCCAGGCGGAAGGAGTGCGCGTAGTACTCCTGGGCGGCGCCCTGGTTGCCCTCGTCCTGGGCCATCCAGCCTGCCAGGTGGACGAGTTGGGCGGTCGCGGCGAACAGTTCGCGGCCGACGGCCTCGGTCCAGGTACCGTCCAACCAGGTGGAGACGTCGTCGTGGAGGTAGCGGACGGCGAGGTGCCGGGCGTGTCCGCCACCGAGTTCGGCCGCCGCGTCGCCCAGGGACTTGGTCATCTGGCGGACGGCCGCGACTTCACCCCGACCGACCTGGACCTTCCCGCCGGTCTTCTGGCGGACGCGCCGCAGCAGGCTGTCCGGGTCGGGCATCCCGAGCGCCGCGAGCGCGTAGGCGCTGGAGGCTGTCATGAACTCCCGGCGATCCACCACGTCCCTCCGGCTCAACTCGATGACGGAGTCCACGGTATCGCCCGGCTCGGGATCTTCCGGATCGGTTGGCGAACTGCCGCCCGAGTCTGGTACCCGCAGGTGCAGGACCTCGATCAGGTACGGCAGCCAATAGGTCGGAACACGCCCACCGAGCTCCCACCGTGACACCTGGTCACGCCCCGGACCTGCGGCGCCCTTGCCCTCGGCGACGCCGAGTTCGCGGCCGAGCCGGGGCTGTGACCAGCCTTTCGTCTTCCTCGCGGCCCTGATCAGCGCCCCGATCGGTGCGGTGTCCGCCGACACGGCATCCCTCCCCTGGCCGACACCGGCCGACAAGTGGCCGACAGCTGGCCTACACCCTGGCAGCTTCTGCCCGCGCGTGCACGGTCGTTGACTGAGAGTCAGCCGCTCGCGGTCGTCGAGGAACCCCTCTTCCCCGAACCGCCCCACGTAGACGGGGACCGGCCCGTGCTCGGCGGCCCCGCTCCGCACCCCATCGAGGTTCAGGAGGCACAGCATGCGCATCCTCGTCGGCGGACTGGACATGTCGGGCAAGACCACCCTGGTCGCCACGTTGATCAAGACCCTCGAAGCCCGGGGAGTCCCCGCCGTGCGGCACCGCGGCATGCTCGCCGAGCACCACCCCGTCGAGCCACTGCTCAAGCGCCTGCCCCTGGTCCGGCAGGCCCGGAGCAGTGCCATCACGGCAGCCTTCCTGGTCGGCGGATACGCCCTCGACGGACTCCTCGTCCACCTCGACCCGCCCGGGCCAGCGGGCGCAGTGATCATCCAGGACGGCTACGCGGACCGCACGATCGCCTTCGGCCTGGCGGGCGGCCCCTACCTGACGGCCGCGCTCGCGCTGTGGGCCAGCAGGGTGTTCGCCACCTTCGACGTCGCGGTCTACCTGCACACCAGCCCGCAGGTGCGGCGCGAGCGGATGGCGGAGCGGGCGGACGTGGACGAGGCGGACCGCCGCAGCGTCGAGGACGAACGGTTCGCGGTCCGCTTCAACACGAGCCTGCTGAACTTCGTCGGCCGCCGCCACCGCACCCTCCTGGTCTTCGACACGGCCGAGCACACGCCCGAGGAGATCGCCGACCAGGTCCTCGCCGCCGCCGGCATCCCCGCCCTGCCGACCCCCGAGACCGAATGCAGGTGGACCGCATGACCTTCCCCGTGCCCGAGTTCGACACCGGCCTGTGGCAGGCGGCCGAACACGAGCTGACAGCAGCCCTGGACGGCAGGCCGCTGGTGGCCGCCGAGCGGTTCGCCAGCAGCGGCCGGACCTCGTACACGGGGCCGGCGCCGATCGCCGCCGCCCGGCCGACGCTCGCCGTCGGCTGCTACGAGCCGTGGGGGCCCGCCTCGCCCGTGGAGGCGCTGACGCTGGAGGGCCGCACCGCGTTGCGCGGAGTCGACCAGCGCCGGTCCTGGACAGCGGACCTCGACCGCGCCGCCCACGCCGCGATCCGGCGCTACAGGCGGCCGGTCGTGGCAGCCTGGTACGCCACCGACCGGCTGCGGCGGTGGGCCGGACCTGGCGGCACGGTCGCGGCCATCGACGCCGCGCTGCGGGCCGAGGTGGAGGACAAGGCGAACTTCGGCAGCATCCTCACCGCCTCCGGCGTCCCGGCCGACCTGCACCTGCCCGGCACGCGGGTCGACGGCCTCCTGCCCAGCCTGCGCGAACTCCGCCGCCTCGTTCGCTCCGACAAGGTGGTGGTGCAGTGTGGGGTGGACTCCGGCGGCCGGGGCACCGTGTTCGTCGACGACGAAGCCGACCTGGCGCGGGCCGCGAAGATGCCCGGCCCCTACCGAGTGACGGCGTTCGTGACCGGCTGGTCGGTGAACACCACCGTGCTCTCCGTCCCGGACGCCGACGGGCGTCTGCGGGCCTACGTCGACCGCCCCTCCCACAAGGCCGTCGGGCTGCCGGAGGCCGGCATCGGGGCGGGCAAGAGCGGCGGCAACACCTGGTGCCTGCCCTGGCCGGAGGAAGCCGCCGCCCGCCTGGTCGACGCCGCCGTGCGGATCGCCCGCTGGGCCTGGGAGACGCACCGGATCAAGGGCCTGTTCGGTCTCGACGCCCTGCTGACCGCCGATGGGCAGGTGTTCCTCAACGAGATCAACTGCCGCAACCAGGGCACCACCGAGGTCTCCGCCGTCAACCAGCAACTGCGCGGTCTGCCGCCGTTCCTGATCGCCCATCTGACCGCGATGCTCGACCACCCGGTCACCTGGCTGCCCGACGCGGACGACTTCAACACCACCACCGTCGACCTCGCCGCCGGGACGGGCCCAGGCCCGTACTACCTCAAGCTCCGCCACCGCGGGCAGGTGTCGGTCCGTCTCGACCACCACCTCGGCCTGCCGGGCGTCTACCGCGTTGCCGAAGGCCGCCTTTGGTGGGTGCGGCCCGGCGCGCACTCGGCCGACGCCGGGCCCGGCGAGGTCCTGCTCGCCAACCTGCCCGCCCCCGGAACCCTCTGCGAGCCGGGCGCCGAACTCGGCACCGCCGAAGGCATCACCACGGCCGCCGACGCCCCCTTCGCCTCCCCGCACACCCTCTCGCAGGCCGGCCGCGCGCTGCTGGCCGCCTTCGACCGGCACCTCCTCCCGACCGACCGCCAGGAAGGAACCGCCCCGTGACCACCGCAACGATGCCCAACCTGCGCGAGCAGCTCGCCGCCGTCCCCGACGGCGCCCTCACCCGCCTGCAGTACCTCGCCGCCGAGGTCGGCTGCCTCAACCGGTGCGCGATGTGCAGCCAGGCCGCCGGCAGTGACCTGTGGCGCTTCACCCCGCGCGGCCTGACCCAGCTGATGACCGCGCTCGCCGACGAGGCCGCCGCCCGGGGCGTGCGGATCGCCCAGGGCCGCATCCACCGCCCCGGCGTCGTCTTCCCCTACCTCGACAACGACATCAGCTCCTACCCGTACCTGGACACGTACGCGGAGCTGGCTCGGGACGTCCTCGGTGTGAAGATCCGCATGTCCTCCGTCGGGTTCTCCGCGAAGAACCCGCGGCTGACCGAGATGCACCGCCGCGTCGTCGCCGACCTCGGCGAGGTCTTCGACGGCATCCGCTTCTCCCTCACCCCGTACGCCACCGGCTACGTCGGCAAGGCCCCCGGCACCTCCCGCGACCAGTACACCGCCGACCTCGCCCACACCCTGCGGATCTACCGGCCGCTGCTTGACCGCCTCGGCCACGGCGCCGCGACCGCCGCCGTCGAGCTGCGCTTCGCGCCGCTGGTCGGCATCGCCGAGCTCACCGACACCCACGTCGACGGGCACCACGTCCTCAAGGTCGGCCCGCACCTGCTGATCGCCACTCGGCCCGGCGAGGGCCCGCTGCCGGTCACCGTCATCGAGCGCCTGGACGAACGCAGCCAGCCCGTCCTGTCCGGCCCCGGCCGCCCCTACCTCCACGTCACCGCCGACGCCGCCCAGCCGGACAGCGCCACCGTGCGCGACGCCCTGGCCGGCCTACTGACCGTGCAGCACCGGGCCACCGCCGTGAGGCTGCACCGCTTCACCAACGCGGACGGCGACTACTACAGCGCCGATCCCGACTTCCACGCGGACGGCCGCTTCACCGCCCTGAATCTCTACCCGGCCACGGAGAAGCGGAAGAGGTCCGGCTACACCGACGCCACTCGGCACTTCCTCAACACCCTGCTCGACCACAAGGCCGCCCGCGGTCTGGCCCGGCGTGATCCGTTCCCGGACGCCACCGCCAGTGACGTCGACGCCGTGCTCTCCGCCCTGCGCTTCAAGGCCCAGGCCCTCGATCCCGTCGACCGGTCCGCCGCCGCCCACCTGCGCGAGCAGGTCATCCCGATGGTCTCCGTCCACGCCCGCGCCCTGCTGAGCGCCGGCTACCCGGCCGCCGCGTTCTTCTCCCGCGACTTCACCATCGACACCGGCCAGATCGTCAACCAGGGCCGCGCCCTGCCCCTCTTCCGGGGCCTGGCCGCCACCGACGGCGAGCCGATGACCATGCGGGAGGAACGCGGCTTCGGCCAGGCCAGCCTGTCCACCGTCCGCGGCCCGATCTGGCGGATCACCCCCCTGCCCTTCACCGACTCCCGCCTGCCGCCGGCCGTCACCGGCCGCAAGAACCCCGCGACCGAGCAGCCCACCGTCCTGATCGAGGAGATGGACCCCTGCCACCTCGCCCCGGTCATGCGCGCCACCGGCTGCCGCCTGCGCCGCTTCACCCTCACCGGCGTCGAGATCGAACACATCGCCCAAGCCGACGCACGCGCTGCCCACGGCTTCCCCGGGGCAAGCTAGAACCGCTCAACCCGACGACTCCTCACGGCCGTTGAGCCGGGACGCCCGCCGGGAAACCCCGGCACACCACCACCCCCAGCAAGGAGAACCAACCCCATGAGCACCACCGAAGCGCAGGCGCCCCAGCCGTTCAGCAGGATCAAGGTCCGCGTCACCGGCCTGGTCTTCTGCGGCGACGACGTCGCGCTGCTGCGGCGGGACCGGCCCGACTCCGTGCACTGGACCACCATCGGCGGCAACGTGCAGGACGGCGAGGACTACCGCAAGGCCGTCCTGCGCGAGCTCGAAGAGGAACTCGGCCTCAGCCCGGACCTGGTGGCCAGCGAGCCGGAGCTGATCTGGATGGCGGACGCCCGGATCAGCCGCCCCGGCCCGACCCCGCCGCCCCGCAAGTTCCACCTGATCTACCGGCTCCACGTCACCCCAGAGGTCCGTGCCCGGCTCGCCACCCAGGAGTTCGACGAACTCCCCGACGGCACCCACGAGGTCGGCACCGTCGAGTGGCACGACTACCGCAAGGTCGACGGCCTGCCGCTGTTCCCCCCGATCGGCAAGCACATCGCCGAACTCGACAGCCCCACCGCCCCGGTGGCCCGGTTCGAGTTGGAGCCGATCACGGACCGGAACTACACCTGGATCTGACCACCGGCCCGTTCCCGCCTCACCGCCAGGCGCCGACCACCTGCTCGGGGCCCCACAGCAAGTCGACCGCTCCCGGGTCCGTGCCGGGCGCGAGCCCGGACAGCGAGGCCACCACCAGGCCGGTGCCGTTCGGGTCGAAGCCGGGCACCTGCGGGGCCGCATGGGTGAGGGCCGCGAGGTCGTGGCCGTCGAAGGGGGAGAGCAGCCACTTGGTGGAGCCGACGAACGAGATCCGCCGGGCGACCGGGGCGCGGTCGGCCCCGACCAGGTCGACCTCCGGGTCGAACTGGCGGTTCCACCAGCCGCCGACCGCCTCGACCTGCGCCCAGGGCAACGCCCCGTCCATGGCGGCGAGTTCGAGGGACTCCCGGACCAGTGGCTCGACGGCCCGGCCGCGCCAGGCCGTCCAACGGCGCTCCACCACCCGGAAGGCCGCCTCCGGGCGGCCCCGGCGGGCCTGCTCCTGCGCGCTGCGCAGCACCGCCAGGTAGAGGCGCAGGTTGCTGTCGGCGATCCGGTGGAGGACGGGCTTGCCGGGATGGGTGGAGAGCGGCTCGTCCGTGGCGAGGACGCGTTTCTCCTCGACCAGGCGGCGCAGCAGCGGCGACAGCGAGCCCGAGGCGAGCGCCCCCTCGCGGCTGCCGGCCGTCGCGGCGATGTTGGCGTGGGTCCGGTCGCCGCCACCGACGGCCTCCAGGACGCGGCGGGCCTGGTCCGGGGCCGGGAACTCGGCCAGCAGCGAGGACTCGGGCACCGAGAAGACCGGGGAGGCCGGGTCCGCGCACTCCTGTTCCAGGAAGCGCAGCGCGGGGGTGGCGTGCGGCCAGGCCCGCAGGATGCCTGGCAGGCCGCCGGAGACCAGGTGGGCGTCGATCGCGTCGGCCGGGGCCAGGCCGAGGGCCGCACCGGTCTCGGCGGGGTTCAGCGGCCCCAGCACCAGGTTGTCGGCCCGCCCGTAGAAGGGGCGGTCGTAGGCGGTGAGGCGCTCCATCATGTGCAGGTCGCTGCCGAGCAGGAGCAGCAGCACCGGCCGTTTCGCCAGCAGTCGGTCCCAGGCGGTCTGCAGGGCCCCGTCGAAGAGGCCGTCCTGCTCGGCGAGCCAGGGCACCTCGTCGAGCACCACGATCGACGGCCGGTCCGGGAGGGCCGCCGCCAGTATCCGGAACGCGTCCGGCCAGCTCCCGGCGGCGGCGGCGGGCACCAGGTCCGCGTCGCGCGGGAGCGGGGACTCCCGCAGGTCGGCCAGGAAACCGGCGACGGCCTCCACCGGGGAGGCGCCCTTGGTGGCGGTGGAGAACAGGTAGGGCACGCCGGCCCGGTCGCAGAACTCCTGGACCAGCCGGGACTTCCCGACCTGGCGGCGGCCCCTGATCGCCACCGCCGTGCCGGCCCCGGCGGCCGCGACGCGGTCGAGGCGCTTGGCCAGGAGGGCCAGTTCCGTCCTTCTGCCGACGAACGAGGGGACCATGCCGGATCCGATCAGGTAGATGACATCTACGTAGATGAAATCTACCCGGATCGGGGTCCAGGGGCCCGGCCTCGTCGTCGGTGGGGTCAGGCGCGGGCGCGGTGGGCCGCGATCAGGGCGGCGTAGCGGTGGCCGCTGGACTTCACGGTGCGGGTCTGGGTGGGGTAGTCGACGTGGACGAGGCCGAAGCGCTTGTCGTAGCCGTAGGCCCATTCGAAGTTGTCGAGCAGGGACCAGGCGAAGTAGCCGGCCAGCGGGGCGCCCTTGGCGACGGCGCGGGCGCAGGCGGCGAGGTGGGCTTCGAGGTAGGCGGTGCGCTCGGGGTCGTCGACGCGGCCGTCGGCGGTGACGGTGTCGCGGTAGGCGGAGCCGTTCTCGGTCACGTAGATCTCGCGGACGCCGTAGTCCTCGGTGAGCCGCAACAGCAGTTCCTCGATGCCGGGGGCGTGCACCTCCCAGTCCATCGCGGTGCGCTCGGGGTTGGGGCCGGGGACCTGGCGGAAGCGCGGGGCGGGGCCGGTCGGGTCGTCCTCGACGACCTGGCGGAAGTAGTAGTTCAGGCCGACCCAGTCGAGCGGGGCCGCGATGAGGTCCAGGTCGCCGTCCCGGACCGGGAGTTCGACGCCGTAGAGGTCGAGCATGTCCTGCGGGTAGCCGCGGCCGAGGACGGGGTCGAGCCACCAGCGGTTGATGTGGCCGTCGGCGCGGACGGCGGCCGCGAGGTCGGCCTCGGCGGGCGAGGCGGGCTCGATGGTGGAGAGGTTGTTGACGATGCCGATCCGGGCGCCGGGGACGGCGGCGCGCAGCGCCTGCACGGCGAGGCCGTGGCCGAGGTGCAGGTGGTAGGAGGTGCGGACGGCGGCGGTGAGGTCGGTCAGGCCGGGGGCCATGGTGCCTTCGAGGTGGCCGATCCAGGAGGAGCAGAGCGGCTCGTTGAGGGTGCACCAGTCGCGGACCCGGTCGCCGAGCCGCTCGGCGACCACGGCCGCGTACGCGGCGAAGCGCTCGGCGGTGGCGCGCTCGGGCCAGCCGCCGCGGTCCTGCTGGGCCTGCGGGAGGTCCCAGTGGTAGAGGGTGGGGAAGGGGGTGAGGCCGCGCTCCAGCATGCCGTCGACCAGGCGGTCGTAGAAGTCCAGGCCGGCCGGGTTGACCCGGCCGTCGGCGAGCGGGACGACCCGGGGCCAGGCGATCGAGAAGCGGTAGGCGTCCAGGCCGAGCGAGGCGGCCAGGTCGAGGTCCTGCGGCCAGCGGTGGTAGTGGTCGCAGGCCACGTCGCCGGTGTCGCCGCCCGCGACCTTGCCGGGGGTGTGCGAGAAGGTGTCCCAGATCGACGGGGCCCGGCCGTCGGTGCGCGCGGCGCCCTCGATCTGGTAGGCGGCGGTGGCGGCGCCCCAGCGGAAGTTGGCCGGCAGCGCGTCGAGGTGGTTCACGGGGTGGTCCTTTCGAGGGTGAGGGGGCGGGCGACCCGACGGCGCGTCACTTGACGGCGCCGGCGGTCAGGCCGGCCACCAGGTAGCGCTGCAGCAGCAGGAATCCGGCGACGACGGGGAGGCTGACGACCAGCGAGGCGGCCATCACCTGGTTCCAGTACACGTCGGTCTGGGTGGCGTACCCCTGGAGCCCGACGGCCAGCGTGCGGGTCTGGTCGTTGGTCATCACGGAGGCGAACAGCACCTCGCCCCAGGCGGTCATGAAGGCGTACACGGCGACCGCGACGATGCCGGGCAGCGCGGCGGGGACGATGATCTGCACCAGGGTGCGGATCGGCCCGCAGCCGTCGACGGCGGCGGCCTCGTCGAGGTCGCGCGGGACGGAGTCCAGGTACCCGGCCAGCATCCAGATCGAGAACGGCAGCGAGAAGGTCAGGTAGGTGAGGATCAGGCCGCCGCGGCTGCCGTACAGCGCGACGCCGGTGGAGTTGCCGATGTTGACGAAGATCAGGAACAGCGGCAGCAGGAACAGGATGCCGGGGAACATCTGGGTGGACAGCACCGTGACGGTGAAGACCTTCTTGCCGCGGAACCGGTAGCGGCTCACCGCGTACCCGGCCAGCAGCGCGATCAGCACCGACAGGCCGGTGGCCGAGCCCGCCACGATCAGCGAGTTGGTGAAGTACTTCGCCAGCGGGACGGTGGTCCAGATGTCCACGTACGGACGGAACGTCAGCCGGCTGGGGATCCACCGCCACGGGCCCTGGACGTCCTGCAGCGGCTTGAGCGAGGAGCTCAGCATCACCGCGACGGGGGTGAGCGTGAAGACGGTCAGCGCGAGCAGCACGATCCGGCGCAGCCAGCGGAAGGAGGCGGGCGGGTTGATCATTCGGCGTCTCCCCGGCGGCGGTTGGTGGCGAGCAGGTAGACCGCGGTCACCAGCAGCAGGAACAGCAGCAGCAGGACGGACATCGCCGAGCCCTGGCCGAAGTTCCAGGTGAGGAAGGAGGACTGGTAGATGTGGATCGAGATCAGGTCGGCGGCCTGCGGCGCGGACTTGCCGAACAGCACGAACGGCGTGTTGAAGTCGTTGAAGGTCCACAGGAAGAGGACCAGCACCAGCACCAGGTTGACCGGGCGCAGCGAGGGCAGGGTGATCCGGCGGATCTGCTGCCAGACGCCGGCGCCGTCCAGCGCGGCGGCCTCGTAGAGCTCGCGCGGGATGTTCTGCAGGCCCGCGGTGAGGGTGAGGAAGGCGAACGGCCAGGACTTCCAGACCGAGACGGTCAGCAGCGCCCAGAAGCTGTTGTCGCCGATCAGCCAGAACGGCTTGTCGTCGGTGAGGTGCAGCTGGTCGTGCAGCAGGTGGTTGATCAGGCCGGTGTCGCGCTGGAACATGAAGCTCCAGGTGATCACGGCGGCGAACACCGGCAGCGCGTACGGCAGCATGAAGGCCGCGCGGAGCAGGCCGCGGCCGCGGAAGGCGTCCTGGGTGAAGATCGAGGCGGCGACGCCGATCAGCCAGGACAGGCCGACCGATCCGAGGGTGAACAGGCAGGTCACCCAGAAGGAGTTGAGCAGCGCCTTGCCGATCGGGGCGTTGAACTCCAGCGCGACCGAGAAGTTGTCGAAGCCGGACCAGGGGGCGGCCGACCAGTCGCGGATGAAGAACTGGGTGAGCTGCTTGAAGGCCATCACGATGCCGGTGGCCATCGGGACCAGGTGGATCAGCAGTTCGGCGAGCAGCGCGGGGAGCAGCAGCAGGTACGGGAGGGCGCCGCGGCCGGGCCGGTAGCGGCGCCGCCGCCGGGGGGCGGGGGCCGCCCCCGAGGGGGTGGCCTCCTGACCGGCGTTCTTGCGGTCGATCACTTCCTGGGGCACGTCAGCTCGCCGGCATCTGCTGCTGGGCCTTGGACAGTTCGTCCTTGACCGTGGCGTCGGTGATCGGCTTGCCCGCGGCGGCGGACGCCAGCAGGTTCTTCACGGCGGTGCCGATCAGCGTCTCGAACTGGCTCTCGCTGGGGACCTGCGGGAGCGGCGCGGCGCTCTTCTGCAGGACGCCCGCGAGGGTCTGCAGTTCGGGGGTGGCGAACTTCGGGTCGGACTGCGCGGCCTTCACCGGCGGCAGCGAACCGTAGGTGCCGTTGAGGGTCTTCTGCTCCTCGTCACTGGTCATGAACTTCACGAAGTTCAGCGCGCCGTCGAGGTTCTTGGTGTTCTTGAAGACCGCCAGGTTGATGCCCGCGACCATCGAGGTGGTCGCCTTGTCGCCGGTCGCACCGGCGGCGGTCGGGACGGGGACCACGCCGTAGTCGTCGGGGTTCATGCCGTGCGACTTGAGGTTGGCGCCGGCGGACTGCCACATCAGCATGGCGGCCTTGCCGGTGGCGAAGTCGGTCACCGACTGGTTGGCGGCGTACTCGGCGTTGCCCGGCGCGGCGATCTTGTCGTTGGCGCTGAAGTCGACGTACTGCTTGACGGCGGCGACGGCCTCCGGGCTGTCGAAGGCGGGCTTGCCCGCGGCGTCGTAGAAGCCGGTGCCGTGCTGCATGCCGAGGGTGAAGGCGTGGTGGACGTTCTCCGAGCCGTTGCCGCCCTCGATCGCCAGGCCGTACGTGCCGCCGGTGGTGAGCTTCTTGCCGTCGGCGACCAGCTCGTCCCAGGTGGTGGGCGGGTTGGCGATGCCGGCCTGCTGGAAGAGCTTCTTGTTGTAGTAGAGGCCGTAGGCCATCGAGTACAGCGGGACGGCCGCCGGGTCCTTGCCCTTGGCGCCGGCCGAGGCGATGGTCGCGGGCAGGAAGCGGTCCTTGCCGCCGATCCTGTCGAAGGCGGCCTGGTCGAACGGGAGCAGCGCGCCGGTCGCCTGCAGCGAGGCGGACCAGGTGTTGCCGATGTTCAGCACGTCGGGGCCCTGGCCGGAGGCGGTGGCTGCCAGGATTCTGTTCAGCAGGTCGGACCAGGGGATGACCTCCAGGTTGACCTTGATGCCGGTCTGCGCCTCGAACTTCTTCAGCTCGGGTTCCAGGACCTGCTTGTCGTTCTCCAGGCTGCTGCCCTGGTTGGACGCCCAGTAGGTCAGGGTCTTCGGGCTGGAGTTCGAGCCGCCGGTGCTCTCGCCGCCGCCGCAGGCGGTGGTGGTCAGGGCGATCGCGGCGGTGAGGGCGAGGGCGGCGGGAATCCGGTGGGTGCGCATGGGCGGAGCCCCTCTCGGGCTGTCGTCTCGTGGGGGGTGAAGCAGCAACGCCTGATGCTTACTTCACGCCGAGATTTAACGTCTGAGAAAAGTAGACGTCAAGAGCTTCGACGGCGTAGATTCTGCAACGGAGAAGGGAAGACCATGACACCGCGAGGCAAGCAGACCGTCCGCGACCTGCGCCGGAGCAGCCGCTCCACGCTGTTGCGACACCTGTACTTCCACGGTCCGCTGAGCCGCCAGGAACTCGGCAGCGCCACCGGCCTGAGCGCCGGCTCGGTCAGCAACGTGACGGGCGAACTGCTCGCCGACGGGCTGATCGAGGAGTGCGGCTCGGTCGACTCCGACGGCGGCCGCCCGCGCATCCTGCTCCGGGTCACCCCCGGCCAGGCCCACCTGGTCGGCATCGACATCGGCGAGACCCAGGTCCGGGTCACCCTGTTCGACCTCGCGCTCACCGAACTCGCCTCCGCCGACCAGCCGCTGGAGACCGCGCACGACCCCGAGCGGGTGGTCCGGATGATCGCCTCCGGCCTCGACCAGGTGCTCGACACGGCCGGCGTCCCGGCCGGGAGCGTGCTCGGCATCGGGATCGGCGTCCCCGGCATCGTCGAGCAGGGCACCGGCACCGACCCCGGCGCGGACGTCGTCGTGCACGGCCAGACCTTCGGCTGGGACGCCGTCCCGTTCGGCCGGATGCTGCGCGCGCACACCCCGCTGCCGCTGTACGTCGACAACGGCGCCAAGACCCTCGGCCAGGCCGAGATGTGGTTCGGCGCCGGGCGCGGCAGCCGGCACGCCGTGGTCGCGCTGTTCGGCTCCGGCGTCGGCGCCTGCGTGATCGCCGACGGCGCCCGGTTCCGCGGCGCGACCAGCTCGGCCGGCGAGTGGGGCCACACCAAGGTGCACGTCGGCGGCCGCCCCTGCCGCTGCGGCTCGCGCGGCTGCCTGGAGGCGTACGTCGGCGCCGAGGCGCTGGTCGAGCGCTGGGACGGCACCGAGCCCGGCACCAGCGAGAAGGCCGGGCTGGCCGCGCTGCTGCGGGCCGCCGAGGCCGGGGAGCCGGGCGCCGTCGCGCTGCTCGACGAGGCCGCCGACCTGCTCGGCGCGTCCATCGCCGACCTGGTCAACCTGTTCAACCCCGAACGGATCGTCATCGGCGGCTGGGCCGGCCTGCTGCTCGGCCCGCGCCTGCTGCCCGCCGTCGAGGACGCCGCCACCCGGTACGCGCTCTCCTACCCGCGCTCGCGCACCACCATCACGCTCTCCCACCTCGGGCCCGACGCGGTGACGCTGGGCGCCGCGACCCTGCCGCTCACCCACTTCCTGGAGTCCGGCGGCGAGCTGCCCGAGCACCTGGCGGCGGCCGTCGGCTGAGCCGCCGGGGCGCCGGGCCGCTGAGCCGCCGGGGCGCCGGGCCGCTGAGCCGCCGGGCCGCCGGGCGGTTCACCGGCCGCACCGAGGACGGTTTGTGCCACGGCACAAAGCGACCACCCTTTCTCCGTTCGGGTACCTAGTGGTCGGGCCGAGAATGGGAGTATGTATCTGGTTCACGCGAGATTGCGCGCGCCGGTCGGTCGAGGCGCCCCTCCCGACCTGGCGGAATTGGTCCGGTCCCACGCGGACCGCGCGGACGCCCTGGAGCACGTGAGCGTCCACCAGCCCGACCCCGGCGAGGTCACGGTGGGCGTCTTCAGCCTGCTGCCGACCCTGGCCGCGGCGGAGGGCAGCACGGCGGGGCTGCTGGCCCGCACCGTGGCCCGCTCCCCCGAACTGGCGGGCTTCACCGTGCTGTCGGTGGGGTCCGCCCTGGTGCCCGGCCCGTGGTGGACGGCTTAGGACAGTGCATGTTCCGTCCAGCCGACGGTGGTTCCCCCGGCGGCCCGGGTGGCGCAGAGTGGAGGTGTCGGCGGGCGAGGGCGCGCCGGCCAGGAGCCCCGGGAGGAATTCCCGGCGGACCACTCCCCTACTTTTTCCAGGAGAATTCCGTGTCGGTCACCCGTGTCTCCAAGCTGCTCACCCTCTCCGCCACCGCTTTCGCCGCCCTCGCCCTTTTCGCGGCCCCGGCGGAATTCGCCGGGAACCTCGCCGACGGCCCCGCGCCGGCCGCCACCGCCGGTCCGGGCTCGACCCCGGCCCCGGTCGTCCCGCTGGGCGGCGACGTGACCTGGGGCCACTGAGCGCACCGACCGCAGCGACCCGAGCACGCGTGATCACGGGGGTGAAGACGATGGAGTTCCTGGTCCTGGGGGCCCTGGAGGCCCGCCACGACGGCGCCCTGGTGGACGTCCGGGGCATGCGGCAGCAACGGCTGCTGGCCCTGCTGCTGCTGAACGCCAACCGGGCCGTACCGATGGACTTCCTGGTCGACGAGCTCTGGGAGGACCCGCCGCCCTCGGCCCGCCCCCAGGTGCACAACGCGATCCGGGACCTGCGCCGGGTCCTGACCGCCGGCGAGTACCGGCTGGTCACCGTGGACGTCGGCTACCGGCTGGTGCTGCCGGAGGACGCCGTGGACGCGCACCGCTTCACCCGCAAGGTCCGGGAGGCCCGGGCCGCCGAACGGGACGGGCGGCTCGCCGAGGCGATCCGGCTGTTGCAGTCCGCCGTCGACCTGTGGCGCGGCGAGGCCTTCGCCGGCCTGCACTGCCCGGCGGTGACCAGCGCCGCCGTCAAGCTCAACGAGCAGCGGCTGACCGCGCTGGAGGACCTGATGGCGCTGCGCCTGAAGGTCGGTGAGAACTCCTCCCTGGTCGGCGAGTTGACCGCGCTGCTGGCCGAGTACCCGCTGCGCGACTCGCTGCGCCGCAGCCTGATGACGGCGCTCTGCCGCAGCGGCCGGCAGGCCGACGCGCTGGCCGTCTACGAGGAGGGCCGGCGCTTCCTCGCCGACGAACTGGGTCTGGAGCCGAGCCCGGCGCTGCGCGCGCTGCAGGCCGAGATCCTGGCCGACGCGCCGGGCGTGCACGCCGCCGTGGACCGCCCCGCCCCGGTGCAGCCGCCCGCGGGTTCGCGGGATCCGCTGCCCGCCGGGCCCCGGGAGCCCGCCGCCGGCCCCAACTGCCTGCCGCACGACCTGCCGGACTTCACCGGCCGCGCCGCCGAGACCGCGCTGCTGCTGGACGCGGTCGGCCGCCGGACGCCGGGCACCCCGCTGATGGTGGCGATCGACGGCATGGGCGGCGTCGGCAAGACCACCCTCGCCGTCCGGCTCGCCCACCGGCTGACCCCCGACTTTCCGGACGGCCAGTTCTTCGTCGCCCTGGACGGCTACGACGAGACCCGGCCGCCGATGTCGCCGCTGCGGGCGCTGGCCGTGCTGCTGTGCGCCGACGGCGTCGCCCCCGACCGGCTGCCGGCCACCCTGGAGGAGCGCAGCACGCTGTGGCGCTCCCGGCTGGCCGGCCGGCGCTGCCTGCTGGTGCTGGACGACGCGGTGGACAGCGCCCAGGTCCGGCCGCTGCTGCCGGGCGCCGGGGAGGCCCTGGTGGTGGTCACCGCCCGGCGCAAGCTCGGCGCGCTGGACGGGGCGGTGGCGCTGCCGCTGGACGTGCTGCCGCCCCGCGACGCGGTCGAGCTGCTGGGCCGGGTGGCCGGGGAGCAGCGGGTGGCCCGGGAGCCGGAGCGGGCCGCCGAGGCGGCCGTGCTGTGCGGCTTCCTGCCGCTGGCGCTGCGGATCGCCGCGACCAAGCTGCGGGACCGGCCGGCCTGGCGGGTCGCCGACCTGGTGGCCCGGCTGGCCGACCCGGAGCGGCGGGCCCGCTGCCTGCGCACCGCGGACCGCGACCTGATGGCGCTGCTGCGCGGCTCGTACCAGTACCTGGACCGGGCGCAGCGGCGGTTCAGCCGGCTGTTGAGCCGTCAATCCGACGGGCCCTTCGACCTGGACCGGGCGGCGGCGGTGACGGGGCTGAGCCCGGGCGAGGCGGAGGGCTGCCTGGACGTGCTGTTCGAACACAACCTGGTGCGGCAGGAGGACTCCGCGCTGTTCTCCTTCCACGGCCTGGTCCGGGACTGCGCGCGGGCCCTGCCGGACCCGGCCGAGCCGGAGCGGCCGGCGCCGCCCGCGGTGCTGGCGGAGGTGGTGGACCTGCGGGTTCCAGCGGCGCTCTAGTCGGGCGGCGTAACCTCCGCGGCCGGTGTTCGGGGTCGGGCCCGAGGAACGGCATCCGGAACGCCTGAGTCAGGGAGTGGTTGCGCTGCGTCAGTAAGCTCGGATGCCGACGGGTCCTTACTGCCGCTGATCGAAACGGGGACCGATCCATGCTGGACGTACTGGGGCTCGACACCGAGGCCGAGGCCATCTACCGCCGGATGCTCGCCGAACCGCAGGCCGGGGTGGCCGTGCTGGCCGGGTCGCTGGGCATCACCGAGGACCGGGTGCGCACCGGGCTGGACCGGCTGAGCGAGCTGGCGCTGATCCAGCCGTCGGGCCGCGAGGGCATCGGGTTCCGGGCGATCGGGCCGGAGACCGCGATGGAGGTGCTGCTGGCCCGCCAGCAGGCCGAACTGGCCGCCCAGCAGATGCGGGTGGAGGCCTCCCGGGCGGCGGCGGCGCAGCTGATCGCGGAGTGCTCGGCGTTCCGCCCGGCCGCCACCGACCCGGACTCGGAGCAGCTGATCGGGCCGGAGGCGATCCGCGAGCGGCTGGCCGACCTGGCCGGTTCGGTCCGGCAGGAGGTGGCGACCTTCGCCCCGGGCGGCGCCCACTCGGAGGAGGACCTGCGGGCCAGCCGGCAGCCCAACGCGGCGCTGCTGGCGCGCGGTGTGCAGATGCGCACCGTCTACCTGGACAGCGTCCGCAACCACCGGCCGACGCTGGACCACGTGACCTGGCTGAACCTGCACGGCGGCCAGGTCCGCACCGTCCCCGCCCTGCCCATCCGCATGATCATCTTCGACCGGCGGCAGGCCGTGCTGCCGATAGACACCGAGGACGCCCGGGCCGGCGCGGTGGTGCTGCGCGGCGCGGGCACGGTGGCCGCGCTGTGCGCCCTGTTCGAGGGCGTGTGGAGCGGGGCGGTCCCGGTCGGCGACACCCCGCAGTGCGCGGAGGACGAGATGCCGCCGCACGAGCTGGCGGTGCTCAAGATGCTCGCCCAGGGCCACACCGACGAGGCGATCGCCAAGCGGCTCGGCGTCTCGCCGCGCACCGCCCGCCGGTTCGCCGCGAACCTGATGGAACGCCTGGACGCCCGCAGCCGCTTCGAGGCCGGGGTGCACGCCGTCCAGGACGGCTGGCTCCCCGCCACGCGCTGACCGCGGGCGTCCGACCGGTGGGGCCGGTCCGACGGGTCCGGCCGACCGGCCGGGCCGACGGGCCGTCAGGCTTCCGCCGGGGTGCGGCGCTTCTCCCGGCGGTCCGCCAGCAGCAGCGCCAGCGCGGGCAGCAGGGTCACCGCGTACACCCCGAGCAGCCAGCCGAAGGAGTGCGCGAACGCCGCCGGCACCATGCCGCGGTGCGCCTTCGCGGAGTCGGTGAGCACCACCGTGACCACCGCGATCGCCAGCGCGCCGCCGATCCGCTGGGTCAGGTTGAGCTGCGAGGAGGCGTCCGGGATGGACTGCTGGCGGATCGACTGGAACGCCCGGGTCATCGTCGGGACGATGGTCAGGCCGGTGCCCAGGCCGCGCACCACCAGGCTGCCGCAGAGCAGCAGGTACGAGGTCTGCCCGGTCAGCCCGGTCAGCGGGGCGGTGGCCAGCATGGTCAGGCCGATGCCGATCAGCACGGTCGCGCCGCCGCCGATCTTCCGCAGCAGCACCCGGGACAGCCAGGCCGCCGCCACCACGCCCAGGCCGCCGACCGACATCAGCAGGCCGGTGGTGACCGCCGACTCGCCGCGGGCCACCTCGAAGTACAGCGGGATCAGCATCATCGGCGAGTACAGCACGAAGCCCAGGCCGAAGATGTTCACCACCGCCGCCGCGTACACCGGGTTGCGGAACAGCCGCAGGTCCAACAGCGGGTGACGGGCCTTCAGCTGGCGCACCACGAACACCGCGCCACCGACCACCGCCAGGCCCAGCGGCACCAGCAGCGCCGCCGTGGCGGTCGCCCCGTGCCCCGCGTACTCGTGGATCGCCAGCACCGTGCAGACGGTGGTGGTCGCCGAGGAGACCAGGCCCAGCAGGTCCAGCGGCCGGGCACTGCCGGGCGCCGGGGCGTCGCCGCGCACCCAGCGCAGCGCGGCGGCCAGCAGCAGCGCGCAGTACGGGATGTTCACCGCGTACACCGCCGCCCAGCCGCCCCAGGAGACCAGCAGGCCGCCGATGGTCGGGCCGAGCAGCGGGCCGATCAGCATCACCGAGCCGTTCAGGCCCTGCACCTTGGCCAGGTGCTCACGCGGCACGCCGCGGGTCAGCAGGATGGTGGAGACCGGGGTGAGCACGCCGGCCGCGGCGCCGGAGATGCCGCGGGCCGCGATCAGCTGGTCCAGCGACTGGGCGGCGGCGCAGCCCAGCGAGCCCAGCGCGAACAGGCCGGCCGCGGCGACGAACACCCGCTTGGTGCCGAACCGGGTGGCCAGCCAGCCGGTCGCGGGCATCACGGCCGCCAGCGCCAGCAGGTAGGCCGTCACCACCCACTGGACCTGCTCCAGACCGCCGAACCGGGCGGTGGTGTCCTCCATCGAGACGTTGACGATGGTGGTGTCGAGCAGCGCGATGAACCCGCCGGCGATGGCCACCGCCATCGTGACCAGCGCGGACTTCGACGGGGCGCCGTCGCCGGACGGCGGGGCGGACGGGGCGGCCTGGGCGTCGGCGGGCGCGGTGGCCTTCGCGTCGGCGGGCGCGGGCCCGGGCTCGGTGTCGGGGCGCTCGGCGACCGCGACGGGGGACGTCCCGGCGGCCTCCGGCTTCGTGCTCTCCGGCTTCGTGCTCTCCGGCTTCGTGCTCTCCGGCTTCGTGCTCTCCGGCTTCGCGTTCTGCGACTTCGCGGCGGGCTTCTTGGGGGCGGTGGCAGCGGCGGTCGTGGTCTTGGCGGCGGTCGGCTCGGCCGTGGCGGTCGTGGCGGCGGCGGGCTTGCGTGCCGGGGCTGGCTTGCGGCGGGCCTTGCCCTTGGCCGCGTTCACCGTGGTGCGGGCGGGTGTGGTGGGCATCTTCGCAGGTCCTTCATCAGCGGGAGGAGGGGTGCGCGGGTTCAGTCGGCCGCGAGCAGGGCGTGTTCGATCCGGTCCAGCACGGCCTCGGCGGCCGGGCGGGCGTCGGGCCGGTTGCGGCAGGACAGGGTGAGTTCGGTCCGGTCGCCGATCCGGCAGGTGCTGAGGAACATCTCGGCGTACGGGACGAGCATCGGCAGGGTGTAGTACTCGGTGGGGCAGAAGTCCTCGGTGCGGTACAGCTCGGGGTCGATCCGGCCGTGGTCGGTCAGGATCGCCGTGCAGGGGAAGCGGCTGCCGTCCAGCTCCTGGGCCTCCCGGAGCGAGTTGGCGAACGGGTTGTTGCGCAGGAAGTCCCGCTCCAGGGCGGCGACTTCGCGCTTGCGCAGCATCGCGGCGAGCAGCTGGCTGTGCAGCCGGTTCCAGCGGTCCTCGCGGTGCAGGTCGAGCACCAGCTGGGAGGTCAGGTTGGCGGTGGAGCGCACCGCCGGGTCGTGCCGGCGCAGGTCGACGGGGACGATCAGCCGTCCGGCGTCGGCGGCCAGCAGCTCGGAGACGGCGGCCCCGATCCGGGCGGTGGCCGCGGACGGGGTGGCGGCCACCGAGCGGCGGAGCCAGAGCGCGGTGCCGTCGGCCGGGCCCTGCCCGAGGATCGCCGGCCAGCCGGGGACCCGGGGCGGGACGGGTGCCGCCGGGACGGGGGCGGCGGCGGCCCGGAAGTGGGTGTCGTCCACGGTGGCGGCGGCGCCGACCGGGTCCTCGCCGCGCAGGGCGCGGAACAGGTCCTCGATCCAGTACCGCAGGCCGCGGCCGTCGGTGACGATGTGGCTGGCCCGCACCACCAGGCGGGTCACCGGGCCGGTGGCGAGGCCGAGTTCGCAGACCGGGCCGGCCACCACGTCCAGGTCGCGGTGGAAGAACGGGTGGGTGAAGTCCGCGTCGGCGGGCAGCTCGGTGATCGGCGGCAGGGCGGCGTCGTCGGCCCGCCAGTTCGCGCCCTTGCGGCGGACCGCGAGGCCGGGGTTGGCGGCGGTGGACTTCCGTACCGCGTCGGCGAGTTCGGCGCGGTCGAGCCGGCCGGTGCCCTCGATCACCATCTGGATCAGCTGTGCGGTGCCGGTGGCGTTGGCGTTCAGGTAGCCGCGCTCGATCTGCGAGATCCGGCGGGTGTAGGCACGGGCGGGGGCTTCCGCGACGGCTTCTGCGGGGGCGGCGGTGGGCGGGGTCATGCGGCGGGCTCCAGGGTGAGGGCGTCGGTGCGGACGGCCGGGCCGGCCTGGTCGGGCTGCCACCACCAGCGCACCGGGGCGGGGGCGTCGATGGCGAGGGCCAGTTGCAGTCCGCCGCCGAGATCGGCGGAGCGCACCAGGTAGCCGACGTTGGTGGGTCGCCAGCCCGGCGCCCAGGCGGGCAGCCGGACACCGGCGAAGGTCTCCTTGCGCAGGTGCGAGGCCTTGATCAGCGCCTCGCACTCGGCGAAGTCCCGCATGGTCGCGGGCTCGCCGTCCGGGCGGCCGAGCAGTTCGCCCAGCCACCGCATCGCGGCCGGCCGGTCCCGGTGGTCCTGCAGGTCCACCCCGACGGCCCGGCCGGACGACGCCAGCACCACCGTCGAGTACTCCGCGCAGTGCGCCACCGAGGCGGTCAGCCCCAGCTGCGGCACGCTCCACCGCCGGTGCTCGTCCCGCCCCAGCTCGCGGGGCGTCAGCCGGACCCCGTACAGCCGCCCCACCGCCTCCGCGATCAGCCACCGCCCGGCCCCGTTCACCCGGTTCCCCATCCGGTCCCGCGGCAACCGCGGGTGCCGGGTCACCAGGCAGTCCACCACGGGGCCGAGAGATCCGGCGGGCCGGAGGGCGGCGGTGGACGGGGCGGCCAGCGGGCGGGTGGCGGCGGCGGCCCGCGCGGTCGACGGCCCCGGGCGGCCGGCGGCACGCGGGCCCGCCGGTCGCACCGCCCGGGGTGCCGTACCGGCCGAGCCGACCAGCCGGGCCGTCAACCTCCGTGCGGCGTAACGCACTTCGGCCGCCCGTCGGCCGGTCGCGGCCCGGCCCGCCCCCTGATCGGCCAGGGCGAGCACCGGCCCGAGCCCGAGCGACCAGCCGGCCACCAGCAGCCCGTCCGCGCCGCGCCCCCCGGCGGAGCCCGCCCCGCCGGTCCGACGGTCCGTCAGGTGGACTTCCGGACGTGCCCGCCCGGCCGTCCGCAGGACACCGCCGGCGCGGTCCCCGTCGACGCCCGCCGGGCCCGGCGCGGCCGCGTCCGTCACCACGACGGAGCTCCGACGGCCCGTCAGGAGTGTTTCGGGCGTTGCCCGTCCGGCTGTCCGCAGGGTGTTCATCAGGCCCTCGCGTCGAACACCGCGGCGGCGTAGGAGCCGCCGTAGGCGAAGCTGGAGAGCAGGAGGCGGCCGGCCGGGGCCTCGCCGGCGAGGGCGGCGACCAGGCCGAGGGCGCCGGCGGAGCCGTAGGTCTCGCCGAGCAGGGCCTTGGGGGTGCGGGTGGGGCGGTCGGCGAGGCCGGCCAGGGCGAGGGCGCGGGACTGGGCGAGGTCGACCAGGCGGTAGCCGGAGGCGGCGGAGACCACGGTGTCGATCTGCCCGGGGGCGCTGTCGGCCTCGGTGAGGGCGCCGCGCAGGGCGCGGGCCCAGGCTTCGCCGTCGCGGCCGATCCGGCCGATCCCGGCCGCTTCGCCGGAGGCGCCGAAGCCGCGGACGTCGGCCAGCACGCCCGCGCCGCGGGCCGCGGCGGAGCTCTCGGACTCCAGCAGGATCGCGGCGGCGCCCTCGGAGAGGACGGTGCCGGTGCCGCCGCCGGGGACGACGTGCGGGGTCTTCGCGTAGCCGGGCAGCCGGGCCTGGGTGGCCAGGGCCTGCTCGGGGAACTCGTCGGCGACCACGACCATGATCCGGTCGGCCATGCCGCGGGCGATCACCCGGGCGGCGAGCTGGAGCGCGAGGACGGAGCTGGTGCCGCCGTTGGCGATGGTGGCGGTGTAGCCGCGGTAGCGGTGCAGCATGGCGACGTGCCCGGCCGCGGCGTTGACCACGGTGTTCGCGAACATCGCCGGGTTGGCGCCGGTGATGCCCTGCTCCAGCACGCCCCGGTGGAAGTTGAGCACCGAGGTGACGGGGCCGTAGCCGGTGGCGAAGACGATGCCGGTGCCCTCGGCCTCGGCCCGGGAGGGCTTGCCGTGCCGCTCGTAGAGGTCGCCGACGGCGCCGGCGGCCAGGATGCCGAGCGGGTCCATCCGGCGGGCCTTGCTGGGGTTGAGGCGCTTGGTGACGGCCTTGACGTCGATCCGGCCGATCGGGCGCTCGCCGACCCCGTCGACCTGCTCCAGCAGGTCGAAGCCGACCCGGCCCGCGGCGAGCGCGGCGGTCAGTTCGGCGGTGGACCCGGCCGAGCCGGCCAGGCCGGCCACGCCGGTGACCACGACGTGCTGGACGGGCTGCGTGCGGCGGGCCGAACGGGCGGGCCGGCCGGGCTTGTTGAGCACGACGGTGGCGTTGTTGCCGCCGAACGCGAAGGAGTTGGAGGCGACCACCTCGAGCGGCGCGGGCCGCCCGTTGTCCGGGACGATGTCCAGGCCGAACGGGGAGGCGGTGCCCCGGGTGTTGACGGTCGGCGGGATGACGCCGCGGTCGATGGCGAGGGTGGAGACGATCGCCTCGACCGCGCCGGCCGCGCCCAGGGTGTGGCCGAGCATCGACTTGGTGGAGCTGGCGGGCGGCACCTCGGCGCCGAACAGCAGCTTCACGGCCTTGGGCTCGGACACGTCGTTGGCGGGGGTGCCGGTGCCGTGCAGATTGACGTAGTCGACGTCCTGCGGGGCGAGTCCGGCGGTCTCCAGGGCCTGGGCCATCGCGGCGGCCGCGCCCTTGCCGCTGGGGTCGGGGGCGGTCTGGTGGTAGCCGTCGCAGGAGAGGCCGTAGCCGCCGAGTTCGGCGAGCGCGGCGGCCCCGCGGGCGGCGGCCCGCTCGGCGGACTCCAGGACCATGAAGCCCGCGCCCTCGCCGAGGGTGAGCCCGGTGGAGGCGGACATCGGCGCGCACGGCTCGGGGTCGAGCGCGCCGAGGGCGGAGAAGCCGTAGGCGGAGAGTTCGGCCAGCGGGTCGACACCGCCGCAGATGACGTGGTCGACCTCGCCCTTCCAGAGCAGTTCGGCCGCGTAGCCGAGGGCTACGGCGCTGGCCGCGCAGGCGTTGGAGAGCACGATCCGCGGGCCGCGGAGGTCGAACTCCGCCGCGATGTAGTCGCCCACGCACGGGAGTTGGGAGCCGGCCGCGGCGACGGCGTCCAGCTTGCCGTCCTTGACCAGGTCGCGGTGGACGCTCTCCAGGGTGGGCATCGCACCGAGGCTGGAGCCGACCACCACGGCGACCCGGTCGCGGTCCACGGTGTCCAGGTCGAGGCCGGAGGTGCGCAGTGCCTCGCGGATCGCGGTGGCGGCGAGGGCGTAGCAGCGGTCGAGGTCGGCGGGCTGCTCGGCGGTGACCATGCCGGCCCAGTCGGTGAGCAGCTCGGTGGTGTCGAAGAGGGTGTTGGTCTTGATGCCGGAGACGCCCTGGGAGATGGCGGCCCAGCTCTTCTCGGTGTCGTCGCCGGCGCCGGTGATCAGGCCGAGGCCGGTCAGCGCGATGCGCTCGGTGGTGGGGGCGGTGTGGTCGGTCATCAGTGGATCCGGGTGGTGAGCGAGCGGGCGATGACGCGGGGCTGGGTGACGGTGCGCAGCGGGGTGACGGCACCGTCCGCGGCGGTGGTCTCCAGCTCCAGGCCGGGGACCCAGAACGGGGCGTCCAGCAGGGCGACGGCGAGTTCCTCGTCGGCGTTGGCGGACGGGGCCTGCCAGACCAGGGTGCCGACCTGCTGCCCGCCGGCGGTGACCGGGGTGCCGGCCGCGAGGGCGGTGCCGGCGGGGGCGGCGACGGCGGTGATCCGGGCGGTCCCGGCGGTGGGCTTGACCAGTTCCTCGGAGCCCTGGAACTCGCCGATCCGGTTCCAGTCGACCATCCAGGCCAGGTCGGCCTCGTGCACCGGCAGGCCGGCGAAGCCCGCGCTGTAGACGGCCATGCCGGCCTCGGCCTGGACCCGGGCCAGGCCCTGCTCGCCGATCTCGGCGCCGCCCTCGGCCTCGACGGCCTCGACGGCGGCGGCGTGGCCGGCCTCCGGGGCGTTGGAGAGCAGCAGGTAGCCGTACTCGCCGGTGGTGCCGACCCGGGCGAGGTGGGCGAGCGCGGCGGGCTCCGCGGCGATCGCGGCCTCGGTGACGCCGTGCAGGGTGAGGCCGGAGATGTCGAAGTCGACGAACTTCGCGGCGGCGGCCCAGGCGTTCGGGCCCTCGAAGGCGCTGGCGCCCCAGCCCTCGGGCTCGACCTCGACGGTGGCGTCGGCGGGGGTGTCCAGGGCCGCCAGGTAGGCGGTCAGCTCCTCGGCGGTGACGGGGGTGCGGGGCAGCAGCCAGGAGTCGTCGCCGATCTCGAAGTGCAGCAGGATGGCGAACGGCGTGCCGTCGGCGTTCAGCGCCAGGGCCTCGCGGACGCTGTCCGGCTCGACGTACTCGCTGGACTTGGCGAGGAAGAGGTCGAGGAACTCGTAGCGGTCGCCGCCGGAGACCCGGACCAGCGGGGCGGTGATCCGGTAGGCGCCGATGGCGGTGCGGACGGTGGTGTAGTCGTCCTGGGCGGTGCGGGCGGGAGCGGTGGTCATGGCGGTTCGTTTCCTTCCGAGTGGGGTGACGGTGCGTCAGATCGCGGGTGCGGGGTGGACGGAGAGCTGCCAGGCGGCCTCGGTGGCGGCGGCGGCGCAGCCGACCAGCAGCCCGGCGGAGGTGGTGCGCAGGACGATCTCCTGGGTGCCGGCCGGGCCGGCGGGGGCGAGGTGCAGCCACTGGCCGCTGCCGAGCCGGATCGCGGCGGCGCCGGCCCAGACCTGCCGGAAGTCGCCGGTCGCGAGCTCGCGGCGGCGGCCGGCCGAGTCGATCACCACGGCGGTGTCGGCCGGGGCGTCGGGGGTGAGCCAGAGGACGATCTCCTCGTCGGCGCCGGGGGCCTGGATGTCGATCCGGACCGGTTCGGCGGCCTGCTCGGGGGCGGTGACCTCCCAGCTGATCCGCTGCTGCGGGGCAGCCAGGCCGAGCGGGTGCTTCTGCTCCCACTCGCGGTCGGCGGCGACGCCCCAGCCGAGGCCGGTGGCGGGGCTGTGCCGGTGGTGCTCGCGGGTGACCCAGGCGCCGGCGCTCCAGTGCGGGTTGCAGCCGAAGACCCGGCTGCGGGGGGCGGGGCTGCGCAGCACCTTGGCGCCGTTCTCGGTCCAGCCGGTGATACCGCCGGCGGTGGCCTGCACGGTCAGTTTCCGCTGCCCGTCGGCGGGTTGTGCCGCTTCGGGGGTGCGGGCGGGGCGGTCGGCGCCGGTGCGGAGCTCGGTGCGCAGCCGGACGGTGCCGTCGGCGTCGGGCTCCAGGTGGCGTTCGACCAGGGTGGCGGTGATCAGCCGGACGGGGTGTCCGGCGGGGAGCAGGACCCGGTGGGTGCCGTCGGTCCAGGCCAGCGTGGAGCCGGCCGGCGCGGTCTGTGCGGCCGCGACCACCTCGGAGGTGTCGCGGACGCCGAGGCCGGTGCCGATCGGGTGCTGCCGGGCGGTGCCGTCGGGGTCGGTGAGGGTGAAGTCGCCCTGGCGGAGTCCGACGGTCTGGAACATCCGGCCGGGGCGGGTGGTGAACTCGAAGTCCTGGCCGAGGACTCCGTCGTGCAGGGTGAGGGTGCCGGTGACCCGGTTGCCGCCGGCCCGCTCGGTGACCCGGACGCCGTGCTCGACGGGGGTGATCTCCAGGTCGCGGGCCTGGCCCTCGCGCCAGCCGGCCGAGCGGTCGGCCTCGGCGCTGGGCCAGGTGGAGACGAACACCGGCCCGTGGTGGCCCTCGGCGTGCACGGTGAGGGTGCCTTCGGCGGCGTCGAGTTCGGCGGTGAGGCCGTGGTCGCCGAAGCGGTGGGCGGTGGCCGTTCCGGGGGTGCGGATCTCGTAGGGCGGTTCGGCGATCCGCAGCGTCCGGGTGCTGCCGGCCGGGTCGGTGAGCTCCGCCGCCAGCATCAGGCCGCGGTCGACGTCGATGGTGGCGGTGAGCTGGAACTCGCCGAGGGCCAGAGCGTAGGCGACGGTCCGGATTCCGTCCACCACCCGTACGTCGGAACGGAGTTCACCGTCCCGGCCGTCGGTGACGTTGCCGAAGCTGCTGAGCCGGCCGAGCGCCGCGACGGCCTCGGGGCCGAGGTCGTGGAAGACGCTGCGCAGGATCAGCGGGATGTAGTTGTGCAGTTCGACGTTGCCGTCCTCGCCGGGGACGGTCTCGCCGACGGAGACGCAGCCGACCCGCCGGTAGAGCTTGAAGGCGACGGTGTTGGCCGGGTTGACGGTCAGCCGGAGCACCAGGCAGCCGCAGCGCATCATCCATTCGACGGCTTCGGTGAACAGCCGTCCGGTGATGACGCCGTTGCGGTAGGCCGGGGCGACGAAGAACATGTCGGCGATCAGCTCGCCGGCCCGGGCGGAGCGGCGTCCGGTGCTGTGGAACAGCCCGAACGTGCCGACCACCCGGCCGTCGTCGGCCGCGATCAGGAACGTCGCGGTGTCGCGTTCGGCGAGTTCGCGTTCCAGTTCCTCGCCGGTGATCCCGCCCGCCACCGGGTTCGGGTTGTCGCGGTGACGGTTGTAGAGCTCGGCGATGTCATGCGCGTCGCCCTCCTGGTACGGGCGGATCGTGATGGACATTCCACACCTCCTTGTCTGCTGCTGGTGGGCGGGTGACGCCGGGTCAGCCCTTGCGTTCGGTGGTGACGATCAGCGAGCCGGCGGCGGCCAGCTCGGTGCCGACCGAGGCCCGGACCGAGACCGAGCGCAGGCCGCCGAGCTTCTGGCCGAGCTTGGCGTCCAGGGTGAGCTGGTCGCCGGGGACGACCAGCCGGGAGAACTTCATCGAGCTGATCGAGCCGAGGTAGCCGACGCTGGCCGAGGGGTCGGCGGGCGCGTCGCCCTCGGCGGGGGCCGGGGCTTCCAGCAGTTCGGCGACGTAGACCACGGCGACCAGCTGGGCCATCGCCTCGACGATCATCACGCCGGGCATGATCGAGTGGTCGGGGTAGTGGCCGGCGAAGAACGGCTCGTTCACCGAGACGCTCTTGACGCCGCGTCCGGAGACGCCGGGGACCACGTCGTAGGCGCGGTCGATCATCAGCATCGGCCAGCGGTGCGGGAGCATCCGCTTGATGTCGTCGGAGGAGTAGGCGAAGGTCTTCGGCTTCTCCTTGGCCGCCGTTCTGGCGGGCGCGGGCGCGGGGGCGATGGTCACGGTCAGACCTCGCGGGCTTCGATGAAGTCGACCAGGGCGTTGATGGAGCCGAAGGCCTCGAAGTCGTCGTCGCTGATCAGCACGTCGTACTCGTTGTTGATCATGACGACGATCTCCAGGGTGTCCAGCGAGTCCATCTCCAGGCCGCGGCCGAACAGCGGCTGGTTGTCGGAGACGACCTCGGCCTCGGCGTCCAGGCCCAGGCGGTCGATGATCATCGACTTGATCTTGAGGTTCTTCTCCAGGCGCTGCTCGGCCTGAGCGCGGACGTCCTCGAAGGTGGCGGTGGACATGGTGGTGCCTCTCTCTGTGGGTTGATGGAACGTCAGTTCGACCGTGGGGGTCAGCTGTAGAGCATCCCGCCGTCGACGGTGAGCACCTTGGCGGTGATGTACGAGGCCGCCGGGCTGGCCAGGAAGACCGCCGCCTGGGCGACCTCCTCCGGGGTGCCCATCCGGCCCAGCGGGATCGCCGCCGCGGCCTCCTTCAGCTGGGCGCGCGGCACCTTCTTCACCATGTCGGTGTCGATGAAGCCCGGCGCGACCACGTTGACCCGGATGTTCTTCGGCGCGCCCTCGTAGGCGAGGGTCTTCGCCATGGCGATCACCCCGCCCTTGGAGGCGGCGTAGTTGGCCTGGCCGACCCGGCCGGCGATGCCCGAGGTGGAGGCGATGAAGACGATCGCCCCGCCGCTCGCGTACATCTGCTTGGTGGCCTCCCGGGCGGTCAGGAAGGCCCCGGTCAGGTTGGTGGAGATCACCTCCTGCCACTTGGCGGCGCTCATCGCCGCGAAGTGCCCGTCGGCGGTGATGCCGGAGTTCAGGACCGCGACGTCCACCCCGCCCCAGGCGGTGCGGATCTCCTTGTACATCGCGGTGACCTGCGCCTCGTCCGAGACGTCGGCCCGGACCAGCAGGGCCCGGCGGCCCAGGCCCTCGATCTTCTCCGCCAGCTGCTCGGCCTTGCCGGCGCTGGAGCGGTAGTTGAGCGCCACGTCGCAGCCGTGCTCGGCGAGCTGCAGGGCGATGGCGGCGCCGATGCCGCGGGAGGCGCCGGTGACGACCGCCCGGGTCCCTTCGGTGAACAGTCCGGTCATGCCAGGCTCCCGGCGAGGTTGGAGGTGACCTTGTGGGTGCCGGGGTCGAAGCCCTCGACCTCGGTGCCGAGCCCGGTCCTCTCGGCGGCGGTCAGCACCGCCTCGGCGACCGCGAGGTCCAGCACGCCCAGCCCGAACGGGGAGAACACCACGGTGCGGGCGGCGGGCGGCTCGACGGTGCCCTCCAGCAGCGGGCCGATCTCGGCGGTGACGAAGCGGCGGTGGCCGGCCCGCTGCTCGGCCCGGTGCAGCGAGGTCTGCTCGCGGATCGCGTGGTCGGCGTCGTCGACCACGTTGGCCGCGCCGAGCACCGAGTCCACCGACAGGTCGCGCAGCGACAGGTGCAGCACCACCTGGCCCTCGGGCCGGTCCGGGTGGTCGGCCAGGTCCAGCCAGTACGAGGAGTCGGTGGTGGCGATCGACACCGTGTCGGCGCCCAGCGCCCGGCCGAGGCCGACCGCCCGGAACTCCACGCCCGGGTGCTCGGCGGCGAGTTCGGCCGCCGACACCTCGGCCCGGGCCGGGAAGGCGTCGTGCAGCAGCACCGTCTCCAGCTCGGGGTGGACCTGGGCCAGGAAGTGCACCACCCGGTGGTTGATGGTGCCGCAGCCGACCAGGCCGACGGTGCGGACCGGGCGGTCGCCGTTCAGCACCTTGGAGCCGAGCGCCGCACCGGCCGCGGTGCGGACCGCGGAGATCTGGCTGCCCTCCATCAGGGCGACCGGGTAGCCGGACTCCAGGTCGTTCAGGATGCACAGCGAGCTGGCGCGCTGCATGCCCCGCTCGACGTTCTCCGGGAAGGAGGAGATCCACTTCAGGCCCATCACGGGGGCCGGTCCGCCCAGGTAGGCCGGCAGCGCGATGATCCGCGAGCCGTCCCGGTGCAGCGGGCGCAGGAAGGTCGAGAAGGGGAGGTCGGACTTGCCCTGCCCGTGCAGCACGTAGGCGGTGCGGACCAGGTCGACGATGCTGCCGTCGAGGCCCTCCAGGGCGGTGCGGACGTCCTCCCGGCCGAGGATTCTCACGGCGCGGTCCTTTCTTGGTCGGTCGGCAGGTACTGCCGGAGGTAGGACTCCACCCACTGGTCGTCGTAGATGGTGTCGAGGTAGCGGTCGCCGCCGTCGGGGAGCACGGCGACGCAGGAGCTGCCCGGCTCGATCCAGGAGGCGGCCTGCAGCAGCGCGGCGATCACCGCGCCGGAGGAGCCGCCGGCCAGGATCGACTCCTCGGCCAGCAGGCGGCGGCAGCCGCGGATGCACTCCGAGTCGGTCACCTTGACCACCCGGTCGGCCAGGCCGGGGCGCAGCAGCGCGGGGACGACCGCCGCGCCGTGGCCGGGGATGGTGCGCTTGTGGCTGGACTCCCAGGGCTCCGGCGGGCCGAAGATCACGCTGCCGACGGCGTCCACCGCGACCACCCGGGTCGGCAGCCCGCGGTCCTGGACGTACTCGGCGCAGCCGCGCAGGGTGCCGGTGGTGCCGGCCGCCAGGAACAGGTAGTCGGGGGCGCTGGGGAGGGCCTCGACGATCTCGCGCATGGTGGTGTGGTGGGCGCGCGAGTTGTCCTCGTTGGCGTACTGGTTGGGCCACCAGGCGTCGGGGACGGTCTCCAGCAGGTGCCGGACCCGGGCGATCCGGGCCGGCAGGAACTCGCCGGTGGCGGGGTCGCGGTGCTCGACCAGTTCGACCCGGGCGCCGTAGGCCCGCATGATGGCGAGGTTCTGCGGGGTGGTGCGCGGGTCGACCACGATGACCAGGCCGAGCCGGTGGAAGTTGCAGAGCTGGGCGAGCGCGATGCCCAGGTTCCCGGACGAGGACTCGACCACGGTGGAGACGCCGGGGACGATCCGGCCGGTGGCGATGGCCTGTTCGATCATCGACTTGGCGGCCCGGTCCTTGATGGAGCCGCCGGGGTTGAAGCGCTCGCACTTGGCGTGCACCTGGAAGCGGGCGGGCGGGAAGAGTCGGTCCAGCGCCACCAGCGGGGTTCTGCCGATCGTGGCGACGATGTCGGGGTCCGACGGGCGGTGCGGGTGGACCCGCGCCCCGGCGCCGTCGGGGACGAGCACGGTCATTCCGGCACCTCTCGGCTGATCTGGAGCCGCAGCTCACTGACGTAGCGCTCGCCGTCCGCGTCGGGCAGCCAGGACTCCTCGGGGGCCGGCAGCGGCTCGCTGACGGTCACCCCGGCGGCGGGGTCCGACTGGACGGCCCGGCGGACGAGGTTGGCGAAGGAGAGCACCAGCACGGGGCTGGTGAAGTCGACCAGGGACGGCTTGGTCTCCTCGGGGAACTTCACGAAGGCCCGGTCGGGCAGTCCGTGGTCGGCCACCCAGCGGCGCACCGCCAGGTAGTCGCGGTGCCGGTCGGGCTTGGCGGGCAGGGCCAGCGGGGCCAGCGGCACCCGCCAGGTCTCGCGGAACAGCACCAGGTCGTCGAGGGTGACCCGGGGGGCGTGCGGGCGGTCCAGGCCGATCTTGAAGGCGTCGCAGGCGATGATCGAGATCAGCACCGCGAGCAGTTCGGAGAGCGAGCGGGACCGGCCGTCGGCGGTGGTGGCGGTGACCTCGCCGTCCCGTTCGGCGAGCGTGATGGAGACGGCGGGCTCGATCCGCTCCCGCTGGTCGAACGGGGCGCGGGTGAAGCCGATCAGCCGGTCGCCCTCGCCGATCGGGGCGGGCACCATCCGGCCGCTGTTGCGCTTCCAGCCGACCGGCAGCAGCGGCACCAGCCGCTCCGCGCCGATCGCCCGGTTGACCTTGTCGCGGACCGAGCCGCCGCCGGCCGTCCAGTCCAGGAACGGCAGGTCGAGGGTGGCCAGGCAGGCGTGCATCTCGCCGAGCACCACCAGGTGCGTGCCGGCGTTGACCTCGTCGACCGAGCGGGCCACCACCTGGAGGTCGGGGCTGTGCACGGCCAGGTGCGGGGAGCGGACCGGCCCGGTGGCGAACACCGCCCGCGCCCGGTCCAGGATCCGGTCCACCTTCAGGTCGACCCGGGTGGCGCCCTCGGGCACCTCCCCGATCACCTCCCGCCACTTCAGGGCGAGTTCGCGGACGGCCTGCTGCACGGGGTGGTTCTGCTCGCCCCAGAACAGCGCCAGGGTCTGCGGCCAGACGTCGGCCAGCGTGACGGCGCCCGGCTGCCGTCCGGCGGCCTTCCGGACGAATCCGGCGACCTCGGCCTCGACCAGTTCGGCGAGCCGGTTGCCGAACCAGTCGGCGGCGTCGGCGACCAGGGCGAGCGGGGCGGCGATGCCGTCCAGGAAGTCCCGGCCCAGCTCCATCCGGCAGTCCCGCAGCGCGTCCTGGTAGCTGAGGGTGCGTCCGGCGTACGCCTTGCCCTCCTCGCGGGAGGCGGCCTGTCCGGTCACCTCGACGAAATAGGCGTCCAGCGCGTCCAGCGCTTCGACCAGCTGCTCGGCGCTCCGGGCCTGTCCGATCTCGCCCTTCAGCCGGGCGAGTTCGGTGATCACGGCGTCGTAGCGGACGAACAGCGCGGGATCGCCGATCGCCGCGACCCGGCGGCGCAGCACCTCCTCGGCCCGGACGTCGACCGGGATGTTGGCGTCCCAGCCGAGCACCCGCTGGCGGAGCAGCCGGCCGAGCACCTTGTCCACCCGCTGGTGGGCGGTGCCGGGCTCCCAGCCGTGCTCGGCGATCAGCAGTTCGGTGATCCGCTCGGCGTTGCGGTCGCCGTCGGCGAGCCGCAGCACCTGGACGTCCTCGGGGCGCAGCCGGACGGTCTTGCGGTTGGGCAGGACCAGCTGCTCGCCGTCGAGCTGGACGTCGGGGCGGAGCACCGGCGGGAACCACCAGCGGGCGCCGGGCTCCTCGGCCATCCGGTCGGCGATCGCGGCGACCGTCCAGCGTTCCAGGGCGGTGTGCGAGGCGGCGACCAGGCCGGGGCCGTTCTCGATCGCCACGGCGCGGTCGGTGCGGCCGACGCCGATCCAGGCGGCGGGGCCGAAGAAGCCGATGGTCTCGGCCTTGGCGCAGTAGCGCAGCCAGTACATGGCGAGGGTGCGTTCGCGCTGGCGGCGCTTGGCCTCCTGGCCGCCGGGGGCGGCCAGCGAGTCGAGCAGGCGGAAGAAGGTGCGGTTCTGCCAGGCGACGGCGAGCCGGAGCTTCGGGTCGGCGGCGAGGGCGGCCAGGGCGGCGCTCTCGCGTTCGGCGTCGGCCCGGTAGGCCGCCAGGAACTCGGCGGAGGGGCCCTGCCGGGGGTTGCTGCGGGCGGCGGCGGCCGGGGCGCGGGTGCCGCCGACCAGGTCGAGGCCGGAGACCGGGAAGCCGGCGTTGCGGAGCAGTCCGACGCCCCAGACCTTCCAGTCGGTGCCGGCCAGCGGGTGGCGCGGGCCGAAGTCCGCCCAGTCGGCGGCGGCGGCCTCGGCGACGGGCGCGGTCATCCGGCCACCGCCGTCAACTCGCCCGCCGGGGAGGGCTGTTCGGTGAGCGCGCCGGCCAGTCGGCCGACCGCCTCGGTGATCTTCTTCCGCGGGACGTTGCTGAAGCACAGGCGCAGGCCGTCGGCGTGCTCGCCGTCGATCGAGAAGTGCCCGCCGGGGACGACCGAGACGCCGCGGTCGGCGGCGGCCCGGGCGTAGGGGCCGGCGTCGGCGCCGTCGCGGTGGCGCAGCCAGAGGTAGAAGCCGCCGCCGGGGCGCTGCCAGTGCCAGGGGCTGTCGGTGCCGAGTTCGGCGTCCAGGGCGTCGGCCATCAGGGCGCAGCGCTCGCGGTAGCTGTCCCGGAAGCGGTCGATCAGCTCGCTCCAGCCGGAGCGGGAGTAGTAGGCGGCCAGCGCGCCCTGGGCGAGCGCGGAGGGCGAGAGCGAGATGATCTCGGCGACCCGGGCCAGGTCGTGCCGCAGGTGCTGGGGCGCGGCGATCCAGCCGGAGCGCAGGCCGGGGGCGAAGATCTTGGAGAAGGTGCCGAGGTAGACCACCTGCTGCGGGTCGAGGGCCTGGAACAGCGTGGTGGTGGTGCCGTCGAAGCCGAGCAGGCCGTACGGGTTGTCCTCGACCAGCAGCAGGTCGAGTTCGCGGCAGGCCGCGAGGATGGCGGCGCGGCGCGGGACGGAGAGGGTGGCGCCGGTCGGGTTCTGGAAGGTCGGGTTGGTGTAGAGCATCCGGACGGTGCGTCCGGTGGATCTCAACTCCCGCACGGTGGTGCGCAGTTGCTGCGGGTCGAGGCCGTGCTCGTCCTCGCCGGCGGCGTGCAGGTCGAGGCCGGCGGTGCGGAAGGCGGCGGTGGCGCCGGGGTAGGCCGGGGTCTGCACCAGGATGGTCTGGCCGGGGGCGCCGAGGGCCAGCGCGACGGCGGTCAGGCCCATCTGGGAGCCGCTGGTGGGGATCAGGTTGTCGGCGTCGGCGTGGCCGTCCTCACGGGCCATCAGGTCGGCGACGGCGGGGACGAGGGCCTTGGCGACGTGCGGGGTGGTGTACTGCAGGGCGAGCTTGCCGCCGAGCCGGACCAGCCGGGAGAGCTGGTTCGATATCGCGTCCAGCGGCAGGACGTCCAGGTCGGGCAGGCCGCCCGAGAGGGAGATGACGTCGCCGCCCCGTTCGAACAGCTTGGGCAGTTCGGCCGCGGGTCTGGTGTCGGTCCACATGGCTGACGGTCCTTCAGGCCCGGGCCGGGGCCGCGGCCCAGGTCTGCGCGTAGCGGAACAGGCCGGCCGGGGAGGCGAGCGCCGGGTCGGCGAGGGCGTCGGGGTCGACCTCGATGCCGAACTCCTCCTCCACGGCCATCACGAGCGCGATGGTGTGCAGGGAGTCGACGCCCAGGTCCACCAGCGGGGTCTCGGAGTCGGTGACCTGCACGGAGCAGATCCGCTCGACGAGCTGGTCAAACTGTGACTGGTTCATGGCTGCTCCTCGGGGTGGTGGTGGTCTGCGGGGCGGTGCGGTCGGGGCCGGCCGCCTGTTCGGCGGCCTCGACCAGGGCCTTCGCGGCGGCCCGGTCGGGCTTGCCGTTGGCGGTCAGCGGCACGGTGTCGACGGCCACCACCCGGTCGGGCATCCGGCTGTGGTCGAGCCGGGCGTGCAGCAGGGTGCGGACGGCCTCGGGGGCGAGGCTGCCGTGCACGGCGAGCAGCAGCGGGGCGCCCTCCGGTTCGGGGCGCAGCGCCACGGCGGCGGTGACGCCGGGGATGCGCTCGGCGGCGTCCTCGATCTCGGTGAGCGCGACCCGCATGCCGCGGCGCTTGATCACGTCGTCGTCGCGGCCGACGAAGTAGAGCCGGCCGTCCTCGTCGAGCCAGCCGTTGTCGCCGGTGTGCAGCTCCAGCGAGCCGTCGGGGCGGCGGACGAAGCGCTGCTGCGCCTCGATCGGGATGCCCCAGTAGCCGGCCATCACGGTCGGTCCGGAGACCACGATCTCGCCGGTCTCCCGGGGGCCGAGCACGGTGCCGTCGGGGGCCAGGATGCGGACCCGGTCGCCGGGGATCGGCGGGCCGACCGAGTCGGGGTGGGCGGCGTACTCCTCGGGGTCGAGGATGGAGATCCGCTTGCACTCGGTCATGCCGTACATCGAGGCGAACTCGGAGCCGGGGAACAGCTCCAGCAGCTCGGCCGTGACGGCCCGGCCGGGGCGGGCGCCGGTGTTGGTGAACAGCCGGACCTTGGTCGGCCGGTGCAGCTTGCCCTGGAGCAGGGTGAGGATCTGCGCCAGCGAGGGCACCAGCGGGACGACGGTGACGCCGGTGCGCTCGATCAGCCGGAGCAGGCCCATGTCCTCGCTGCGCCGGGCCAGCACCAGGGTGCCGCCGACCAGGGTGGACAGCAGGGCCTGGTAGAGGCCGTAGTCGAAGGAGAGCGGGAGCCGGCAGAGCACCACGTCCTCCGGCGCGTAGCCGAGGCAGGCGTTGATCGCGTCGAGGGCGGCGAGCATCTGCCGGTGCGGGCAGACCACGCCCTTCGGGCGGCCGGTGGTGCCGGAGGTGTAGATCAGCAGGGCGACCGCGTCCTCGTCGACCTCGGCGCGGTGGCCGTCCTCGGCGCTGGCGAGGACCTGCTGCCAGGCCGGCTCGACGTCCACGGTGCGGGCGGCGCGGCGGCCGGCCTCGGGGCGGCAGACCGCGAGGGCGGCCCCGCTGTCGGCCACGATGTGGTCGATCTGGTGGTCCGTCAGGTCGGGGTGGACCGGGACGAAGATGGCGCCGATCCGCAGGGTGGCCCAGAACAGGGCCAGGAAGGCCCGGTCGTTGCCGCCGGCGTACACCACCCGGTCGCCGGCCGCGAGGCCCTGGCCGCGCAGCCAGCCGACCGCGCGGTCCACCGCGACCCCGAGCCGCCGGTACTCCAGGGTGCCCTGGGCGTCGATCACGGCGGGGTGGTCGGCCCGCTCGGCGAGCGGGTATTCGAGCAGGTCAGACACCGGCATGGACGGACGCTCCTCGGCTGGCGGGGGCGGTCAGCCGCTCCCGGGCCCGGGCGGTGTCCCGGGCGGTGGTGACGGACAGGACGTCGAGCTCGGGGTGCTGGCGGCGCAGGATGTTGGCGAGCGTCTTGGCGGGCGGCAGCGAGACGGTCAACTCGGGCCCTATCTCCGCCAGTTGACGGAGACACAGATCCCAGCGGACGGGGTTGACCAGCTGGTGCACCAGCCGCCGGCGGATCTCCTCGGGGTCGTCGACGGCCGTGCCGTCGGCGTTGGAGAGCAGCCGGTGGACCGGCCGGGCGAAGGCGGTCCGGGCGGCGGCGGCCTCGAAGGCCAGCCGGGCGGACTCCATGTACGGGGTGTGGAAGGCCCCGGCGACGCTGAGCGCCTTGACGGTGGCGCCGGCCGGCGGGGCGGCGGCGAGCCGGGCCAGGGCGTCGGCGGCGCCGGCCGCGACGATCTGGCCGGGCCCGTTGAAGGTGGCCGGGTACAGGCCGGCCTCGGCTATCCGCTCCAGGACCTCGGCCTCCTCGCCGCCGACCACGGCGGACATCGAGGTCTCGGCCTCGGCGCAGGCCGCGGCCATCGCCCGGCCGCGGACCGCGGCCAGCCGGACGGCGTCGGCAGGTTCGAGCGCTCCCGCCCAGACGGCGGCGGTGAGTTCGCCGACCGAGTGGCCGGCGGCGACCGCCGCCTCGGGCGGGGCGGCGTCGCGCAGCTCGTGGTGGGCGAGCAGTCCGGCCGCGACCAGCAGCGGCTGGGTGTGCTCGGTGCGGGCGATCTCGGTGGCCGGGGCCTTGGTGCCGAGGTGGACCAGGTCGGTGTCGGCGGCCTCGGACCAGGCCCGCACCCGCTCGGCGGTGTCCGGGTCGCGCAGCCAGGCGGCCAGCAGGCCCGGGGTCTGGGAGCCCTGCCCCGGTGCGATGAATGCGAACATCTGTTCTAACCCCCTTTCGGGTGGGACCCGCGCCCGTCGGACGGACGCCGGACAGCTCTGTGGACGGGTGGGACGGGTGCTTCGGCTGGGACGGGTGGGACCGGTGGACGGGAGCGCTACGGGCGGCCGGTGGACTTGGCGAACCGGCGCAGCGCCAGGAAGGAGAACCCGGCGAACCAGGCCAGCAGGTTGAACACCGCGCCGGTCA
This sequence comes from Kitasatospora sp. NPDC088134, assembly GCF_044741705.1. Taxonomy (NCBI): domain Bacteria; kingdom Bacillati; phylum Actinomycetota; class Actinomycetes; order Kitasatosporales; family Streptomycetaceae; genus Kitasatospora; species Kitasatospora sp. NPDC088134. Next base: position 16,450 of record NZ_JBIUTD010000029.1, on the reverse strand, counting down.
CGCTGGAGTGCTCCCCGTGGAAGGAGAAACCGTCGTTCAGCGGGTACCGGGCCAGCGTCGCCACCCCGTACAGCGGGGTGTAGCGGGAGACCTCCAGCATCACGCCGCTGAGCGGGATGAACAGGTTCCCCAGGAAGGCCAGCGCCGTCATGGTCAGGCCGGGCATGTGCATCACCACGTCGGGCTTCATCGCCAGGCCCATGCCGATGCCGAGCGCGGCGAACACCGCGGACCCGACCCAGGCCACCAGCAGCGACACCACCCAGACGCCGGCGCTCGCCTGAGCACCCGTCAGCAGACCCAGCACACCCACGATGGCGACCGGCACGCCGGCCATCAGCACCGAGCAGAGCACCTTGACCAGCAGGTACCCGGGCGGGGCCAGCGGGCTCATCGCGATGGTGCGCATCCAGCCCGCGGACTTCTCGACCGAGATGGTGGCGGCCGAGCTGACCGCCGCGGTGGCCGCGCCGTACACCGCCTGACCGATCATCATCCAGGCGGCGAAGTTGCCGTGCGGCAGCGTCGCCCCGCCGGACGGGGCGGTGCGGTACAGCGCCAGGTAGAGCACCGCGGGCAGCAGCAGCGTGAAGATCGTGGTCTGCCGGTTGAACCGGCGGCGCAGCTCGTAGCGGACGAAGGTCGGGTTGACCCCGTTGAACAGCGGGGTGCGGGCGGCGGCGGGCGCCGCGACGGCGGCCATCAGGGGTTCTCCTTCGCGGGGGCGGGGTGGCCGTTCTCGGTGAGGGCCATGAAGGCCTCCTCCAGGCTGCGCGGCGCCACCTCGATCTCCCGCGCCGAGGTCTCCCGGACCAGCGCCTTCAGCAGGGCGTCCGAGTCCGTGCAGGTGAAGTAGGTGCGGTCGCCGCGGACCGCGCTGGAGCGCACGCCCGGCGTCCGGGACACCAGGCCGGCCTCGTACGGGCTGAGCAGCGCCGAGACGGTCCGGCCACTGGTCGCGGAGCGGATCGCGGAGGTCGGGCCGTCGGCCACCACCGCGCCCTTGTCGATCATCACGACCCGGTCGGCGAACCGGTCCGCCTCCTCCATGTAGTGGGTGGCGAACAGGACCGTCATGCCGCGCGCCGCGTCGTCCCGGACGGCCGTCCAGAAGTCCCGCCGCGCCACCACGTCCATGCCGGCGGTCGGCTCGTCCAGCACCAGCAGGTCCGGCCGGGAGAGCAGTGCCAGCGCGAAGCGCAGCCGCTGCTGCTCGCCGCCGGAGCAGGACGCCACCCGGCGGTTGCGGAGCTCGGTGATGTTCGCCCGGGCCATGCAGCGCTCCGGGTCGGCCCCGGGGTGCAGCGAGCCCAGCATGAGCACGGTGGCCTCGACCGTCAGGTCCGGCAGCAGCCCGCCGGACTGCAGCACCGCCGCCACCCGGCCGGCCCGCACCGCCCGCTCGGGCTCCTGCCCGAACAGCCGCACCTCTCCCTCGTCGGGCCCGGTCAGCCCGAGCAGCATGTCGATGGAGGTGGTCTTGCCCGCGCCGTTCGGCCCGAGGAACGCCACCACCTCGCCCCGCCGGACCTTCAGGTCCAGCCCGTTCACCGCGGTGAACACCTCACCCTTCGCGGTGGTGAACCGCTTGACCACGCCGCTGAGTTCAGCCGCCAGGGGTTCTGACGCCGTCCCCCTCGACGTCGTCCGGTTCTGGTAATCGATCATCATCCGAGTCCTCACGGTTCGGCGGAGGTTCGCCTCTTGTGAGCACCACTCTCCCGGCGTCCCCTATCCCCCCGAACCGGCCCGCCTATCGCCCCCCTATCCCGACTCCGCACACGCCCGATGGCCACCCGCCCGCCCGAACCCGCCCGAAGTCCTACCACCAGCGGTAGGATGAAGAGCATGAGTGGTAGCAAGAAGTATTCGGTCAGCCTCCCCGAGGATCTGGCGGAGACCGTCCGCAGCCAGGTCGGCCCCGGCGGTTTCTCCGCGTACGTCGCGGAGGCGCTGGAGCACCGGGTCGCGATGGACCGGCTGCGCGAGACGGTCGCCGGCTTCGAGGCGGACAACGGGCCGCTCACCCGCGAGGAGGTCGACGCCGCCCGCGCCGCCCTGCGCCACGACCGGTCGGCCCGGGCCGACGACGCGGCAGCCTGATGCCGGGCACCCTGCTGCTGGACAGCGAGGGCCTCTCCCGCTACTACCTGAACGATCGTCAGGTCCTGGCGTTCGTCCAGGCCGCCGTCGAGGAGAACGTCCGGGTGGGCACCACGGCGATGACCGTGATCGAGGCGGACTGGTCACGGGTCCGACCGGCCCGGATTCGCTGGGCCCTCTCCCGGATCGACGTGCACGACGTCACCCGCGGGATCGGCGACCGGGCGGCCGCGCTCCTTCGCGACCACGGGCTGCACGGCCACAAGTACGCGATCGACGCCGCCCTCGCCGTGATCGCCCGCTCGGCCGTCGGACCCGTCACTGTCCTCACCTCCGATCCGGAGGACCTCACGCTGCTCTGCGGACCCCGGATCTCGGTCGTCGCGCTCTGAGTCCCGCCGGGACCGCCGAACTCCGGCTGGGCTGCGGACCGTTCCGGGAGACTGCCCGTCAGGAGCGCCGGACAGCGGCAGGATGACGGAGCTTCAGCAGCTGGGGCGGCTGGTCGGCGGGCGGTACCGGCTGGTCCGGGCACTCGGGGCCGGCGGGTTCTTCGAGCGGTCGTACGCCTGCACCGGCGCCACCCCGCCGAAACGCCCCGCCAACCCTCTCCCCCGCCCCCTATTCCCACTGCCCCTTCACACGCTCACGGCGCGGAGTCCGGCACGTTCTTCGCCTTGTCGTACGCCTGCACCGGCGTCATCCCGCCGTAGCCGGGCAGCTTGACGGTGTACTGGTGGCTGACGGGGGTGCAGCCGCCCGCGCTGTCGGCGGTGGTGGCGTCGGCGCCCTTGAGCGCGGCGGACGGGTCGATGCTCTGCGGGGCGCTCGGCACGCCGCCGCTCGCGGCCGGGAAGGTGGTGCCGGACGGCCAGTCCGCGCCGATCACCAGCTCGATCGTGCTGCCGCTGCCGGCCTGCACGGCGCTCGCGGGCAGACCGAGCGCGGCGGCCACCTGCTTGGCGGCGGCCTCCTGCCCGGCGGGGTGGTGGACGACGGTCTTCTCGGCGGAGGTGTTCTTCCCGACGGCGGTGCCCTTGGCGAAACCGGCCTGCCGCAGTGCCTCGGAGACGTCTCCGGCCCGGTTGTCCTTGCCGCTGCCGTTGCGGACCAGCACGCTGATGCCGCTCCGGTCGGGCCCGGCCGGGGCCTGCGGCGCCTGGCTCTGCGGGGCCTGGCTCGGCGCGGCGGGCGTGCTCGCAGCCGGGGCGGGGTCGCCGGCCGACCCCTGGCTGAGCGGCTGGTCGTTCTTGACGCTGGCGAACAGCTTGTCCGCGCCGGGGCCGATGACCACCCGGTCCTCGTCCGTCGGGTCGGGCAGGGTCTGCATGGTGGTGAAGGTGATCCGGTCGGACGGCACCTTGTTGAGGTCGTTGGCGAGCCCGATCAGCCGGGTGACGCCGTCCAGCCCGGGGTCGACGGTCAGCGCCTTGGTGGCGGCGTCGGCGAGCCCGAGCACCTTGCCCGGGTCGGTGAGCGTCCCGGCGCTCTTCAGCTGGCGGATCATCGAGCCGAGGAAGGCGTGCTGGGCCGAGGAGCGGCCGCGGTCGCCGCCGTCCCCGAAGCCGTGCCGGGTCCGGACGAACTGCAGCGCCGCCATGCCCTTCAGGGTGTGCTCGCCCTTGCTCAGCTTGAGGTGCGAGTAGGGGTCGTAGACGTTGTCGCTGACGCAGACCGGGACGCCGCCCACCGCGTCCGACATCTTGATCACGCCGGAGAAGTCGACCTTCACGAAGTGGTCGATCGGGATGTCGGTGAGCTGGTGCACCGCCGCGACGGTGCAGCCCGGGCCGTACTGCAGGGTGGCGTTGATCTGGCCCCGGTGCTTCTTCGAGGAGGTGTTGTTCTCCTTGTCGATGCAGCCCGGCAGGTCGGTCATCAGGTCGCGCGGGATGCTCAGCACCGTCGCGTTGCTGCGGTCCGCGGAGACGTGCAGCAGCAGCTCGACGTCCGCGTTCGCGCCGGGCCCGCAGTCGCCGCCGATCGCGCAGTCCTCCGGGTTGTCCCGCGAGTCGGAGCCGATCACCAGGATGTTGATGGGGGTGCGGCCGAACGCGTCCGGCACCTCGTGACCCGCGTCGCCGCTCTCACCCGCGAACAGCGCGGACGACTTGATGTTGCCGTTGTACCGGTAGTACAGGTAGCCGCCGGTGCCGACCGTCAGCACCAGCAGCCCGGCCGTGCCGTACGCCAGCACCTTCACCCAGCGCCGGCTCCGCCGCCGGGCCCGCTTCGCCTCCGCCCGGCTGGCGGCCCGCCCACCGGCTCCCCGCTCACCGGCTCCCCGCCCATCGGCTCCCCGCCCATCGGCTGCCCGCCCGCCGGACGCCCGCTCGCCGCCGGCCCGACGCGGCCGGGGTATGCCGGCCTCGGCACCGCTCTCCGCCTCGGTCCCGTTCCCGTTCGTGGTCCGGTTCTGTATCACGTCGCACCCCCCGTCGGCCCGGTCCTTCCGAGCTGGTCTCGCAGATATAGATGCAGAAGTGGCCGCAGGTGTTGCACGAGACTTCGCACACACGCCCGACAAGGCCGCAGCCTCGCCCGGACTCCTCCGCGCAGCAGTCCGTCGAGGTACGAACGAACCATGCGGTCGGATGATAGGCCGATAGCATCGTCGCACGCGTACCGACTGGGGAGTCGGCGGGGGAACGTGTGCCGGGAGAGGCGGAGACATGCGTTTCGGACTACTGGGAAGCCTGACCGTCCACGACGGCGTCCGTGATCTTCCGGTCCGCGGCCCGCTGGCCCGTACCCTGCTGGCCGTCCTGCTGCTGAACGCCGACCGCCCCGTCCCCCTGGACCAGCTGATCGACGCCCTGTGGGGCGAACACGCCCCCGCCACCGCCGAAGCCTCGCTGCGCAACCTGGTCTCCCGCCTGCGCCGCACCCTCGACGACCAGCACGGACAGTGCCTGCGCGCCACCCCCGCCGGCTACCAACTCACCCTCACTGCCGACGAGTTGGACACCCGCCTCTTCGACGCCGCGATCCACCGCGCCCGCACCGCCCACGAACGGCACGACCACGCCACCGTCCGCACCGAGACCACCACCGCCCTCGACCTCTGGCGCGGCGAACCCCTCGCCGACCTGCCGGAGCTGGCCGACCGCACCCCCCGGTGCGCCCAGTGGCGCGAACACCGCCTCCATGCCCTCGAATGGCGCCACGACGCCGAACTGCACCTCGGCAACCCCCAGGCACTGATCCCCGGGCTCACCGCCCTGACCGCCGAACACCCCCTGCGCGAGACCTTCCACCTCCAGCTGATCCGCGCCCTCGCCGCCACCGGCCGCCACGCCCAGGCCCTGACCGCCTACCAGCACCTGCGCACCACCCTGCGCGAAGAACTCGGCACCGAACCCGGCCCGGCCGCCCGGGAACTGCACCGCCAACTCCTCGCCGGAACAACCCACTCCCGCCCCGCCCCCTCCCAACTCCCGCCCACCCCGGCGCACTTCGTCGGCCGCGAAACCCAACTCGCCCACCTGCTCGACGCCCTGACCACCCCCACCGACCGACCCGCCGTCGCCGTCCTCCACGGCATGGCCGGCATCGGCAAATCCGCCCTCGCCGTCCACACCGCCCACCACCTGCGCGACGCCTTCCCCGACGGACAGCTCTTCCTCAACCTGCACGGCGCCACCCCCGGCCGCACCCCCCTCACCCCGCTCGCCGCCCTCACCACCCTGCTGCGCACCCTCGGCACCGACCCCGCCACCGTCCCCGACGACCCCGACGCCGCCTCCACCCTCCTGCGCAGCACCCTCACCGGCACCCGCACCCTGCTCGTCCTCGACGACGCCGCCGACACCGCCCAGCTCCGCCCCCTGCTGCCCGCCACCCCCGGCTGCGCCGTCCTGGCCACCAGCCGCAACCCGCTCCCCGCCCTCGACGCCACCCACCGCCTGCGCCTGGACCCCCTCACCGAACGCGAGAGCATCACCCTGGTCGAACGCGCCGCCGGCCGCGCCACCGCCGACCGCACCCTCCTCTCCCTCGAACAGAACGACCTCACCCGCCTCGTCCACCTCTGCGGCCGCCTCCCGCTCGCCCTCCGCATCGCCGCCGCCCGCCTCGCCACCCACCGCACCCTCCCCGTCCGCCACCTCGCCGACCGCCTCACCCACCCCCACGACCGCCTCGACGAACTCGAACTCGACGACCTGAGCATCCGCCAGTCCCTCGCCCTCACCCACCACGCACTGCGCGACTCCCCCCGCCCCACCGACCGCCGCGCCGCCGACACCCTCCTCGCCATCGGCGCCCTCGACCTCCCCAGCTACTCCGCACCCCAACTCGCCGGCATCCTCCACCTCACCCCCGCCCAAACCGCCACCGCCCTCGAACGCCTCACCGAAGCCGCCCTCCTCGACGAGATCCGACCCCACCACTACGCACCCCACGACCTCGTCCGCGACTACGCCCGCGAACTCCCCGACCCCGAACAGCGCCACCACCTCACCCGCACCGCCCTCCACTGGTACGCGGACCTGACCGTCGACATCACGTTCGCCCTCAACCCCTCGTCGATCGCCCTGCGCCAACTCCCCCCTCCGAAGTCCGACACCGCGCTGGACCGGGAAGAAGCGCTGGCCCTCGGCGACGCCGAGTTCGAGAACGTCCTGGCCCTGGCCGAACGAATGGCCGACGAACCGGACGCCACAGCGGTCCTCTCCCTCGCGGCCAGGGCCCTGACCAACTACTTCCGGCCCCGGCGACGCGTCCAGGAGACCTTCAGGCTCAACACCCTCGTCCTGGGCTCGGCCAGGAGGGACAACGACCTGACCGCCGAGGGCTACGCGCTCAGCGACCTGGCCGGCACGCGGTTCGACCTCGGCCGGAACGCCGAGGCCCTCGAACTGATCGAATCGGCCCTGACCGTCTGGCAGCGGCTGGGCAACCAGCGGCTCACGCTGGACGCCACCAGCAAACAGGGCCTGCTCCTGTCGAATCTGGGCCGCTTCACGGAGGCACGAGCCGTTCTGGAGCAGACCGCACGGACCGCCCGAACGCTCGGGGACTTCTCGACCGCAGCCGCGTCCTTCAGCGCCCTCGGCAACATGGTGGAGTCCACCGACCCCTGGCAGGCCATCGCCTACCACCGGTCAAGCATCGAAGAAGGCCTCAAGGCCGGATGGCCCCAAGCCCGGACAACCGGGCTGAGCAACATCGGCCAGGCGTACAACAGGATCGGCGACCATGCCGAAGCACTGCGGTACTTCGAGCAGACGCTCTCCCTCCCCCTCTCCACCCTGGCCTGGGACGCCAGGCTCGAAGCCACCAAGGGAACGGTCAAAGCCCTGCTCGGCCTGGGCCGGCCGGAGGAGGCGTTCACCACCTGCCAGGAACTCCTGGCCGAGATCTCCGTGACGCACGACGACTACGCCCTCGGACTGGTCGAGCACGTCCAGGGCCTGGTCCTCCGCGCCCTCGGCCGCCCCGCCGAGGCCGCCCGCGCCTGGCACTCGGCCCTGCGCCACCTGTCCGGCTCCGACCGGGACGAAGTCGCCGAGATCCACGAACTCCTCGCCACCACCCGGAGCGCCTGACCCGTCCCCGTCCGGCGTGAGCGCGCCCCCGCACCCCTGCTCCGCGCCGGACGCCCCCTGAACGCCACCGACGCCCCGTGCACCACCGTTCCGGGACCGGACCGCGACGGCCACCATGGGGAGGTCCGGCGGGACGCGCCCCGTGCCGCCCGTGCCCGTGAACGGAGCTTCATGGAGCTGTCGCTCGCCCGCCCCGCCCTGCGGGTCCACTCCGCCGACGGCGATCTGCACCTGCAGGCCGAACGGCTCCGCGCGGTCGGCCCGCTGGTCCCGGTCGAACTGCCCGGCGGCCTGCCGGCCTGGGTGGTGACCTCGGACCGGCTCGGGCGCTCGATCCTCACCGACCGGCGCTTCGTGAAGGACGTCGAGACCTGGCACGCCTGGCAGCGCGGCGAGGTTCCGCCCGACTGGCCGCTGCGCACCGTGGTGCACACCCCGCGCAGCATGATCACCGTCGACGGGGCCGAACACCGCCGCCTGCGCGGCCCGTTGGCCCGCGCCCTCACCCCGGTCCGGGTCGCAGGGCTGAAGGACGCGGTCGCCGCGATCGTCGCCCGCCGCCTGGACGGCCTCGCCGAGGCCGCCCGTACCGCCCCGGACGGCACGGTCGACTTCCGCACCGCGTACGCCTTCCCGATCCCGATGGACGTCCTCGGGATCCTGCTCGACCTCCCGGAGGACTGGCACGGGACGCTGCGCACCCTGTTCGAGGACTTCTTCAGCGAGGCGGCGACCCCGGAGCGCACGTACGCGGCGGTGCTGGGGATCGGCTCGCTGATGGCCGACCTGATCGCCCTGCGCCGCGCCGAACCCGGGGACGACCTGGTCAGCGCCCTGCTCGCGGCGGCCGTCGACGAGCCCTACACCCAGGAGGAGTTGATCGGCACCCTCCAGGTGCTGGTCGCGGCCGGCCACGAGACCACCGTCCACGTCCTGGTCAACGGCCTGCGCGCGCTGCTCGCCCACCCCGAGCAGCGCCGGCTGCTCGCCGAACGACCCGACCTGTGGCCGAACGCCGTCGAGGAACTCCTGCGCTGGGACGGGCCGGTGGCCACCTTCTTCGCCCGCTACGCCACCGAGGACGCCCGGATCGGCGCCGCCGACGTCCGCCGCGGCGACCCCGTCCTGGTCAACTACCTGGCGATGGGCCGCGACCCGAACCGCTACGGCCCGGACGCCGCCGCCTTCGACGTCACCCGCGAACCCCGGGGCGGCCACACCAGCTTCGGCCACGGCCCCCACATGTGCCTCGGCGCCCCGCTCGCCCGCCTGGAGGCCCGCCTCGCCCTCCCCGCCCTGCTGACCCGCTTCCCCGCCATCCACCTCGCCGTCCCCGACCAGGCACTCGGACGCTTCCCCTCCCTCATGCTCAACGGCCGCACCACCGTCCCGGTCCGTCTGACCGCCACCCCCGCACAGGCATGAAGAAAGCCCAGGCCGGACCATCTCCGACCTGGGCTCCACGGTGGGCCGCCAGGGGTTCGAACCCTGAACCTACGGATTAAAAGTCCGCAGCTCTGCCAATTGAGCTAGCGGCCCGGTGGCAGGCGTGCACCCCGTGGGGACAGCGCCTGCCGGGGTGATCCTACCTGGTGACCGGCGGGGGATGGCCAGTGGATTGCCGGGCGGGTCGCGGGGCCCCGGCGCTCCCGACGGAGGGTCAGGCGGTGGGGAGGTGGGCGGTGCGGACGCGGCGCAGCCACGCCTCGGCCGGACGTTCGTCGGGTGCCGCGGGCAGGACGCCCGGCCGGTCGAAGCGGGCCTCGGCGTCGGCGAGCAGGGCCGCGGCCTCCTCCGGACGGTCGGCGTAGCGCTCACCGAGGGCGCGGACCCGCTCCGGGTCCGGGAGGCGGATCTCGATCCGGCCGGTCTCGTGCAGGGTGACGCCCTGGTGGACGAGCCGGACCAGGTGCCGGGCGTGCTTGGCGGCGCGGGCCCGGCCGGAGTCGTCGGTGCGGTCGCGGGCGGCGAGCTTGCGGAACTGCTGGCCGGCGTAGCCGAGGTAGGAGTTGCGGGCGGCCGGGGCGGACAGGAAGGACTGCCGCAGGCCGATCAGTTCCTCGCCGAGCGGCGTCCTGGTCTCGTACAACTCCTCGGGCAGCCAGACCAGTTCGGTCGCGGTCGGGTTACCGCCGAGGGCGAGCCGGCACCACTTGGCGGCCTCGTGCAGGGTCCGGTCCGGGGCGGTGGTGACGTGCGACTCGGCGGGCCGGTGCAGGCCGTGGAAGGCGACGGTGGGCGCGGCGAACAGGCCGAGCCGGTCGAGGTCGGACCCGGCGTGCGCCAGGCCGTACGCGGTGGAGCCGACGATGCCGGAGAGCAGGACGTGCACGGGCGGTCGCCTCCTCGGCGGACAGCGGGCCAACGACGGAACGGACGGGCGGCGGAACGGGCCGACGGCAGAACGGACGTACGGCGGAACGGACGGACGGCGGAACGGACGGACGGCGGTCGCCGCACCGCAGTCTCCCGCCGAGTACCCCGCACGCGCGAACGATTTCCGCCCGGACGGCAGAACCGGGTGCGCGCACCGTGTCGGGAACCGGGCGCGACCGTCCCGGGTACCGATACTGGGCACATGGCGAACGAGGGGACTCCGACGGCGAAGCTCCGGGCCTGGTGGGCGCACCGGCAGTGGCTGGACGGCGGGCAGCACCGGGGCGCGTCGGCGGCCGAGGTGCTGGCGGCGACCGGTTGGGCGCGCTCGGTCGGCGGGGCGGCGCCCTACCTGGGACTGTTCGCCCGGGCGGGGCTGCGCCGGGCGGAGGTGGACGCGGCGCTGGCGGCCCTGGAGGTGCAGGAGCTGCCCGCGGCCCGCGGCTGCACCTACCTGCTGCCGACCGCGGACTTCGCGCTGGGCCTGGCGGCGGGCGCGGGCGTGCCGGAGGCGGAGATCGCCGCGGCGGTCCGCCACCTCGGGGTGACCCGGGACGAGATCGAGCAGCTCTGCCTGCGGATCTCCGAACTGCTGTCCCCCACCGAGCCGTTGGCGCCCGCGCAGCTGCGCTCCGAGGCCGGTCCGGCGATCCGGTCGCTGGGCGAGGCGGGGCGGCGGCGCGGGGTGTCGACGACGCTGCCGCTGGCCCTGGGGCTGCTGCAGGCGCGCGGCCTGGTCCGCCGGGTGCCGGTGGACGGCCGGCTGGACCGGCAGCGCTACGGGTACGTCCGCTGGGACCGGCCGGTGCACGGCGAGGCGGCAGAGCTGGCCCGGCGCTACTTCTCCTGGGCGGCACCCGCCTCGGTCCGGCACTTCCGCTGGTTCTCCGGGTTCACCGCAGCCACCGCGAAGGCGGCGCTGGCCCCGCTGCACCTGGTCCCGCTGCCCGGCACCGACCTGCTGCTGCCGCCCGAACTCGTCGAGGAGTTCGAGGAGTTCACCGTCCCGGAGGAGCCCGAGTACGCGCTGGTCGCGGCCCTCGACGGCCTGCACCTGCTGCACCGCGACCTGCCCCGGCTGCTGGACGCGGCGGACGCGGCCCGCCCCGTCCCGGGCTCCCGGACCGGGCGGAGCTTCGGCAGCGAGGCCGACCCGTCGACCCACCTGGTGGTGGACCGGGGCCGGATCGTCGGGTTGTGGGAGTACGACCCCGAACAGCGGGAGCTGGTGCACCGGTTGTTCGTGCCGATGGACGGCGCGCTGCGGTCCGCGATCGACGCGGTCGAGGCGTTCGTCCGCGAGGACCTGGGCGACGCCCGCGGCTTCGGCCTGGACTCGCCGAAGAGCCGGGCCCCGCGGATCGCCGCCCTCCGCTCTGCCCGCGCTTGATCAACTCACCGCGAAATCAAGAGAGTTCGAGGGGGAGGTAGTCGAACCCGGCCGCCCCGGGCACAGCCCGCCGCAGGCCGTCCAGCAGGACGGGTGGTACCTCGGCGTGCACCGTGCCGTAGTGGTGCTCGCCGCGCCCGGGGTCGCTCGGCCAGGCGGTGCGCTCCTCGGCGGGGGTGGTGGCGAAGTGTCCGTCGGCCCCGTTCCGGTTGCCCCGGGCGTCCAGCCGGACCCACCACGAACTGCCGGGCAGCAGAAAGCCGTTGAGTCCGTGCAGCACCTCCAGCCGCTGGTAGCAGAACCCGGCGGGGATGCCGTTGGCGCGGAGCAGCGCGGTCAGCAGGTGGGCGTTGCCGTGGCAGATCGCGTTGCGGGCCGCGAGCACGTCGGAGGCCCGGTAGGCGGCCGACCAGTACCCGACGTCGGCGGAGTGGTCGATCCGGTCCCGGACGAAGCGGAAGGCCGCCTCGGCGGTGGCCACCGGGTCGGGACCCCGCAGCGCGGCGGCCTGTTCGACGATCGCGGGGTGCCGGTGGTCCACCACCTCGTCGGCCGCCAGGTAGGCGGCGAGCTCAACCCGGTCGGCCCGCAGCGGACCGTTCGGCGAAACAGCGGGGCCAGCAGGGCGAGCATGGCCGGCGGACTGCGGGTCGGAAGGTTCCATGCCCGCGATGCTGCAACCCCGACTCCCGCCCGGGCAAAGGCATTTCACGGGCCAGAACGCCACCGGGGAACAGCACCACCGCCATCGACTACCGTCGGTCGCAGATCGAGCATCGGACGAACGGGAAGGACGGCGCCATGGCACGGAACGAGGTGCTGGTGGTCACCGGCGGCGGGCGCGGCATCGGCGCGGCCACCGCGCTGCTGGCGGCCGAACGGGGCTACCGGGTGTGCGTCAACTACCGGTCCGACGAGGCCGCGGCGGCCGGCGTGGTGGAACGCGTCCGGGCGGCGGGCGGCACCGCCGTGGCGGTCCGCGCGGACGTCACCACCACCGCCGAGGTGGAGCGGCTGTTCGAGACCGCGGAGGCCGAACTGGGGCCGCTGACCGCGCTGGTGAACAACGCGGGCACGCTGGAGAAGCAGTCCCGGCTGGACGAACTGGACGAGGACCGGCTGAACCGGATCTGGACCACCAACATCACCGGCCCGTTCCTGTGCGCGGCGGCGGCGGTGCGCCGGATGTCGACCCGGTACGGCGGCGGGGGCGGGGCAATCGTCAACGTCGGCTCGGCGGCGTCCCGGCTGGGCTCGCCGAGCGAGTACGTGGACTACGCGGCGTCCAAGGGTGCGCTGGACTCGATGACGACCGGTCTGGCGCTGGAGGTCGCGGGCGAGGGCATCCGGGTCAACGCGGTCCGGCCGGGCCTGATCCACACCGGCATCCACGCGCTCGGCGGCGAGCCGGGCCGGGTCGACCGGATCGGCCCGAACCTCCCACTGGGACGCGGCGGGCAGCCGGAGGAGATCGCCGAGGCGATCCTGTACCTGCTCTCCCCGGCCGCCTCCTACATCACCGGCGCCTTCCTGGACGCCGCCGGCGGCCGCTGACCCACCACCGCCGACCCGCCACCGCCGACCCGCCACCACCGGCCACCGCCACCGGCCACCGGCCACCGAACGCCCGCGTGAACATCGCGGATCGCGCGATACCGGTTCGGTCAACGCCCCGGCGCGGCGTCCGTCCCCGCCCCTACCGTGGGCGGCATGACCGAGACCGAGACCGACATCGCCGCTTCGCCGTTCCTCCACCTCCCGGACCTGCCCAACCTCCGTGACGCGGGGGCCGGGGTCTACCGCCCGGGCCTGCTGTTCCGCTCGGCGAGCCTGAACCGGCTCACCCCGGAGGGGGTGGCCCGGTTCGCGGAGCTCGGCGTCCGCACCGTCATCGACCTGCGCAGCCTCGTCGAGGTCGAGAACTGGCCGGACCCGGAGCTCGGCCCGGACGTCCGCTACGTGCACCTGCCGATGCTGCCCGACCCGGCCACCACCGACCGGGCCTGGCCCGAGGACCAGGCCGCACTGTACCCGTTCATGGCCGAGACCGGCGGGATGGCGATCGTCGCGGCCGTCCGCGCACTGTCGGCCGGCTCACCGGTACTGGTGCACTGCGCGGTCGGCAAGGACCGCACCGGCCTGACCGTCGCCGTCCTGCAGACCCTGGCGGGCCTGACCGAGGCCGAGGTGGTGGCGGACTTCCTGCGCTCGAACGTCGGCCTCGGCCTGGACAAGGGCCCGGTGCCCTACTACGACGAGGCGGGCGTGGAACGGCTCTCCCGCCCGGTGGACGAGCTGCACCTGCGCTCGGCGCTCGCCCGCATCCACGACCTGCACGGCTCGCTCGACGCCTACCTGCTCAATCACGGCGCGACCGAGGCGGAGCTGGCCGCACTGCGCGCCCTCGGCCCGTCCTGACCGTCCTCACCGCCCCCTGCCGCCGCCCCGGACCGCTCCTCGGCCGCGAAGGTCAGGCCCAGCACGGCCGCGGTGGCCGCGATCTGGGCCAGCGCGGAGCTCCCGGTGCCGAGCCGGGACGCCGCCAGGACCAGGACGGCGGCCGGCAGCCGCAGCGTGCGCGGGCCGAGCGCCAGGGCGCGGCGGATGCCCGCGTTGGCGAGCAGGAACAGCGCGACGCCGCCGGCCAGGGCGAGCGACTCGGGCAGGTGCAGCGGCTCCAGGGGGTGCGCGGTCGCGGTCTTGGCCCCGGTGGCGAACAGGATCACCGCCAGCAGCAGGGCGTAGTGCCCGAGGTTGTAGACCTTGATCGCCAGCAGGTTGCGCCCGGCGTCGTCGAGCCGGGCCATCGCGTGCACCGCCCGCTCCTCGTCGTCCGCGCCGAAGTAGGCCCACCACAGGCCGACGCAGACGGCGAGGGTGAGCAGCGCGGTGCCGATCAGCGCCGGGGTGAGCGCCGAGTCGCCGATGCCGATGCCGGTGGCGATCACGCTCTCCCCGAACGCGATGATCACGATCAGCCCGTGGCGCTCCACGAAGTGGTCGGCGCGGAGCTGGAAGCGCGGTAGGTCGACCAGGTACGGGATGGCCAGCTGAAGGACGAACGCGCCCGTCCAGAGCGCCAGTTCGGGGCCACCGCCGAGGCGGCCGCCGCTGATCACCAGGGCCGAGCCGATCAGGTTCAACCCGCCCATCCGGGCCACCGCGCCGAGCCGCACCCCGGCGGTGGCGAACATCCCGGTGTGCACGGCGACGGCCACCAGGTACGCCCAGCCGAACACCTCGCCGCCGCCGTCGAAGGCCCGCGGCACGCTCAGCGCGACGACCAGGAAGCAGCCCATCCCGAGCAGCATCAGGCCGCGCCGGGGGTGGGTGCTGGGCGGCACCGCGTTGGCGACCCAGATGTAGGCGTCGTACATCCACCAGATCACCGCCAGCATCACCAGCACCCGGGCCAGCCCACCGGGCGTGAGGTGGTGCGCCAGGCTTGCGGTGAGCTGGGTGACCACGAAGACGAAGACCAGGTCGAAGAAGAGTTCCAGCGGGCTCGCCCGCAGCTCGCTGTCCCCCGGTTGCGCAAGCTGTTGGTACGTCACGGCGACGAGTATCCCAGCGGCCGTCCCCACCCGGCGTGCGGATCGTTGACAGCGTTACGGTGAACTCCCGTCCACCGCCCGGTCGTACCGCGGCCCAGCCGTCCCACCGTCCCTGCCCCACCGTCCTACCGCCGCTGCCCGCTGCCGCCCCGCCGTCGAGAAGTCCACAGGTCGAGAAGTCGAGAAGGAGCCCGTCCCATGGCCCGATTCCCCGTCACCGCCGCCGTCGCCGCCACCGGCCTGATCGGCGGCTACGCCACCGCCCGGTACTCCGGTCGGCGCGAGCTCGGCGGCGCGGTGCTGGCCGCCGCCGGCACGGCCGCCGCGGTCCGCTGGGGGCGCCGCGCGGGCGCGCCCGCGGCGGCCGGCCTGACCACGCTGTACCTGGCCGCGTTCGGCGGCTCGCACCCGCTGGCGAAGAAGATCGGCGCCTGGCCGGCCGTGCTCACCGTGACGACCGTGGTGGCCGCCGCCTCCGCGCTGACCACCGGCGACTGACGGAGCGTCACCGAACAGTCAGCCGCTGAACGGTCGGCCACCGAGCGGTCGGCCACCGAAGGGTCAGCTGCCGAACCGGGCGTCGAAGGCCGCCCGGTTCGCCGACGGCACGCTGCGGTCCCACACCGCGAACACCACCCGGTCGAAGGCGGCGCCCCACTCGTCCAGGGCCTGCCCGAACGCCGCGGCCACCTCGGCGGGGTCGTTGCGGAAGACTCCGCAGCCCCAGGCGCCCAGCACCAGTTCGCGCGCGCCGTGCCGGGCGGCGACGGCCAGCACCCGGCGGGCCCGCTCGGCCAGCACCGGGCCGAGGTCGAGCGCGGTGCCGGGCGAGCGGAGCGCCAGCTGGCCCGCGTTGGGCGCCGGCGAGGTCAGGAAGCCGACCCGGCGGGTGCGCGCCAGCAGCTCGCCGTGCTCGTCCCGGATCACCGGCACGGCGGGCGACCAGATCACCCGGTGGCTGTAGCGCAGGTCGGCGGAGGCGCGGTGCGCCTCGTAGTAGTCGGGGGCCTCCAGCAGGCAGCGGTACAGCAGTGCGCTGCGGCAGACGTCCTCCTCCTGGGCCTTGGCGCCGCGCAGGTAGCCGCCGCCGGGGTTGCGCGCGGAGGCGAAGTTCAGCACCGCGACGCCCGTCCCGCCCTCGGCCAGCAGCCGGGCAGCGGCCTGCATGCTGCCCTCGCCCGTCACCTCGGCCGCCGCCGCCAGCGGGCCCGGCCCGGCCCCGAACTCGGCCTCTGGCGGGTAGGAGACCGTCCCCGCCCGGGCCTCGGCCAGTTCCTCGGCGATCCGCACCACCGCCCCGTGCCGGGTCCGGTACTCGCCCAGGTCGGCGATCTGCTCGTTCTCGGTGGCGATGTTCCGCTGCCTACTGCTCATGGCTCCGCACGCTAGGTTCTGTCCGTGCGATCATGAGCGGAGCCAGATGGCCAGGGCGGCGGCCGTGACGGTGCCGAGGAAGACGTACACGCGCTTGTCGTACC
>NZ_JBIUTD010000028.1:101251-108280 GCF_044741705.1 Kitasatospora sp. NPDC088134 | reverse complement strand
ACCACCCGGCTGACCGCCGCCCCGGACAGAACCGGGCAATACCTCCGCCCGAAACCATGCGCGGCAGCCTAAAACGGTATCGAACGCCCTCTGAGACACCGTCAGGGTCGGTGTAGTCCTGGAGGGGGAGCACTGTCGTAGGGTCGGCCCATGAGTCCTCAGACGCCGACCCCGTCCGCCGCGTACCCCACCCCGACGGCGATGCGGCGCGCGCTGCGCCGGGCCCGGGACGGGGTGGCGCTGGACACCGCCGAGGCGGCGGTGCTGCTGCGGGCCCGCGGCGCGGACCTGGCCGAGCTGTGCGCCGTCGCCGCCCGGCTCCGGGACGCCGGCCTGGAGCAGGCCGGCCGCCCCGGCGTCATCACCTACTCCCGCAAGGTGTTCGTCCCGCTCACCCGGCTCTGCCGGGACCGCTGCCACTACTGCACCTTCGCCACCGTCCCCGGCAAGCTCCGCAAGGACGGCCACGGCCTCTACCTGTCCCCGGACGAGGTGCTGGAGATCGCCCGCCGGGGCGCCGAACTCGGCTGCAAGGAAGCCCTGTTCACGCTCGGCGACCGCCCCGAGGAGCGCTGGCCGGAGGCCCGCGAGTGGCTGGACGCGCACGGCTACGACGACACCCTGGCGTACGTCCGGGCGATGGCGGTCCGGGTGCTGGAGGAGACCGGCCTGCTGCCGCACCTCAACCCGGGCGTACTGAGCTGGACGGACTTCCAGCGGCTCAAGCCGGTCGCCCCGTCGATGGGCATGATGCTGGAGACCACCGCCACCCGCCTGTGGTCCGAGCCCGGCGGCCCGCACCACGGCTCGCCCGACAAGGAGCCGGCCGTCCGGCTGCGGGTGCTGGAGGACGCCGGGCGCAGCGCTGTCCCGTTCACCACCGGCGTGCTGATCGGCATCGGCGAGACCCACGAGGAGCGCGCCGAGTCGCTGCTGGCGATCCGCAAGGTCGCCCGCGCCTACCAGGGCGTGCAGGAGGTGATCGTGCAGAACTTCCGGGCCAAGCCGGACACCGCGATGCGCGCCATGCCGGACGCCGAACTCGACGAGCTGGCGGCCGCGGTGGCGGTGGCCCGGCTGGTGCTCGGCCCCGCCGCCCGGATCCAGGCCCCGCCGAACCTGGTGGACGCCGAGTACGCGCTGCTGATCGGCGCCGGCCTGGACGACTGGGGCGGCGTCTCCCCGCTGACGCCCGACCACGTCAACCCCGAACGCCCCTGGCCGCACATCGAGGAACTGGCCGAGCGGACCCGCGCCGCCGGGTACGAGCTGCGCGAACGCCTGACCGTCTACCCCGAGTACCTGAAGCGCGGCGAGCCCTGGCTCGACCCCCGGCTGCTGCCGCACGTCCGCGCCCTCGCCGACCCGGAGACCGGCCTGGCCGCCGAGAGCGCCCGCCCCGTCGGCCTGCCCTGGCAGGAGCCGGACGAGCCGATGACCGGCGGCGGCCGCACCGACCTGTTCCGCACCGTCGACACCGAGGGCCGCACCGGCGACCGCCGCTCCGACTTCGACGAGGTGTACGGCGACTGGGAGTCGCTGCGCGAGCGGGTCGGCGTCCCCGCCCCGCGCCGACTGGACGGCGAGCTGCGCACCGCGCTGTCCGTCGCCGCCGACGACCCGGAGAAGCTGACGGACGACCAGGCGCTGGCCCTGTTCCAGGCCGACGGCGACGCGCTGGACGCGCTCACCCGGATCGCCGACGAGCTGCGCCGCGCCACCGTCGGCGACGACGTCACCTACTGCGTCACCCGGAACGTCAACTTCACCAACGTCTGCTACACCGGCTGCCGGTTCTGCGCTTTCGCGCAGCGCCGCACCGACGCCGACGCCTACACCCTGTCGCTGGACCAGGTCGCCGAACGGGCCGAGCAGGCCTGGCAGGTCGGCGCGACCGAGGTCTGCATGCAGGGCGGCATCCACCCGGACCTGCCGGGCACCGCCTACTTCGAGATCGCCCGGGCCGTGAAGGAACGGGTGCCGGGCATCCACGTGCACGCCTTCTCGCCGATGGAGGTGGTCAACGGGGCCACCCGGACCGGCCTGCCGATCCGCGAGTGGCTGGTGCGGGCCAAGGAGGCCGGGCTGGACTCGATCCCCGGCACGGCGGCGGAGATCCTCGACGACGAGGTCCGCTGGGTGCTCACCAAGGGCAAGCTGCCCGCCGCGACCTGGGTCGAGGTGGTGACCACCGCGCACGAGCTGGGCATCCGCTCCTCCTCGACCATGATGTACGGCCACGTCGACACCCCGCAGCACTGGCTGGGCCACCTGCGGCTGCTCGCCGGGATCCAGCAGCGCACCGGCGGCTTCACCGAGTTCGTCACCCTGCCGTTCGTCCACACCAACGCGCCGGTCTACCTGGCGGGCATCGCCCGGCCCGGCCCGACCGCCCGCGACAACCGGGCGGTCACCGCGATGGCCCGGCTGCTGCTGCACCCGCACATCCCCAACATCCAGACCAGCTGGGTGAAGCTCGGCGCGGAGGGCGCCGCCGAGATGCTCCGCAGCGGCGCCAACGACCTCGGCGGCACGCTGATGGAGGAGACCATCTCCCGGATGGCGGGCTCCTCCTGGGGCTCCTACAAGTCGGTCCGCGACCTGGAGGCGACCGCCGCACTGGCCGGCCGCCCGGCCCGGCAGCGCACCACCCTGTACGGCGAGGTGCCCGCCGAGCGCCGGGCCGCCGCGCTGGCCTCCGACGGGCACCTCCCGCAGCTGCTGCCGCTGGCGGACTGAACCGGGCGCGACGGGGCGGCCCGGGCGGCCGGTCGGGGCCGGTCGGGGCCGGTCGGTGGGGTCGGTCAGCGGGCGGGGTCGGTCGGTGGGGCCGGTCGCTGGGCGGCGGTTCGCGCAACCGACCGACCCTTCGCTCGGGTCTTCGAATACAGTGCGTCTGCTGTCCGAGACCCCGACCGAAAGGTTCCGCCCCGTGATGCCCCTGTGGTCGCGCGCCCAGCAGCAGGACTTCCGCAGTCGGGTCCGCGGCTGCCTGCTCGGCGGCGCGCTCGGCGACGCGCTCGGCGGCGGCATCGAGTTCGAGCAGCTGGAGCAGATCCGCGAGGCCCACGGCCCGCAGGGCGTCACCGGCTACGTCCCCGCCTACGGGCGGCGCGGCGCGATCACCGACGACACCCAGATGACCCTGTTCACCGTCGACGGCCTGATCCGCTCGCACATCGCCCGGGAGAGCGGCGCCTGGCACCCGCCCACCGACGTGCACCGCGCCTACCTGCGCTGGTACGCCACCCAGCAGGACTGGGGCCCCGACGAGCGCCGCAAGGACCTCGGCTGGCTCGGCCGCGAGGAGTGGCTGTACGCCCGCCGCGCCCCCGGCCAGGCCTGCCTGTCCGGCCTGGCCGGCACCGCGGACGGCCCGCTGCCGACCGTCGAGGAGCCGCGCAACCCCGGCTCCAAGGGCTGCGGCACCGTCATGCGGGCCGCCCCGTTCGGCCTGCTCACCGCCTGGGACCCGGCCCTGGTCCTGCAACTCGCCGTCGAGTGCTCGGTGCTGACCCACGGTCACCCCACCGGCTACCTGGCGGCCGGCGCCTTCGCGGTGATCGTCCACGCGGTGGCCCGCGGCGGCACCCTGGAGGAGGGCGTGCACCTGGCGCTGGCCCTGCTCTCCGAGCGCCCCGGCCACGAGGAGACCACCGCCGCGCTGCGCGCCGCGCTGGACGCCGTCCGGGTCGGCGCGCCGTCCCCCGAGCGGGTCGAGGAACTCGGCGAGGGCTGGGTCGCCGAGGAGGCGCTCGCCATCGGCCTGTACTGCGCGCTGGTCTCCGAGGACGTCCGCACCGGCCTGCTGCTGGCCGTCAACCACTCCGGGGACAGCGACTCCACCGGCTCGATCTGCGGCAACCTGCTGGGCGCCCTGCACGGCGAGACCGCGCTCCCGCCCGAGCTGGTCGCCGAGGTCGAGGGCCGCGGGGCGATCCTGGAACTCGCCGACGACCTGGTGCTGGAACTGCTGCACGGCCCCGAACTGCACGGCACCGACGTCTGGAACGAGCGCTACCCGATCATCGGCGCCTGACGCGTCCGTCGGTTTCCGGGACGGCACGGGGAACGGCACGGGGCCCGCCGCGCGGGAAGCGGCGGGCCCCGTGGCCGTGGACCGGACGGCGGATCAGACCTCGCCGAAGGCACCCGAGCCGGCGGCGGCCGCGAACGCCGCCCAGCTCTCGCGGGAGAAGCGCAGCTGCGGGCCCTGCGGGTCCTTGGAGTCACGGACCGCGATCGAGGACGCGTTCGGCACGGCGATCTCGACGCAGGCGCCGTTGCCGCCGCTGTAGCTGCTCTTGCGCCAGGTCAGGGTGTCGGTGGCCTTGCTCATTTCATGAACTCCTCTGCGATATCGGTGATCATCGACCGGCTGTCCACGACGCTCAGCGCCGCGGCCCGCAGGTGGTCGTACAGATTGGTATAGCGGCGTACATCGGCTTCCTTCTCCAGGTAGAGATCGCTCGTCACTCCTTCGAAGTAGACGACCGTGGAATCCGCGGACTCGGGGAACTCCATCAGGGAGAATGTCCCGGTCATGCCGGGGTGCGCCCCGTGAATGAATGGGATGACCTGGAGGTTGATGTTCGGGCGCTCGCCGAGGGCGACCAGTTGGTACAACTGCTCGGCCATCACGCGCGGCCCGCCGACCTGGCGGCGCAGCACCGCCTCGTCCACCACCACCCACAGGCTGCCCAGTTGGTCCTCGCCGTGTATCCGGTGCTGCCGCTTGAGCCGCACGTCGACCCGGCGGCGGATCGCGGCCGGGTCGGTGTCCGGCTGCGTCCCGGCCACCACGGCCTCGGCGTACTCCCTGGTCTGCAGCAGGCCCGGCACGAACGAGGACTCGTAGGCCCGGATCGAGGAGGCCTCCGCCTCCAGACCGATGTAGACGCTGTACGGGATGTCCCCGAACTCGTGCCACCAGCCGCGCTGGCGCGACTCCTTGGCCATCTCCATCAGCCCGGCCCGGATGCGCTCGTCCTCCACCTCGTAGACGTCGCACAGGTCGCGCACGTCACGCTGGCTGATGGAGCGGCGCCCGTTCTCCAGGCGGCTGATCTTCGACTGGGAGACCATCAGGCGGCCGGCCACCTCTTCGGCGGTCATCCCCCTGAGTTCGCGGAGCCGACGGAGCTCGGCGCCGAGACGGCGGCGGCGAACCGTCGGGTTCACGCTGGCGGACACATCGACCTCCGGCCGTACCTCTGGCAACAGTGCGGTAATTGGTACCAACCCCCCTGACGCTTCGCAGCATGCCACCTCGACTGCGGTCCGTGCCTGGAAATCGAAGTACCGCAGTAGAACAGATCATCGGAAAATAGCTCAATCGGGATGGCCGTACTTGCGCCCGGCCGGTTCGGCGCGCTAAAGGAGTTCCGGCCCGCGGCAGGCCCCCTGACGTCCCGTCACCCCGACCCGGGAACGGCGAAGGGCGGCCGCCCCGGTGTCTCGCACCGGGCCGACCGCCCTTCCTCCGAACCGAACGCTAACGGCGTGCACCGCTCATCGGGCGCCGACCCGGCTCGCCACGCCCCGCCCGGCAGCGGCGGGCCGCCCGGCCGGACCCCGTGAACCCACGGGGGCCGACGGCCGGCCCTGCTGCTGCGACGGCAGACCGTTCTGCACGTCCATCACCGCGTGGGCCACCATGCCGCCCAGCGGGTCGTACCTGATCAGGTCCCGGAGACGAGAGCGCGAGGACCGCCCCTCGTTGCCCGGGTACAGGTGCTTGCCCAGGCCCACCGCGTGGGCCAGCGCGGCCAGCGCCGCGGTCCGCGGGTCCGGCGGGACGCCGGTGCGGATCGCGGTGTCCAGCCGCTGCTTGATCGCCGCGTTGGTGCAGTCGTCCGACGCCTGGTACCGCGTCGTCGGCAGCACCCCGCACACCTGGCCGGCCACCGCCGTCACCATGCCGCACCGCTCCAGGTGCGCCAGGTACGTCTGCCGCAGGCCCAGGCGCGGGCCGCCGATCCAGTGCGCCGCGCGCACCGGGCTGCCGCGCCGGCGCAACAGCTCCAGTGCATGGTCAAGGGTCGGGTCACCGGTCGGCCGTGGCACCACCACGGCGATCCGGTCCCCGTCCGGGGCTATCCTTCCGGCCAGGGCCAGCTCGACGAGCTGCGCCCCGGCAAGTCCGAGATCGAGGGTCTGCGGCTGCGCGGTGGTACCCGTGGCCGGGTCCAGTGCGAGCAACAACAGCTCCTCGGGAATGGTTCGACGGCCTCTGCCCATCCAAGCCTCCCCGCGTGGATGAATGACAGGGTGACGCCTCTCACACGGGCTTGTCGAGTACGCCTCCGAATCGTGACCTTGCCCGGGCAGGCGGGAACCACCGTCCGACGGGCCCGCGTCTGACCGGGCAACGGCTCGTCGAGCCGGGAAAAACCGCCGGTCGGGCGGGGTGAGGCGGGCCATCGCGGCCTCGGTGCCGGAGACTGTACAGGTGCCGGGCCGGGTCGAGAACCCACCCGAAAAAAACCAGCTTGTGTGATCGGACCGGCGGTGCCGGGCGGACGAGGAGGAGTGGGTTACGTGGGCGAGTCCCCGCAGAGCGAGCGGCGAGACGGCGAGACGCGACGGGCCGGGGCCGAGCAGGACCCGCGCGAGCCCGGTGAGGGCGGCTCCACCGTCCACCTCCGCGTCCGCGATACGGACAGCCCCACCACCGCCCTCCGCCTGCCCGTCGACCGCGACACCACCTCCCTCCGCACCGACGACCTCGACCTCCCCGAGTCCGCCGACGCCCTCACCGGCCCCCGTCCCACTCCCCGGGACGAGAAGGCCGCCCCCGGCGAGACGGCCACCACCCCGACCGAGCCGGAGCCGTCCGCGGAACGGGACGCACAGGGCGAGGAGGAGGCCGAGAAGCCTGCGGAGGCAGGTGGGTCCTCCTCGCTCACGATGACGCTCCGGCTGCCCGAGGCCGCGAAGGACGACGACGCCGAGGACGAGTCGGCCGAGAACGCGAAGGACGACGACGCGAAGGCCGAGGACGTGGAGTCGGGGGACCCCGAGCCCGTC
>NZ_JBIUTD010000028.1:0-101156 GCF_044741705.1 Kitasatospora sp. NPDC088134 | reverse complement strand
CCGTCGAGTCCGCGAAGGACGACGGTGCCGAGGAGGAGCCGGTCGCTGCCGGTCCCGAGCCGACGATGACGTTGCGGCTGGGCGCGCTGCCCCCGGCCGAGAAGGACGCGGAGGAGGCCGAGCCCGCCGAGCCTGCGAAGAGCGAGGACGCGGAGGACGGTGAGGAGGAGCCGGTTGTTGCCGGGCCGGAGCCGACGATGACGCTGCGGCTGGGCGTGCTGCCTCCGGCCGTGAAGGCGGAGGACGCGGAGGAGGCCGAGCCCGTCGAGTCCGCGAAGGACGACGGTGCCGAGGAGGAGCCGGTCGCTGCCGGTCCCGAGCCGACGATGACGTTGCGGCTGGGCGCGCTGCCCCCGGCCGCGAAGGACGCGAAGGATGCGAAGGCGGGGGACTCCGAGCCCGCCAAGTCCGTGAAGGCGGAGCCTGCTGAGCCCGCCGAGCCGGCGGAGGACGAACCTGTCGCGCCCGAGCCGACGATGACGTTGCGGGTCGACAAGGACCGTCCCGAGCGGACCGTCAGGTTGCGGGCGCCCGAGGATGGCGGTGCGGCCGAGGCGAAGACCGTGCGGACCGTACAGCCCGGGGCCGCGTCCGCTCCGGCCGCCGCTGCGCCGGTCGCGGCTGCGCAGGAAGTGGCTCCGCAGGAGCTGCCGCCGCCCGGGCCGGACAGCACGATCGAGGCGCTGGAGGTGCTGAAGGCGCTCAGTGCGCGGCCGATGACGCCGTTCCGGCGGGCGATGAAGCGGGTCGTCGTCTGGGGCGTCTTCCTGTCCGTGGTGCTGGGGGTGCTGGTGGCCGCGCAGCTGTTGCGTCCGCTGCCGCAGCCGAAGGCGAAGCTGGGGCTGACGGACTCGTACACCTTCGGCGGGGAGCCGCTGAACCTCCCGTGGCCCGCGAAGGGGCAGGCCGCCGCCGCGGTGATGGGGGTGGGTGACCTCGGGTCCTCGGGGGAGGAGAAGGCCGTCCCGATCGCCTCCGTCACCAAGGTGATGAACGCCTACCTGATCCTGCAGGCGCACCCGCTGAAGAAGGGTCAGACCGGCCCGGTGATCACGGTGGACAAGCAGGCCGCGCAGGAGTCCGCCAACGCCGACGAGTCGAAGGTGACGCTGACCGAGGGGCAGCAGATCAGCCAGTACGAGGCGCTGGAGATGCTGATGCTGCCGTCCGCGAACAACGTGGCCCGGCTGCTGGCCCGTTGGGACTCCGGCAGCGAGGACGCCTTCGTCAAGAAGATGAACGACACCGCCGCGAAGCTGGGCATGGTCAACACGGTCTACGCCGACCCGGCCGGGTACAACGCCGACACCAAGTCCACCGCCAAGGACCAGTTGAAGCTGGCCGCGCAGGTGATGAAGGACGACACCTTCCGGCAGGTGGTCGCCGAGCCCGACACCCGCTTCAACGGCCAGCGGGTGTTCAACACCAACGGGCTGCTCGGCAAGAACGGCAACATCGGGGTGAAGACCGGCTCGTCCACGCCCGCGCAGTCCGCGTTCATGTGGGCCGCGGTCAAGGACGTCGGCGGCGTCAAGCGCACCCTGATCGGCGTCACGCTGTCCCAGCCGGCCACCAAGGAGGAGCCCAGCCTGGTGCGGGCCGCCCAGCCGGTCAGCCAGAAGATCAACGTGGCCGCGCAGGAGGCGCTGACCGGGCAGACCCTGGCCAAGCAGGGCCAGGTGGTCGGCCGGGTGAGCGACGGCCTGGGCGGCAGCGTCCCGCTGATCGCCACCAAGGACCTGACGGTGGCCGGCTGGTCCGGCATCACCGCGCGGCTGACCCTGACCCCGGTCGGCACCCTGGCCCACACCCTCCCGGCCGGCACCCAGGTCGGCACCCTCTCCGCGGGCGACGGCGACGACCGGGTCGAGGTCCCGGTGACCCTGCAGACCGCCCTCGCACCGCCGTCCATCGGCTCCCGCCTGCTGCGCCTCGGCTAGCGGAAGCAGCGGCGGACCGCGAAGGGCCCCCGGTGTCGGGGGCCCTTCGCCGTGTGCGGGGCCCACCGACCGCCGGGCGCGGGTCTCACCGGCCGCCGGGGGCGGGGCTCACCAGCTGCCGGGCGCGGTGGGGGTGCCGAGGCGGCGGGCCAGCACCGGCTCCTCGGCGAGCACCCGGCCCAGCACCAGGGCCAGGGTGACGGTGGTGAACAGCGCGATCAGCCAGGACAGCGCGGTGAACACCACCCCGTACGGGCCGAACTTCTCGACCGAGACGGACATCGCGTGCGGGAGGTAGACCTTCGAGGCGACGCCCAGCCCGACCTCGCCGAGGCCGCACAGCAGCGCGCCCGGCAGCAGCGGGTACCAGCGGACCCGTCCGCCCAGCAGCAGGTGCTGGGTCCACCACCAGACCGCGGTGGAGACGGTGAAGGTCAGCGGGAGGCCCAGCCAGGGGCCGGCCCCGAAACCGTCCCGCAGCGGCACCTGGACCACCAGGAACACCAGCCAGCCCAGCAGCCACACCACCCAGCGCCACAGCGCCAGCCGGGCGCTGTTCCGCGGCATCTCCCAGGCCCGTTCGCAGACCCGTTGCAGGGCCCGGCTCAGCGCCGTCGCGGAGATCAGCGTGACCAGGGCGCCGACCAGGCCGAAGCTCTGCGCGGTGCCGTCGTCGTGCCGGGCGTCCATCAGCTGCTGGACCTGCTGCTGGGCGGCGCCCCGCAGTCCGAGCTGCTCGCGCAGCGAGTCCGTGACGCTGTGCTTGAGCGAGGCGGGGGCGAACACCGCGAGCACGAACAGGGCGGGCAGCGCCGACAGGAAGGCCTGGGCGGCCAGCCGGGTCGCGTTGTCCAGCAGGTTGACCCGGACCAGGTTGCCGACCGCGCGGCCGACCAGCGGGATCCGCTCGGGGGCCTGCTTGGCGGACTCGCCGAGCCGGGCCGCCCGGGCCTTCGCGGCTCCCCACCGGCCACCGCCCCGGGACTCCGGCTCCGCGCCCGGCTCCGCTCCTCGCCGTGGCTCTGTCACGCCGCCACCTCCGCACGCTCCGCCGGGCCGGGAACACCCATCGTCACCCGGCCCGCGGAGGCGCGGCGCTGCCGCCTACTTCTTCCGGGTGAGCTTCGCCAGCCGGGCGGAGAGGCCCCAGGAGGTGACCCGCCACAGGGCCTCGACGACGATGTCGCGGCTCATCTTGGAGGCGCCGTGCTCGCGCTCCACGAAGGTGATCGGCACCTCGGCGACCTTGAAGCCGGACTTGACGGCCCGCCAGGCCAGGTCGACCTGGAAGCAGTAGCCCTGCGAGGCGACCTCGTCCATGCCGAGTCCGAGCAGGGTCTCCTTGCGGAAGGCCCGGTAGCCGCCGGTGACGTCGCGGATCGGGACGTCCAGCATCAGCCGGGAGTAGGTGGAGCCGCCCTTCGACAGCAGCAGCCGGGACTTCGGCCAGTTCACCACCGCGCCGCCGGGCACCCAGCGGGAGCCCAGCACCAGGTCGGCGCTGTGCAGCGCGGTCAGCAGCCGGGGCAGCTCCTCGGGCTGGTGCGAGCCGTCGGCGTCCATCTCCACCAGGACGTCGTAGCCGTTGTCGATGCCCCAGTGGAACCCGGCCAGGTAGGCCGCGCCGAGACCCTCCTTGCCCTTCCGGTGCAGCACCTGGACGTGCGCGTCCCCGGCGGCCAGCGCGTCCGCGAGCTTGCCGGTGCCGTCCGGGCTGTTGTCGTCGGCGACCAGGACGTGCGCCTCGGGGACGGCGGCGCGGACACGGGAGACGATCCGCTCGACGTTCTCGGCCTCGTTGTAGGTCGGGATGATCACCAGGATGCGGCCGAGACCGGCGAACGGGGTCTGCGGGTTCTCCGGGGAGGAAGTCACAGGCGGAGACCTTTCGAGTGCGACGAACCGGGGCGCCACGAGCGCTCAGCACCCACCGTAGGCCACCGGGACCACCATCCACCGCCACGCCCGCCGTCGCCCGGCCCGGCGGGCAGCAGACCTGTCGTCTCCCCTCGCCCCACGGCAGGATCAATGGCGAGGTGTCGACCGGTCGCGCAGTTCCAGGGCGAGCGAGCCCTCCGGGAGACCGACCAGCAGGATGCTTCCGACCAGTGAGAGCCCGGTGGCGGGGGAGCCGAGGCGCAGGTCGAGGACGGTGTCGGACACCTCCAGGGAGCGGACTCGGATCAGGCCGTCGGACCAGGCGGCGGCCAGGGCCGGTCCGGAGGCGCCGGTGTCGAGGGCGAGTGCGGTGACCGGGCACGGTCGCCGGTCGGCGGGTTCGGGCATCGGCTCGTCGCCGGGCCCCCAGAGCCGGACGGCGCCGTCCAGGCCGCCGCTGGCCAGCAGCGGCATGCCGAGGCCGGCCGGCTCGGCGTCCACCGCGGCGGCAGCGAGGGCGGTGACCGGCCCGGTGTGCAGTTTCTCGCCGAGCACCGAGCCGCCGTGGTGCCAGTGGACGGTGCCGTCGCTGTCGCCGAGGGCCGGGGCCGCGTGGGGCAGGTCGGCGGCGGCGGCCAGGGCGGTCGGTTCGCCGGCGGCGGCGCGCAGCCGGGCCAGTGCCTCGTCCAGGGCGTGCGGATCGAGGCCGGGGGTCGGGGGGCCGGGGGTGACCAGGTCGAGGCCGCCCCACTGGTCCAGTAGGACGAGGCTGCCGCCGGGAGTGGCGGCGAGGGCGCGCAGCGGTTTCGGTCCGGGGACGGTGATGCGGCCGAGGACGGTGCCGTCGGCGGAGGCGAGGGTGTGGACGGCGCCGTTGGGGTCGGCGAGCAGCCACCGGCCGCGGTAGGGGCCGGCGCCGGGGGCCGTGGCGGCGGTGTCGGGGTGGCGGCGGGCCCAGCGGGCGGTCCAGCGGCACGGGGCCGTGCCGAGCCGGTCGGCGGCGAACGCGGCGGCGGCGAGGTCCTGCGGGTCTCCCGGGTCGGTGCCGAGCAGCCGTGCGCGCAGTTGGTGGGCCCGGACCGCTGGTTCGGGGGTGTCGATCAGGGCGGGGCCCGCGGCCTGCCAGGCGGCGTCCAGTGCGGCGGGGGCGGTGCCGGGGGCGGCGGCTTCCAGGGCGGCGGTGACGGCGACCGGTTCGGCGAGTGCGTACAGCAGTGGGTCGGCCGCCAGCGGGCCGGGGTCGCCGGAGCGGGCTGCCGCGGCCCACAGGCCGGTGAGCAGTTCGGTCCCGGCGGCGACCAGGTGGGGCCGGCCGTCGGCGTCGAGCGGGACGCGGGCCAGCAGGTCGGCGAAGGCCGGTGGGGCGGGGAGGACGGCACCCACCGCCCGGCCGGGGTTCGGGTACGCGGCGGGGTCGAGGCCCTCGCTCGCGCACCAGGCGTCCCAGCGGGCGCGGTCGGTCCAGCGGGGGTCATCCAGGTCGAGTTCGGCGGGTTCCGCGACCGCGGTGAACACGAGGTCCGCCGTTGCCTCGGCCACCAGTCGGACGTGCGGCAACTCCAGCAGCGGGTCCAGGAGTTCGGCCACCAGCCGGACCGGGTCGAGGGCCTGGTCGAGCTCGGGGACGCAGATCACGGTACGCCGGGGGTCGGAAGCCAGCCGGTCGAGCAGTTCCCCGACGGTGCGGGCCGACACGCCCAGTTGCTGTCCGAGCTGCCAGACCGCGGCCCGCACGCCGTACCCGGCGGCGGGCAGGAAGGCGTTGACCCGCTGTTCCACGGGGGTGTCGGGGGCGGTGCCGCCGGCGGTCAGCCAGGCCAGCAGGTGGGTCCGGCCGCTGCCCGCAGCTCCCAGGACCCGGCACAGGCGAGGCGCCCTGGGGTCCTTCAGCCATCCGAGCAGAGCCGCTCCGGCGTCCCTGCGGCCGGCGTGCAGCGGAGGTATCCGGTGCTGGCCCACTTCCTTCGCCCCCGTTCTGTCCTGTGTCCGTCACTGTTCCGGTCGGAGCCTACCCACCGGCGGCCGGCCCGGCGGGAGAGTTGACCGACTCCCGGTGCGGCCTGAATAGTCGTTCCGGCAGACGGGGGAAGGGGAGCGCATGGGTGTCGTACTGCCGGACGAGTTGGCCTGGGTCCTCGACCTGATCGGTGTGAACTGGCCCAACGTCGACGAGGACGAGTACCGCGAGATGGCCGACGAGCTCCGCGAGCTCGCGTCCTCGCTCACCGAGGACACCGACGCCCTGTCGAGCGCGGTGGGCGGCCTGCTCGGGATGAACCAGGGGGCCGCCGCGGAGGCGTTCCGGGCGAAGTTCGACAAGGTGGTCGGCACTCATCTGCCGCAGGTCGGCAAGGCGTTGGACCTGTTCGCCACCGGTTTGGACGGCGCCGCCCTGGTGATCTCCGGCGCGAAGGTCGCCGCGATCGCCCAACTCGTCATCATGGCCACCGAGTTGATTGCCGCCCAGGCCGCCGCTCCGTTCACGTTCGGACTGTCCGAAGCGGGTGCGGTGGGCGCCACCCAGGTCACCCGGGTCATCGTCAAGCGCCTCCTCAAGGAGGCCGAGCAGCAGTTGCTGTCGCAGCTGATGTCGCTGGTCGAAGGCCCGGTGTTCGCGGCCCTCGGCAGCATGGGGCAGGACCTGGTGGTGCAGCTGACGATGAACGCGGTCGGCGCCCAGCACGGGATCGACCTGGGCCGTACCGCACAGGCCGGGGAGAGCGGTTTCAAGAGCGGTGTGCAGCAGTCGGTCGACCAGGTGAAGGGCTACGCCGCCGATCCGCTGGGCGCGGCCGAGCAGTTCGGGCAGGGCGTGGTCACCGGTGCCGCCAGCAATGCGGGCACGGCCCCGGCCGGGAGGGTGCCGCACCCGCGCGGCCGCTGACCCGGCTCTCCGGGCGGCCGGGAGTCAGGAGCCGTGCCGGATCTCGTCGAGCAACAGCCGCCAGACGCCTTCGGGTTCGGCCATGGCACGTGGCTCCAGGGCGGTCAGCTCGGCGGTGAGCCGTTCGACCGAGTCGCGCAACTCCTGCGCTCCGCTGCCCTCGTCGTAGTGCGGCAGCTCGCGCTGGAAGGCCAGCAGGAAGGCCGCCAGCGAGGACAGGTCGACGTGGTAGGGGCGCTCCAGGCCGTCCTCGGCGATGTCCAGCGGGACGGCGTGGACGCCGCCGGTGGTGCCGTCCAACGCGAGTGTGCCGGTGGCGAGTTCGCCGAGGACCAGCCAGGACCCGGCACCGGGGCCGAACAGGTCGAGGTACTCCTCCTCGGCCTCCTCCCAGTCGCCGAAGTGCTCGCGCATCGGCACCGGTCCGGTGGCCAGGTGCTCCTCCGCCTCGAAGACGGCGGTGCGGCCGGCCGGCAGGCCGACGGTGGTCAGGAACTCGAAGGCGCCGGGGTCGGTCACCGACTCCGCGATCCGCTCCGCGGGGGGACGCACCAGCCCGTCCGGACCGAACTCCCGTTCCATCTCCGCGCGTGTCACTGCCACCGGGCCCTCCCGCCGTCCGCCGCGGCCCCGCCCGGCCCGGTGCGGGCCGGTGCGGATCAGCCGTAGATCTGCTGGTGTCTGCGCTTCAGTCTTATCAGATAGCGGTTGTGCTGGACGTTACCGTCGGAGGTGGCGGAACCGTCGTAGTCGAAGGTGTGGGTGACGTCGGTGGCGTTCGGGAAGTACTGCTTCAACCAGGCTCCGCAGGTACTGCCCGTCGGGCAGGGCTGGCGCTCGGTGTAGACGGCTTTGACGTGGTCCTGCATGCCTTGGCGCAGGATGGGCAGGCCGAGCACGACCTCGGAGTGGGAGCGGCGGGGGATGCTCTGCGCCACCACGATGATCGGGTTGCCGGTGCCGTTGTCGTAGTGGAAGGCCGCGTAGTTGGCGCTGGGCTTGTCCTCGACTCCACCGCCGTACTTGCCGGTTGCCTGCCGGGCGCGCTGGGTGGCGCGGGCCAGCTCGGAGCTACCGGCGTCGATCTTGGTCGACGGGACCTGCGGGCGGCCCCCCGGCGGGCGCTTCTTGGGCTTGAACGGATAGTTCTTGCGGTCGTTGGGCGGGCCGACGGTGGTCTGCATGCCTCCGGCCGGGTCGGGCGTCAGCAGGTCCTTGATGCCCGGTTCGTGGCCGGTGATCGGCTTCGGCGCGCTCCCGTCGCGCTCCAGCCGGTGGAGCTGGCCGTCGGCACTGAGCAGGTAGACCGGGGTGGTGTCGTGCTTGTCGACGATGCGCTTGAACTCCCGGCCGAGGTGCTCCTCGTGCTCCCGGTGGTTCTTGTTCATCTTCAACAGGCCCTGGGAAGCCTGGTCGGCGTGGTCCGCCAGGGAATCCAGCGCCTTCTCTATGCTCTGCAGGGCCGTGGAAGCGGCCTTGGCCACCACCTCGCCCAGACTGTCCCCCCGGGCGGTCGAGCTCGCCCTCGCATGCCCGTGGTTGACCATGTGCTTCTTGGCACTCAGCTTCGCATGCAGCTTGTCGAACTCGGCCGCGGCCCGTTCCACGTTCTCGTAGTCGTGCACGATGTCGTTCACATCAACCCCCGCCCCGTCCACCGCAGTTGCCCGTCCTCGCTCCGGGCGCTCGAGGCATCATGCCACTGACCCACCGTCTGTGAGCGATCCGAGTCCCACCGACTGCCCCCGCCCATACACTGCTGCCATGACCGCAGAACTCGCCCAGCGCCTCCTCGAACGCTTCGGCCCGGAGGGCCTCCGCCGCCCGGACGCTGCCGAGTTCGCCCTTGTCACGGTCCCCGACGCGGCGGCCCGCCTGCTGACCGCCACCGGTCTGCCGGTCCAGGTCGGCCCCTACTTCCGCACCTCTCCGCAGGACGCGCTCGCACTCGGCGACCTCACCGCCGGGCAGGACCGCTCCGGCCCGCACGGCGGTGAGGAACGGTGGGCCCGGCTCGGCACCGACGGGGGCACCGAACTGTGCCTCGACCCGCAGGGCCGCGTCTGGTCGGTGTTCACCGACTTCGAGGAGCCCTCCAGGCCGGTCAACACCAGCCTGGAGGCGTTCTTGTCCTCCCTCGCCGAACTCGACCGCAGCCTGGCCGCGCTGGCCGCCGCCCAGCACCCCGACCAGGTGTTCGCCGAGTTCACCGCCGTGGAGAGCCGGCTCCGCGCCCTCGACCCGCACGCCCTCGACGCCGAGCTGTGGTGGTCGCGGGTCCTGGAGGACGTCCGGCACACCCGCGGCGTGCCGAGCTACGCCTCCTTCAAGTACCTGGACACCAAGGGCGAGCCGCAGATCGTCACGGCCGGCGGCGCGCTGGCCCTGCACGCCGAGGAAGCGCTCTGGTACCGCCTCCAGGCCCTCGGCGTCGAGCCCGAGCAGGTCGTGGAGATCTACACCGAACTGCAGGCCTGCTTCATGCCCGGCCACTACTGCTCGGTGTGGATGGCCGAAACCTTCCCCCAGGCCAAGTTCACCCACAGCTACGACTACGGCGACACCGCCGCCGAGCGCGACGCCGGCATCCGCGAACTCGCCGCAGCGCTGACCCGACGAGCCGACTGATCGCAGACAGCCGTCCGGGGCGACTTCGGACTCGTACGGGGAACGCCCACCGGCCGGCCTGTGGAATGCGGCAGACCATCGGCCTGCATCCGCTAGGCTGTCGGAGGTTTTACCGGCATGGCGCCAGTGCACGGCCAGTAACCCCCTCGGGGAGCTGTCGAGACTGGTGCAGGGCGGTCGACCAGGCGGTTTGTCGGTGCGACCAGGAGTTGGGGTCTCGATTCCTGGCAGCATTCTCGGCAAGCCCCGGCCTCAGTAGCTCAGGGGATAGAGCACAGCTCTCCTAAAGCTGGTGTCGCAGGTTCGAATCCTGCCTGGGGCACAGCGCACGGCAGCAGCCTCCGCCCGGTCGGGCGGGGGCTGCGGTGTTTTCTCAGGGGGCCAGGCGGTGGCGGAGGCCGAGGAGGAAGGTGTCGAGGCCGGCGGCGAACCAGGTGTCGTAGGAGGCGGGCGGGGCACCGGGGCGGTGGCGGAAGGGGTGCCGGTCTGGGCGAGGGCGTGGCCGAGGGTGTAGACGCCGACGGTCCGGACGGCGGTGAGGGCCTCCTGCTCGGGTACGCCGGCGGCGGCGAGCAGGGGGGCGCATGGTGAGCGCCTCCGGGCCGTCCGCGTCGATCACGCCGACGGCGGCCTCGGTGACGGCGGCGGCGTCGATCCGGGCGGGACGGCCGGCCCGGCGGCGGGGGGCTCGGTGCTCATGCACCCATGGTGGCCGTCGCCGCACCGGCGGTCATCAGCAGGGGCAGCACGCCGACCACGGTGTGCTGGAGGTCGGGCACCACGTCCCGGCCCGCGGTGGGCAGGACCTTCAGGGTGCGGGCGTAGTCGCGGCGGTACAGCTCGCGCCGGGCGGCGGTGGCGAAGCCGAAATAGCCGGCGGGAACGGGTAGTTGATGGCAGTGGCGAGCAGTCGGGTGCGCAGGTTGCCGGGGCGCAGGTCGTTGAGCGGGAACATCGGCACCCACTCGGTGAGGGCCAGCCGGGCGAGCCAGAGCAGCGGCAGTGCGACGGCGAGCGAGTGCGGCATCGGAACCCCCCGATTTGTTTACCGCGCATGTTTGCGTTGTGGGGAAACATGGCGCCGAGGGCGGGGCAGGGCAAGGGCTTGCCTGGGAGGCAAAGGGATTCTTGAAACGTCAACGTTCTGTTTAGGCTTCCGGGACCGATTCCGTCCGACCCGGGAGCCAGCAGATGCCCTTGACCTCGCACCTTTCCGCCCTGGGAAGCCGGGCCCGGCAGGCCGTCCGGGCCGGGGGGTTTGCCACGGGGGCACTGCTGGTGCTGGTCGGGGTGGGGGTGCTGCTGCACCAGCCGGTGCTGATCCCGCCGCTGGCGGCCAGTGCTGCGCTGGTGCACGGCGCTCCCGGGCTGCCGCTCTCGCAGCCGCGCAACCTGATCGGCGGGCAACTGCTGTCGGCGGTGGTCGGGTTCGCGGTGCTGGCGGCGGCCGGGCCGGGGCCGTGGGCGGCGGCGGTGGCCGGCGGGCTGGCACTGGTGGCGATGATGCTGGCGCACGTGCCGCACTCGCCGGCCGCGGCGACGGCGGTGATCGTGGTGCTGCAGGCGCCGGACCCGGTGCCGTTCCTGCCGCTGCTGGCGCTGGCCGCGACGGTGCTGGTGCTGGTCGGGCTGCTGCCGCACCGGGTCGGCGGCCACCCCGTGCGCTACCCCGCCGCCCGGTGACGGCGCGTCGGCCGGCGGGGAGGGCGGTCGGAGGAGCGGCCGGGGGAGGGCCCGCGTTCCCGGCGGCCGCCGGACGTGTGACGGCCCGCCACGGGCGGAAGTCCCCTCGGGGGAGGGCACTTCGCACCGGGGCGGGCCGGTCGGAGCCGGGTCGGTCGGAGGCGGGGGTGGGAGTTGCGGTGGCGGTCAGCCGCGGCGCGGCTCCCAGCGGAGCAGGCGGCGGGCCAGCATCGCGGCGGCGGCCAGCCAGGCGGCGAGCAGCAGCAGTGAGGGCCCGGCGGACGTCCAGCCGTGCAGCAGGTCGAGTTCGGGCAGCGGACCGCCCGTCCAGGTCTCCGGGCCGAAGCCGCGGCCGAACCAGGCGGTGCGCAGGCCGCGGACCACGGGGGAGAGCGGCAGCGCGCCGGCCGGGCCGCGCAGCCAGTCCGGCAGGCCGGCCACCGGGGTGAACACGCCCGCGCCGAACATGCAGAGCACCAGTACGGGCGTGGCCACCAGCGGCGCCGACTCGGTGGACGGGGTGACGCCGGAGAGCGCCACCGCCAGCACCGAGAACAGCAGGTAGCCGCCGAGCAGGACCAGCAGCAGGAGCAGCGGGTCGGCGGGCAGCGGTGCGCCGAACCAGCCGACCGCGACGCCGCCCAACACCAGCGCCTGGATCAGCACCACCACCGCGCCCGCGCCCAACTGCCCGGCCAGTACGGCGCTCGGCGGGCACTCGGTGCCGCGCAGCCGCTTCAGCACCAGTTCCTCGCGGCGCGCCACCACGCTGTTCAGCAGGTTGACGAAGGAGGTGACCAGCGCCAGGCCGAGCAGCCCGACCGCCACGTACCCGGCGGCGTTCACCCCGCCGATCTCCTGCGCGCGCAGCGGCGCGGCGATCACCAGGTTGAGCAGCACCGGCAGCAGGAAGCCGATGAAGGTGGAGCGCCGGTTGCGCCAGAACACCTTCCAGGACAGGCCGAACTGGCCCTTGGTGTAAGCGATCCAGTTCATCGGGCGGCTCCCTCGGGGGCGGGGTGGTGGGCGGCCAGGTCGAGGAACAGGTCCTCCAGCGAGCTGGAGCGCACCTCCAGGCCGTCGAGTTCGATGTGCCGGCCGGCCGCCCAGGAGTGCAGCGCGGCCAGGGCGGGTGCCGAGCGGGGCACCCGGTAGACCGCCCGGCCGTCCTCCCACGAGGGCGCGGTGCCGGCCAGTTCGGGCAGCTCGGCGAGCGGGCGGCCGGCCGGCAGCGGGAGCGTGATCAGGTCGCCGCGGCCGGACAGCACCTGGCGCACGGTGCCGGTGGCGGCGATCGTGCCGCGGTCCATGATGGCCACCCGGTCGGCCAACTGCTGGGCCTCCTCCAGGTAGTGGGTGGTCAGCACCACCGTGGTGCCGCCCGCCCGCAGTTCCTCGACCAGCTGCCAGGTGGCGCGTCGGGCCTCCGGGTCCATGCCGGTCGTCGGCTCGTCCAGGAAGAGCAGTTCGGGGTCGTTGAGCACGGCCAGCGCGAGGTCCAGCCGGCGGCGCTCGCCGCCGGAGAGCTGGGAGACCCGGGTACCGGCCTTCGGCTCCAGCGCGACCCTGGCCAGCACCTCGGCGGTCGGCCGGGCCCGGCTGGTGAAGGCGCGCCAGCAGTCGACGGTCTCCTTGACGGTCAACTCCTTGAAGAAGCCGCCCTCCTGGAGCATCGTCCCGGTCCGGCGGCGGACCTGCGGGCCGGCCGTGAACGGGTCCAGGCCGAACACCCGGACGCGGCCGGAGGTCGGCGGGTGGTAGCCCTCCAGGACTTCGAGGGTGGTGGTCTTGCCCGCGCCGTTGGTCCCGAGCAGCGCGAACAGTTCACCGCGGGCGATCGAGAAGGAGATTCCGCGCACCGCCTCGTAGTCGCCGTAACTGCGCCGCAGATCCGTTACCTCCACGGCCGGGGAATTCTCGGAAAGAGGTGTCATGCAAGGCAGCGTGACGGGTCCGCGCCTGTTCGGGCAAGTAGCGCATCGCCGCAGGTCGGAGTACATGCAAAATGTCATGCAGGGTGATGACATCTACACCCCCAGGAATCTGACATCTCCTACTGCACGGGTTTTCGCGGCTCGGTCATAGTTGAGACATCGCCGAGAGCGGAACCGGAGAAAGCGAAAGCCGGGAAAGCGAAAAGGCGGTGCGGGAAAAGCGGGACGACCGACCCGAGGAGCGGGGAGGCGCCGCGAGAGCCGAAGGAGAATCCCATGGCTGAGAACGAGATCAACAAGGACGAGCAGTTCGACATCGAGGTCGAGGAGCTCGACACCGTCAACGGCGGCGTCTCCGTCTCGTCCCTGTTCTGCGCGGCCTGCCCGGTGTCGAGCTTCGGCTCGATCTCCAACGCGGTCGAGGCCCCGGCGGCCGAGTAACACGGGTCCTGTGCGGGGGTGGTCCGCCCTCCGGCGGCCCACCCCCGCACCCCGCCCGGCCCGAACGTCCCCGTCACACCGCCAGATTGAAGGAGAGCCGGGCATGGACAGCCTCCGGCACGAGCTGACGCGGTTCATCCAGCAGCCCGCCGCTCAGCAGGACCCACCCGCGCTCTACCGCCGGCTGCTGGCCGAGGCGCCCGTCCTGGACCTCGGTCCGCTGCACGTGGTCTCCGGGCACCAGGAGATCCTCACCGTCCTGATGAGCCCCGGCAGCAACGTCGACCCGACCACGGTCGGACTGCCCCGGGCCGGCAACACCGCCCTGCTCGACGTGGTCAACCGGATGCTGCCGATGCGCGACGGCGCCGACCACACCCGGCTCAAGCGGCTCGCCACCGCCGCGTTCAGCCACCGCCGGCTGGAGCAGATCCGCGAGCGGATCGAGACCACCGCCGCCCGGCTGCTCGCCCCGCTGGTCGAGTCCGGCTCCTTCGAGCTGGTCGCCGACCTGGCCGTCCCGCTGCCGGTCGCCGTCTCCTGCGCGATCCTCGACGTCCCCGACTCCGAGCACGACCGGATCACCGGCTGGGCCGCCCTGGTCGCCCGCTCGCTGCTGGATCCCTTCGGCAATGGCCCCGAGGCCGCCGAACTGGACGCCGAGTTCGCCGAATTCCGCTCCTACGTCGAGGAGTTGTGCGCCCAGCGGGCCGCCCGCCCCGGCGAGGACCTGATCAGTCGGCTGACCGTCGCCCGCGGCGACGGCCGGCTCGACAGCGAGGAACTGCTCGCCTTCGTGGTGATGCTGCTCGCCAACGGACTCGAAACCCTGACCTCCGGACTCGCCCTGGCCGCCTGGGAGTTGATCCGCACCCCCGGCCTGGCCGCCCGGCTGCGGGCCGAACCCGCCCTGGCCGCCGCCGTGTTCGACGAGGCGCAGCGCCTGGGCAGCCCGGTCCGGGCCAGCTCCCGCGCGCTCACCCGCGCGGTCGACCTCGGCCACACCGTGATCCCGGCCGGCCGGGTCGCCATGCTGCTGTACGCCGCCGCCAACCGCGACCCGCGCCGCTTCGCCGACCCCGACCGCTTCGACCCCGACCGCGCCGAGCGCCAGCACCTCGCCTTCGGCCACGGCCCGCACCACTGCCTGGGCGCGCCGCTCTCGCTGATCGCCGGCGCCGCCGTCCTGCGCGGCCTCGCCGAGGCCGACGCGGTACGGGAGTTGAGCACCACGCTGACCGACGCCACCGCCCGCCGCCACGAGCAGTTCGCCTTCGGCGGGGTCCGCGAGCTGCCGGTCTCCTGCCCGCCGCGCACGCACCTGGTGGAGGTGGCGGCATGAGCACCGTGACCGAACCCGCCGCCGAGAAGCACGAGAAGCCCGCGGAGCACGCGAAGCCCGCAGAGCACGAGAAGCCCGCAGAGCACGAGGAGCACG
Organism: Kitasatospora sp. NPDC088134; assembly: GCF_044741705.1. NCBI lineage: Bacteria > Bacillati > Actinomycetota > Actinomycetes > Kitasatosporales > Streptomycetaceae > Kitasatospora > Kitasatospora sp. NPDC088134. Next base: position 86,330 of record NZ_JBIUTD010000028.1, on the reverse strand, counting down.
CGGAGCGCTCCCGGACGGCGGTGGCCGCCGCGCGCGCCGCCGCCGTGCTGGAGCCCGGCCTGGACCAGCCCGTGCGGACGGTCGGCGCCCGGCTCTGGCTGGCCGGCGCCGCGCTGCTGCTGGCCGTCGGCGCGGGCGCGGGCTGGGCGGTGTGGGGCGAGCTCCCGCACACCCTGACCGTGCACGCGGTCGCCGCCCACGGCGAGGCCCCCGTCCGGGTGGCCGCCGCGCACCCCGGCAGCCTGGTCGCCTTCACCGTCCGCCCCGGCGAGCGGGTGACGGCCGGTCAGGTACTGGCCCGGGTCGGCGACGCCGAGGAGACCGCCCCCGCGGCCGGCACCGTGACCGCGCTGCTCGCCGCACCCGGCACCCGGATCGACCCCGGCGCCCCGCTGCTGACCCTGGACGCGGCGGACGCCCCGGCCACCGTCCGGCTGCTCGCCGACGACCCGAAGGACGCCGCGCGGCTCGCCCCCGGCCTGACCGTACTGGTCCCGCTGCCCGGCGGGGGCGCGCTGCCCGCCGTGATCGACCGGGTCGAGCCGCTGCCGGTGCGCGCCGACTCGCTGGACGGCACCCTCCCGGTGCCCGTCCCCGGCCTGCCCGCCGGCAGTGCCCCCGTCCGGGTCGCGTACGCCCAACTGCCGCCCGGCACCGTGCTGAACGGGCCGCTGGCGCTGGACGTCCGGATCGACCTCGGCAGCCGGCACCCCTACCAGGCGGTGCTGGGCCAGGAGGCGAAGCGATGAGGCCGACCCCGACCGCCACGGTCGAACCGCCCGCCACCGGGGCGCGCACCGCCAACGGCGGACCGGCGGCCCCCGACGCCCCGAAGCAGGCGAAGCAGGCGAAGAAGGCGAAGAAGGCGAAGAAGCGCACCTACCTGCGCACGCCGGTCGTCCCGCAGATGGAGGAACAGGACTGCGGCGCCGCCTGCCTGGCCGTCGTGCTCGGCGCGTTCGGCCGCCGGGTCACCCTGAACGAGGCGTCCCGCTCGTGCGGGGTCAGCCGGGACGGCGTCAGTGCCGCCGCGGTGGCCCGCGCCGCCGGCCGCTACGGGCTGACCGCCCGCGGCCGCCGGGTGGTGCGCCGCGAGGACGACCGGCTGGAGGGGCTCGGCGAGGTGCCGGTCCCGTCGATGGTGCTGGTCACCGGCCCGCACTTCGCCGTCTTCGAGGGCGTCCGGCGCGGCCGGGTGCACGTCAACGACCCGTCGCTGGGCTCGTACTCGGCCACCCCGGCGGAGTTCTGGGAGTCCTTCGCGGGCATCGCCGTCGGCTTCGAACCCGGCCCCGACTTCGAGCGCGGCGGCCGTCGGTTCCCGCTGCTGCGTTCGCTCGCCGCCCGGACCCGCCCCTACGCCGGGCCGCTGCTGGCCGCGGTGCTGGTCGGCATGCTGATGACCGTCCCCGGGGTGGCCGGCGCGTTCCTGCTGCGCACCTACCTGGCGGGCGTCGTCAACGGCGGCGCCACCGGCTGGGCGGTGCCGCTGACGCTCGCCGGGGCGGCCGTCGCCGCCCTGGTGCTGGCCGGCAACCGGCTGCGCTCCGCGCTGGTCAACCGGGTGCTGGAGGCGATGGCCGCCCGCTCCTCGGCGGCCTTCCTGTGGAAGATGCTCCGGCTGCCCGGCTCCTTCTTCCACCGCCGCCAGCTCGGCGGCCTGGTCACCCGGGTCCAGCTCAACGACGGCCTGGCCAACCTGCTCTCCTACCGGGTGGCGGGCGCCGCGTCCGCACTGGCCGCCGCCGCCGTCCACCTGGCCGCGCTGGTCCACCTGGCGCCGCGGCTCGCCGCGATCCCGGTCGCCGTCGCCGTGCTGGACGCGCTGGCGCTGCGCTCCGCCGACCGGCGGCGCGGCGGCCTCGTGCACCGGCTGCACGCCGAGCAGCACAAGCGCGACGGCGTCGCCTTCGCCGGGGTGTCCGCGATCGAGACGGTCAAGGCGGAGGGCGCCGAGGACGCGCTGTTCCGCTCCTGGGCCGGCTGGCAGGCCCGGGCCGCGCACACCGGCCAGCGGGTGGTGGAGACCGTCCTGGTGCCGCTCTCGCTGCCCGGCGCGCTCAACTCGGCCGCCGCGGCCGCCGCCGTGGTCCTCGGCACCGCCCTGCTGCTCGGCGGCTCGCTCTCCTTCGGCACCCTGCTGGCCTTCCTGCTGCTGCTCAACGGCTTCCTCCTGCCGGTCTCCCAACTGGTCGGCACCGGGAGCGAGTTCACCATCGCCCGGGCGCAGAACGCGCTGCTGGAGGACATCGAGTGCAGCGAGGTCGACCCGTACCTCGCCCCGGTGCTCGACGCCCCCGCCGAGGACGTCCGGCTGACCGGCGAACTGGAGCTGCGCGACCTGGAGTTCGGCTACGACCCGAACCGCCCGCCGACGCTGGCCGGGATCTCGCTGCGGATCGCCCCCGGCGAATGGGTCGCCGTGGTCGGCGGCAGCGGCAGCGGCAAGTCCACCCTGGCCCGGCTCGCGGCCGGCGTGCTGCGGCCCTGGAAGGGCGAGGTGCTGCTGGACGGCCGGCCCCGCGACGACTGGCACCGCGGCCTGATCACCAGCCAGGTCGCCTACGTGGAGCAGCAGTTGCGGCTCTTCGAGGGCACCGTCCGGGAGAACCTGACGCTCTGGGACCCGAGCACCGGCGAGGACGCGCTGCGCCGGGCGCTGGCCGACGCCGAGTCCGAGGAGCTGGTCCGCCGCCGCGGCGGGCTGGACGCCCGGATCGACGAGGACGCCCGCAACTGGTCCGGCGGCGAACGCCAGCGGCTGGAGATCGCCCGCGCCCTCGCCCTCGACCCGGCCCTGGTCGTCCTCGACGAGGCCACCAGCGCCCTCGACGCCCACACCGAGGCCGCCGTCAACGCCCACCTGCGCCGACGGGGTGTCAGCTGCCTGGTCCTGGCGCACCGCCTGAGCACCGTCCGGGCCGCCGACCGGGTGGTCGTCCTCGCCGCCGGCCGGATCGTCCAGCAGGGCCGCCCCGCCGACCTCGCCGAGCAGGACGGCCCGTACCGCGACCTGCTCCGGGACGCCGCCCGCAAGGCCGGGGCGGCCACCGGAACCACCACCCAGGAGACGCCCGCCCGAACGGAGGAGTCGGCATGAGCACCGCCACCGCCGCCGCCCGCCCGGGCGGGGCAGAGACCGTCGCGGCGGACACCGAGCGCGACCCGGCGACCCGGGTCGACGCCACCGCGACCGCCAACCGCACCGCGCTCGCGGACGCGTTGGCCGCGCTGGGAACCGCCGCAGCACGTCCGCACGCCTCCGCGCGCCACCGCGCGGCCCCGCCGGAAGCGCCGCGCCACCGCGCGGACTCGGCGCGCGAGGTGCTGCGGGCGCTCGGCGTCGACGTCCCTGCCGAGCTCCCCGCCGCCGTGCGGGACGCCGCCGACCCGGTCACCGCGCTGCTGCGCCGGGCCGGGGTGCGCTGGCGGCCCGTCACGCTGGCCGGCGGGGACCCGACCGGCACGGCCGGGCCGATGGTGGCGTTCGCCGCCGAGGACGGCCGGCCGATCGCCCTGATCCCCCGGGCCGGGCGGCACCGCCGCCTCGACCCGGGTTCCGGACGGGCTGCCACCCGTACGGAGCTGAGCGGCCAGGCGCTGCTGCTCTACCCGCCGCTGCCGCCGGGGAGTCCGACCCCCGGGGCCCTGCTGCGGTTCGCCCTCGCGGTTCCCGGTGCCCGCCGGGACCTCGGGACGCTGACCGCCGCCGGGCTGCTCTCGGCCCTGCTCGGCCTGCTCGTCCCGCTGTCCACCGGAGTGCTGCTGCCCGGCCTGCTGCTGGCCGAACGGCACCCGGTGCGCTGGCTGGCCGGGCTGCTGGGCTCCGCGGTGGTGGCGTCCTGGCTGCTCACGCTGGTCCGCAACACCGCCGCCGTCCGGCTCACCTCCCGGGTCCAGCACGCGCTCGAACCCGCCGTCTGGGACCGGCTGCTGTCCCAGGACGCGCGGTTCTTCCGCGACTGGACCACCGGCGACCTGGTGCACCGGGCGAACGCGGTCGCGCAGGCCCGGCAGGCCCTCTCGGAGGTGCTGGTGGGCGCCGTGCTCGGCGCGGTGTTCGCCGTCACCGGCCTGACGGTCCTGCTGCTGGTGGACTGGCGGCTCGGCGGCCTGCTGCTGCTCGCCGTGCTGGCGGTGACGGCCGTGCTGCTGCTGCTCGGCCGCCGCCGCCAGCGGTACGAGTCCCGGGTGTACGAGGCGCACGGGCAGCTCCAGGGCGTGCTGTACGGGCTGCTGCTGGGCATCGACAAGATCCAGACCGCCGGCCGGGAGATCCAGGCCTTCGCCCGCTGGGCCGTCCCGTTCGCCGCCCAGAAGCGCGCCGACGCCGCCGCGATGCGGGCCGACGCCACCGCCGGGGCACTCACCACCGCGCTCCAGCCGCTGCTGCTGGCGGTGCTGCTGGCCGGGGCCACCTTCGGCCCCGCCGCCGAGGCCGGGCACCTGATGGCCGCCGGCGTGGCGGCCGGCCAGGTCGCCCTGGCGCTCGGCCAGGTCACCCACGCCGCGGCCGGCGCCTACGGGGTCGCCCCGGTGCTGGACCGGCTGCGGCCGATCCTCGCCGAGCCCGCCACGGCCGCCGCCGACCGGGCCGGACAGCTCGCCGACCCCGGCCCGCTGAAGGGGCAACTCGCCCTGGAGGACGTGGTGTTCCGCTACCCCGGCAGCGCACTGCCGACCCTGGACAAGGTCTCGCTGCGCGCCGAACCCGGCGAGTTCGTCGCCGTGGTCGGGCCCTCCGGGGCCGGCAAGTCCACCCTGGTCCGGCTGCTGCTCGGCTTCGAGCGGCCCGAGTCCGGGACGGTCCGCTACGACGGCCGCGACCTGTCCGCGCTGGACCCCCGGCTGGTGCGCCGCCAACTCGGCTCGGTGCTCCAGCACGGCCGGATGCTGCGCGGCTCGCTGCTGGAGAACCTGGCCGGCGCCGACCCCGACGTCACCGAGGAGCAGATCTGGCGGGCCGCCGAACTGGCCGGCATCGCCGAGGAACTGCGGGCCCTGCCGATGGGCCTGGGCACCCGGGTCGGCGAGGACGCGCAGGGCTTCTCCGGCGGCCAGGTCCAGCGCCTGCTGCTGGCCCGCGCCCTGGTCCGCGACCCCGCCGTGCTGCTGCTCGACGAGGCCACCTCCGCGCTCGACAACGCCACCCAGCAGCGGGTCGCCGGGGCCGTCGCCGGCCTCGACCGCACCCGCCTGGTGATCGCCCACCGCTTGAGCACCATCCGCACCGCCGACCGGATCTACGTGCTGGACGGGGGCCGGGTGTCCGCCGAGGGCACCTACCGCGAACTGCTCGGCACCGACCCGCTGTTCACCCGCCTCGCCCGTTTCCAGGAGATGTGAGAGATGTCGCTCGACCTGCAGACCTGGCTCCGCACCGCCGGAAGCCCGGGCCCCGTCGCCCCGCAGACCGCCCTGCTGCCGCAGCTCCCCGGCGCCGACGAGCGGCTGCGCGCCGTGATCGCCGCCGCCGCGAGTTTCGAGGAACGCGCCGCCGCCCGGGACGACGGGCGGGCCCTGTTCGTCCCCGACCCGGACGAGGACCGGCGCAGCCGCACCGCCGCCGTCGAGACCTGGCTGCGCCGGGCCGCCGGCGACCAGAAGTCCGCCGGGGTGCTGCTCGACCACCTGGCGCGGACCGGGCGCCCGCTCGGCGAGGGCCTGCGCCGGGTCCGCCTCGCCGACCCGGAGAAGCTCCCCGACTGGGCGTACCCGCTGGCGGTGTTCCTGCGGGCACAGGCCGACGCGCCGGCCACCGGCCCGGGCGCGGTCGCGGCCGGCTTCCGGGCCGCCGCCGACGCGCTGCTGCCCGGCGGCCCCGGCACCGTCCTCGGCGTCGAGGTCACCGCGCAGGGCCGCGCCGACGTGGTCGGCACCCTCACCGGCCGGCTGGTCGAGGTCGCCAACCTGACGCTCTGCCAGGAGTTCCAGCTCGCCACCGGCCGCCCCCGCGACACGAGTTGGGACGCCGAGGGCGGCCCGGACGCCTCCGCCGCGGGCTGGCTGGCCCGGCTGGAGCGGCTGCCCGCGCTGGCCTACCTGATCGGCACCGTCTGCCGGCAGTGGCAGGAGATGTACACCGAGATGTTCGCCCGGCTGGCCGCCGACCGGGCCGGCCTGGTCGAGCAGATGTGGCACGGCACCGACCCCGGCCCGCTCGACTCGGTGCACGGCGACGCGGGTGACCGGCACGCCCAGGGCCGCTCGGTGGCGCTGCTGCGCTTCGCCGACGGCCGCGGCGTGGTCTACAAGCCCAAGGACATGCGGCACGCCACCGCCTTCCTCGGCCTGGTCGAACGGCTCAACCGGGAACTCTCGCTGGACCTGCCACTGCGCACCGTGCTGCTGCGCTCCGACCGCGGCGACGACGGCCACTCCGCCTCGCTGAGCACCGACTGCGCCGGCGACTACGGCTGGGAGGAACTGGTCCCGTCCCGGCCGTGCGCCGACCGCGCGGGCTTCGCCCGGTTCTACCGCCGCCTCGGCATGACGATCCGCCTGGTGCAGCTGCTCGAAGGCCGCGACATGTGGGCCGACAACCTGCTCGCCGACGGCGAGCACCCCGTGCTGATCGACCTGGAGTGCCTGCTCTACCCGCGGGTGCAGAACCCGCCGGTGCTCAAGCCCGCCCAGCACGCCCTGCTGGACGAGCTGGAGACCACCGTGGTGCGCACCGCGATGGCTTTCCAGCCGTGGACCCCGGCCGGGCGCACCGACGCCCTGGACATCGGCTGCCTGTCCCGGGTCGGCTCGCTGGAGATCGTCCCCGGCGTGCCCGCGCTGCCGATCACCGCCTACCGCCCGGTGCACGACGGGCAGCCCGCCGACCCCTGGCAGTACACCGAGGAGGTGGTCGAGGGCTACCGCGAGATGCAGGCCGCGCTCCACCGGATCCGTGGTGAACTCGCCGACCCCGAAGGCCCGTTGAGCGGATTCCGGGGCGTCTGGGTGCGCTACATCTGGCGGCACACCTGGGACGGCTACAAGATCCTGCGGGCCTCCACCAGCCCGCTCGCGCTGGACGACGGCGCGACCCGGGAGACCGTCATCGCGGGCGCCCTGCGCGGCGCCGTCACCGCCCGCTCCGGCGACGGCGACCGCGACGACCTGCTGGAGGTGGTGCTCGCCGAGCTCGACTCCTTCCGCACCCTGGACATCCCGTTCTTCCGCTCGCTTACCACCTCCTCCTCGGTGTTCACCGCCGACGGCCGGGAGATCCCCGGGCACTTCCGCTCCACCGGCTGGCAGCGCCTGCAGCAGCGGGTCGCCGAACTCGACGGCTTCGACCTGGAGACCCACGTCGCGGTGCTGACCGGCTGCGTGGACGCCGCCCGGCTCGGCACCGAGCGGCCCCCCGCCGGGCCGGTCCGGCCGCTGACGGCGGCCGAACCGCCCGCCCCCGGCGAGCTGCTGGCCGAGGCCGTCGCCGTCGGCGACCGGATCCTCGCCGCCCGCCGCGGCACCGGCTGGGTCGCCCAGGGCTGGTACCCCGGCACCGGCCTGCGGCAGGTCGAGGTGCTCGGCCCCGACCTGGCCTCCGGCACCCTCGGCATCGGCCTGTTCCTCGCCGAACTCTGGTCCGCCACCGGCGAACCGCGCTTCCACCGGGCCGCGCACGCCCTGCTCGCCGAGGCCGCCGCGCTGATCGACCCGGCCGAGCCGATGGCCTTCGCCTTCGCCGGCGACTCCCGGCTCGCCTCCGGCGCCCCCGTCCCCGGCGGCCTGTTCGGCCCCGGCGCGATCATCCACGGCCTGGCCCGCGGCGCCCTGCTGCTCGGCGAGAGCGGCTTCCTGACCGCGGCCCAGGCCCTGGTGCCCGGCGCGCTCACCGTCGCCGAGTCCGCCTCCAGCCGCCCCGGCCGCCCGGTCCGGATCCCGCACGCCGACCTGCCGCTGGGCACCGCCGGACTGCTGCTCAACCTGCTCCGGCTGCGCCGCGCCGCCGGCGCCGGACACGCCGACACCGACCACGCGATCCGCACCCTGGCGGCCGGCGCGCTCGACCGGCTCGGCGAGGAGAGCGTCCCGTTCGACTTCAAGGAGCTGGTCCCCGGCGGCGCCGACTCGATCGCCGCGGCGCTCGCCCGCACCCTCGCCGAGGCCCCCGGCCTGCTCGCCGACCCGGAGGCCGTCCGGGACCGGCTGCGCGGCCACCGCTTCGCCACCGGCACCGCCTCCGGCCGGCTGGCCTGCCTGGACACCGCCGTCTCGCTCGGCGCCGACGCCGTCGACCCGGCCGACCTGGGCGTGCTCGCCCCGCCCGTCACCGGCCCCGAACTGGCCGCGCTCACCGGCCGGGCCCTGCTCTCCGCCGCCACGGAGGCGCTCACCGCCGCCGAGGCCGGGCTGGTCCACACCCTGCCCGAGGACACCGAGGCCCTGCTGCCCGGCCCGTTCTACGACGGCCGCGAGGCCGCCGCCCTGATGGTCCGTGAACTGCTCACCCGGCACCGCCTGCACGGCACCTGGTTCCCCGACCGCGCGGTGCACGACGCGGTCAACCTCGGCGCGCTGGACGGCACGGTGGCCGTCGGCCTGCTGCTGCTGCGCCTGCACGACGCCTCCGCCGCCCCGCTCGCCACCCTGCGCTGACCGCGCGCCGCTTCGAGGAGCCCCCGCCATGTCCGAACTCATCGGTTTCAAGCGCCACTTCACCCCCTACGTGGTCGACGGCGAGGCCGTCTACCTGGTCTCCGAGCGCGGCGTCTCGGTGGTCGACGGCAAGCTCGCCCTCGCCCTCGCCCCGCTGCTGGACGGCACCCGCACCGCCGAGCAGATCGGCGCCGCCCTGGACGGCACCGTCCCCGCCGACAAGGTCGGCCTCGGCGTCGACAAGCTCCGGGCCGGCGGCTGGATCACCGCCGCCGACCCCGGCACCGACCGCCCCGCCGCCGCCTTCTTCGAGATGGCCGGGCAGGACGGCGACGCCGCGGTGACCGCGCTGCGCACCGCGACCGTCCGGGTCGAGGTGCACGGCGACCTGGACGCTGCCCCGTTCCTGGCGGCGCTGGCCGCCGCCGGGGTCACCGTCGACCAGGACGCCGGGTTCACCGTCGCCCTCACCGACGACTACCTGCACCCCGGCCTGGCCGAACGCAACCGGCAGGCCCTCGCCGACGGCCGCCCCTGGCTGCTGGCCCGCCCGGTCGGCTCGATCGTCTGGGTCGGCCCGGTCTTCACCCCCGACGCCCCCGGCACCGGCGGCACCGACGCCGCCGACGGCTCCGGCTGCTGGGAGTGCCTGACCCACCGCCTCTCCGCCAACCGGCAGTCGCTCAGCTACCTGCAGCACCGCCTCGGCCAGGACGAGCCGATCTCCACCTCCGGCGCCCACCTGCCCGCCACCCTGGCCCTCGGCACCCAGCTCGCCGCCCTGGAGACCGTGAAGTGGCTGGCCGGTGCCCGCCCCGTGCAGGCCGCCGTCACCACGCTGGACACCGTGTTGCTGGAGAGCGAGAAGCACACCCTGGTGCGCCGCCCGCAGTGCCCCGCCTGCGGCGACGACAGCCTGGTGTCGCAGCGCCAGCTCGCCCCCGTCCGGTTCGAGTCCCGCCCGAAGGCGTTCACCGCGGACGGCGGGCACCGCTCCGCCTCGCCCGAGGACATGCTGGAGAAGTACCGCCCGCAGCTCAGCCCGATCACCGGCGTGGTCACCGCGCTCGTCCCCGCCGCGCACACCCCGACCGGCCTGCGGGTCTACGTCTCCGGCCAGAACCTGGCCCGGCAGAGCGGCAACCTGCGCCAGCTGCGCACCGGCCTGCGCTCGATCAGCTGCGGCAAGGGCCGCACCGACGTCCAGGCCCGGGCCTCCGCGCTCGGCGAGGCGATGGAGCGCTTCTCCGGCGTCTTCCAGGGCGACGAGGCCCGCCGCACCGCGACCTTCGCCGAACTCGGCGACGCCGCCATCCACCCCGAGCGCACCCTGCTCTACTCCGAGCGGCAGTACGCCGAGCGCGACCGCTGGAACGTCAAGCAGTCGATGTTCAACGTCGTCCCGGAGCGGTTCCGCCCCGAGGACCGGATCGAGTGGTCCCCGGCCTGGTCGCTCACCGAGCAGCGGCAGCGCTGGCTGCCCACCCAGGCGATGTACTACGGCTACCGGCACAGCGGCCGGTTCTTCGCGGCCGGCGACTCCAACGGCTGCGCGGCCGGCACCTCCTTCGAGGACGCCGTGCTGCAGGGCTTCTTCGAACTCGTCGAGCGGGACGCCGTGGCGCTCTGGTGGTACAACCGGGTCCAGCGCCCGGCCGTCGACCTGGACTCCTTCGGCGACCCCTACACCGACCAACTGCGCGAGGTCTACCGCGGCCTGAACCGGGAGATCTGGGCGCTCGACCTGACCAGCGACCTCGGCATCCCCGTGGTCGGCGCGTTCTCCCGCCGCACCGACGCCGACCCCGGCTCCGGCACCAACGAGGACCTGCTGATCGCGTTCGGCGCGCACCTCGACCCGCACATCGCGCTCACCCGCGCCCTCACCGAGATGAACCAGTTCCTCGGCCCGGTGGTCGGCGACGAGCACGGCCGGGTCGGCTACGCCGGGGCCGACCCCGAGCAGAAGCGCTGGTGGACCACCGCCACCCTGGCCAACCAGCCCCACCTGCGGCCCTCCGCGGCCCCCCGCTCCACCCCCGCCAGCTGGCTGCCGCTGGCCGGCCCCGACCTCGCCGACGACCTGACGCTGGTCCAGCGGATCGTCGAGGACCACGGCATGGAGTTCCTGGTCGCCGACCAGACCCGCCCCGACGTGGGGCTGCCCGTCGCCCGGGTGATCGTCCCCGGCATGCGGCACTTCTGGGCCAGGTACGCGCCCGGCCGGCTCTACGACGTCCCGGTCCGGCTCGGCTGGCTGGACGCCCCGACCCCGGAGAGCGAGCTCAACCCGATCCCGATCTTCATCTGACCGACCGTGCGGGGCAGCCGGGCCCGGCTGCCCCGCCCACCCGGGGAGGTACCCATGACCGTCATCGAAACCCTGCCGCCCACCCCCCTCGAAGGGGGCGACCGCCGGCTGCGCCGCCTGCTCCGCCTGCGACCCGAGGTGGAGGTCACCGCCCAGGGCGGCGACGTCGAACTCACCCACCCGTGGGGTCACCAGCGGGTCCACGCGCTCGGCGAGCGCACCGTCGCCGCGCTGGCCGAACTCACCCGCACCCACGCCGACCTGGACGACCTGGTGCTCGACCAGGCCAGGCTGCTCAAGCTGCTGGAGCGCTTCCCGTACCTGGTCACCACCACCGTCGCGGACCGCCTCGGCGCCCCGCTCGCCACCGCCGTCCCGATCGCCCGGTTCGCCGGCCTGCCCGGATTCGCCCGTCCCACCGGCCCGCTGGTGCTCTCCCGGTTCGCCTACCTGCGCCGGCTGCCCGAGGGCGACGGCGAGTCCTGCGTGCTGGAATCCCCGATGGCGCCGTTCCGGCTCACCGTCCACCAGGCCGCCGGCGGCGCCTTCGTGGCCGCGCTCAGCACCAGCCGCACCGCCGCCGAGGCGGCCCTGCTGGCGGGCCTGTCCGCCGAGGAGGGCGAGGCGCTCGCCGGACTGCTGGCCGGCGGCGGCTTCCTGGAGGCCGGCCAGGGCGCCGAGGCCCCGCTCTGGGACTTCCACGACCTGCTGTTCCACGCCCGCAGCCGGGCCGGCCGGCACGACTACCCGGCCGGCGGCGTCTACTCGCACCAGGACGTCCCGCAGCTGCCCGCCGTCTCCGGCACCGGCGCCCGCGAACAGGGCGAGGGCATCGACCTGCCCGTCCCCGACTGGGACACCGTGGTCGCCCGCGACCCCGCGCTCAGCGAGGTGCTGGAGGGCCGCCGCTCGGTCCGCAGCTACGCCGACACCCCCGTGACGCTCGACCAGCTCGCCGAACTGCTCTACCGGGTGGCCCGGGTCCGCCGGATCATCCCCGGCGACCCCGCCGACCCGCACGGCTACGACGGCGTCGAACGCCCCTACCCGGCCGGCGGCGCCACCGGCGAACTGGAGGTCTACCTCTCGGTGGTGAAGTGCGTCGGCCTGGAGCCCGGCGTCTACCGCTACGACGCGGCCGCCCACCGGCTGCGCCCCCGCCCGTTCCAGCACCCCGGCGAGGAGGCCGCGTTCGGCGAACTCGTCACCGCCGCCTGGCGCGCCGCCGCCTGCAGCGTCGACCCGCAGGTGCTGCTCACCGTCACCAGCCGGTTCGGGCGGCTGTCCTGGAAGTACAGCCAGATCGCCTACGCGCTGACCCTCAAGCACGTCGGCGTGCTCTACCAGACGCTCTACCTGGTCGCCACCGCGATGGGCCTGGCCCCCTGCGGCCTCGGCTCCGGCGACACCGACGCCGCCGCCCGCGCGCTCGGCCTGGACTGGACCGCCGAGTCCTCGGTCGGCGAGTTCCTGATCGGCAGCCGTCCGACGAACGTCCCGCGCACCGCGCACCGGTTCGCCGACGTGGTGGCCGCCGCCCGGGCGGGGGAGGGGCTGGGCGAGAACTTCTGAACGCGCCCGCCCGCACGCACGCCTGCGACCCGTCAGCGGGAATCTGACGGGTCGTCGGCGAGCCTGCGTACGTTCGGGAGGTCCTACAGCCAGCCGCACTCGCGGGCGATCCGGATCGCGTCGCAGCGGTTGCGGGCCCGGGTCTTGGCGATCGCCGCCGAGACGTAGTTGCGCACCGTCCCCGGCGAGAGCGACAGCGCCGCGGCCGCCTCCCGCACCGTGGCGCCCTCGGCGATCTCGCCGAGCACCGCCAGCTCGCGCCGGCTGAGCGGGCTGCCCTGGCCCGTCCGCACCACGTCCAGCACCAGCCGCGGGTCGTACACCCGCCCGCCGCGGGCGAGTTCGCGCACCGCCGCGATCAGCGCCGCCGCCTGCACGTCCTTCAGCAGCACCCCGGCCGCGCCCTCCACCAGGGCCCGCCGGGACTCCGCGGTCCGCGGCAGGGCCGGCACCAGCAGCAGCACCGCGGTGCCCGGCGCCGCCTGCTGCAGGCGCTGCGCCGTCGCCGCGCCGTCCGGCTGCTCCGGGTCGAGCCCGAGCACCGCCACCGCGGGCCGCACCCGCGGGGCCGCCGCCGCGGCCTCCTCGGCGCCGGCCGCCTCGGCGATCACCGCGAGGTCCTCCTCCCGGTCCAGCAGGGCCCCCAGGCCGGAGCGGAACAGGTGGTGCCCGTCGGCCAGCAGGATCCTGGTCGGGCTCACCGCCACCGCCGCGGTCAGCGGCGGGAGCGGCTGGGGCAGGGCCCGCTGCACGGGCGGGCGTTCCAGTGCGGTGGTCATCAGCGCACCTCCCCGGGTCGCTTCTCGAATGGCGTGGTGTCGGTCCGGTCAGCCCCAGCCCCAGGTGTCCGAGTGCGGGGGAGTGGTCGAGGTCGGGCTGCCGGACGGGGCCGGGCTCGGCGGGACGCTCGGACCCACCACGACCGCGTTGGCGCTGTCGGCCGGCTGCTGCGGGCCGTCCGCGGTGGTTCCGTCGGCCGTCACGACCGCGCCCGGCCGGGCCGGACCGGCCAGTTCGGCGGCGGTGGCGACCCCGCCGACCGCCAGTGCACCAATGACCGCAATCGTGACAAAACGGATGTTCAGCGCCATGGGAGTGCCCGATCCTCTCAAGCTTCTGCCGAGCCCCGGGCTGCCACCGGGGCGTGTGGTGATCCGCCGTCAGGTGGCCGGTCCGCGTCCCCCGCCGGGGGCTGCTGCCGCGGTTCCGATCCGCCGTCCTGCTGACAACAACGAGAGTGCTCCCCGGGGCACCCCGCTGTCAGCACCCGGAGCTGGCACCAGGGTGCCGTGACACTCAGCGGCCAGCTCCTGACACCCCGTCGACACGGACTTTGCGAAGTCCTGACGGAGCCTGATCCATGGCCCGGCCTGCGGGAATCCACTACCGCGGCCCGCTCGGGCCCTCCTCGGGCCCCGCTCGGGACGGAGCCGGGCGGGGGCGCCGGGCACCTTGCTGCCGCGCCGGACGTCAGCTCCTGGCCCGGTCCTGCCACAGGCCGAGCGCGATCCACGGGTCCGCCTCGCAGCGCTCCACCGTCCAGCCCGCCAGCGGGCCCGCCGGGTCCACCAGGCCGGCCGCGCCCGCCCGCAGCGCCCGCTCGGCGGCCAGCAGCGAGGGGGCCGCCAGGAAGCACACCGAGGCCAGCCCGCCCGCCACCGCCAGCACCCGGGCGTGGCAGACCCGGGCCCCGGGCAGCGGCAGCCGCAGCAGCGCCGCCCGCACCGGCCCGGCCCCGGCCGTTTCCGCGGGGCCGCCCGGCCCGGCCGGCGGCATCAGCTCCAGACGGATCGCGTACACCCGTCCAGCGTGGCAAATCCCGGGGCCCGCCGGGGGACTGAGCGGGTGTCAGATCGATGCCTGGCACGAAGATGACAGTTGCCGGGCGCTCTTCACGCTTCGCCCATCAGTGGGACAGAATCTCCGCAAGCCAGTTCTATCCGTCACCCGGTCGGCGCTAGTCTGACGGCCGGTCGGTACGGAGCCGGGGGGCGCAGTCCACCGCGCGGTGCGTTGTTGGAGGTCGAGGATGGGCAGAGCGGCGCACACCGGCACCGGACGGCCCGTACCCAGGACCGGCAGGTGACCCCGGGGGGCCCGATCGGGCTGGACGCCTTCGGCGAGGCGGTCTACCGCGCCATGCTCCTGCACCCCGACCTCGACACCGGGGGCCTCGCCGACCACCTCGGCAGCACCGAGCCCGAGGTGTGCGCCGCCCTCGACCGGCTGGCCGACCTCGCCCTGACCCGCCCCGCCAGCTGCGGCACCCGCTGGCGGGCCGTCAACCCGGAGCGCGGCCTCGCCGCCCTGCTCGCCCACCAGGAGGCCGAGGAACTGCGCCGGCAGCGCGAGGCCGAACGCAGCCGGGCCGCGATGGCCGGGCTGATCGCCGAGTACGCCAGCCTGCACACCCCGGGCGAGCAGCGCGGCATCGAGATGCTCGCCAGCCTCGACCAGGTCCGCGACCGGCTGATCCAGCTCGCCTCCGACGCCACCGCCGAAGTGCTCTCCTTCGCCCCCGGCGGCCCGCAGCCCGCCCCCGTGATGGAGGCCAGCCGGGTCCTCGACCAGGAGACCCTGGAACGCGGCGTCCGGATGCGCACCGTCTACCAGGACAGCGTCCGCAACGACCCCGCCACCGTCCAGTACGCCCGCTGGCTGCACGGCCTCGGCGGCGCCGTCCGCACCGCGCCCACCCTGCCGCTGCGGATGATCGTGGTCGACAACGCCACCGCGATCGTCCCGATCGACCCGGAGGACCCGCGCAAGGGCGCCGTCCTGCTGCAGAGCCCCGGCGTGGTCGCCGCCCTGCGCGCGCTGTTCGACCAGGTCTGGGAGCACGCCCGCCCGCTCGGCGAGAGCCCGCAGCGCGACCCCCGCGGCCTCACCGGCCAGGAGCGCGAACTGCTCCGCCTGCTCGCCGACGGCCTCACCGACGAGCGCGCCGCCCAGCGCCTGGGCGTCTCGCTGCGCACCGTCCGCCGGATGATGGCCGACCTGATGGTCCGGATGGACGCCCGCAGCCGCTTCCAGGCCGGCATCCAGTGCGCCGCCCTCGGCTGGCTGGAGGCCGCCGAGGACGCCCCCGCCTGACGCCCCGTCGGGGACGCTCAGCGGCGGTGCTTGCCGACCACGGTCGGGGACGGGTACGGGATGCGCAGGCGGCGGGCGAACGGGGAGACCGCGCCGCTCACGCCCAGCGGGAGGGCCAGCACGAACAGCGAGACCAGCACCAGCAGCGAGCCGGCCGCCAGGCCCGCCGCGCTGCCCAGCAGGGTCGGGCCGAACCGCCCCGCCACCCAGTGCGCGGCCAGCGCGCCCGGCAGGCAGGCCAGCGCGATCCCCAGGTGCAGCGTCACCAGCCGGCCGCCCGCCAACCCGCTGCGGCCCTTGCCGCCGCGCAGCACCCCGAAGTCCACGGTGGCGTTCGCGCCCGCCGCGACGGCGTCCTTGCGCAGCACCAGGGTGGCGTCCGGCCCGGACGGCCCGGCGGACGCGGCGGGCGCGGCGGCGGGAGCCGCCGGCCCCTTGCGCAGCCGGCGCCCCAGCGCCCCGCCGGTCGCCACCACCGACACCAGCGCGGCCAGGCTGTGCGCCACCGCCATGCCGACCACGATGTAGCGCGGCGACAGCGTCTCGTACGCCACCAGGCAGAGCACCGCGTTCGAGGCGGTGGTGATCAGCGTCATCCAGAACGGCGTCCGGGCGTCGTTGATCGCGTAGAAGCCGCGGGCCAGCGCGTACTGCGCGCAGAACGCCGGCAGGCCGACCGCGAAGGCCATCAGCAGGGTGGCCACCACCATCGCGTCCGCCCGCACCGTGCTGCCCGAGCCGTAGCCGTACGCCGCCATGGCGATCTGCGGGGCCAGCGCGACGAACAGCACCGAGGCGGTGACGATCATCGCCGCCGAGGAGCGCAGCATCCCCGACAGGTCCTCGCCGATCTTCCGGTAGTCGCCCGCCGCGGCCGCCCGGGACAGGCCCGGCAGCAGCGCCGTCACCATCGAGATCGTGATCACGCCCTGCGGGACCATGAACAGCTGGTACGCGTTGGTGTAGGCGGAGAAGCCGTGGCCGCCCGCGATGCCCTCCTTCGCCGCGGCCGCGCCCGCGCCGGTGCTCAGCGAGGTCACCACCGCGAAGGACAGCTGGGTCGCCACCACCAGCAGCAGCGCCCAGCCCGCCGAGCGCAGCGGCCGGGTCAGGCCCGCGCCCTTCCAGTCGAAGCGCGGCCGGTAGCGGAACCCGGAACTGCGCAGCGAGGGCAGCAGCGCGGCGGCCTGCACCACGATGCCCAGGGTCGAGCCGAGGCCCAGCAGCAGGGTGTCGCCGGAGGTGATGCCGCCGACCTGCGTGGCGTCGTGCCCGATCCACAGGAAGATCCCGAACACCGCGATCGCCACCACGTTGTTCAGCACCGGCGTCCACATCATCGCGCCGAACCGGTCCCGGGCGTTGAGCACCTGGCCGAGCAGCGTGAAGACGCCGTAGAAGAAGATCTGCGGCAGGCAGTACCGGGCGAAGGCGATCGCCAGGTCGCGCTGCGCGCCGTCGAACTCCGAGTACAGGTCGACGATCTGCGGGGCGAACAGCCAGGCGCCGACCGTCAGCACCACCAGGATCACCGTGCACAGGGTGAGCAGCCGGTCGATGTACGCCTGGCCGCCGTCCCGGTGGGTCTGCATCGCGTGCACCAGCTCCGGCACGAACACCGAGGCCAGCGCACCGCCGATGAGCATCATGTAGACGATGTTCGGCAGCGAGTTCGCCACGTTGAACGCCTCGCCGACCGGCCCGGTGGTCAGCGCCGCCACCAGCACCGCGCTGCGCACGAAGCCCAGCGCGCGCGAGGCCAGCGAGCCCAGCGCCATGATCATCCCGTTCCGGGCGGTGGACGCGGCCGGCTTCGCGGCGGGTCCGGTGCTCTCCCCGTCCGGCTCGGCCCCGGCGTCCGGCTCGGCCCGCTGCGGCGGGACGGCGGGCACCGGCGGGGCCTGCGGCGGGACGACCGGGACAGGGGGCGGCCCGGCGACCCGGCCGAGTTGCACGGTCGGCGGGTCGTACGGCGGATGGTTCGGCGGGTGGTTCGGCAGGCCGTGCGACGGGGCCTGCGACGGGTCGTGCGGCGGCAGTGCGGGGCCGCCCGGCCGGCCGTAGGGGTCGTTGGCGCCGTCCGTGGTGTGCAAGGTCGTCGGACCCCCCGTAGCTCGGTGCCCGTCCGGCGCCCTGTGGGATGTGTGCGCGGAGACCGGGCCTGGCCTGGGCTCCACCTGCCGGTTGCAGGCTGCATCCAGCCGCAGAAGTCTGCCGCAACTCGGCACCTGATGGGGAGTCGGGTGCCGCCCGCGGGGGCCCCGGGGAGGCCGGCCGGGCCGGCGGGGCGGGGCGCCGGTGCCGGGAAACCGGCGATTTGCCGGGCCTGCCCGTTCCCTCCGCCGGACGAACCGCCGGGGCGTGTGACGTTGATCACGACCCGTCAGGGGCGCCCCGGATCGCGCTCCGGCGCGGACTCCGGCAGCGGCAGCGGCAGCGGCGGTGCGAGCACCCGCTGCACCCGGGGGCGGGTCCGGCGGCGCAGCAGCCGGACGTCCCGGCCCAGCCGGCCGGGCAGCCACAGCTCCACCGCCAGCGTCACCCCGGCCGGCAGCGCGACCGCCGCCAGCCAGGCCGCCAGCACGTCGCTGGGCCAGTGCGTGCCGAGCGCGACCCCGCTCCAGCCGGCGCCCAGCACCGTCACCGCGGCGGCGGTGCCCGCGACCGCCCGCACCGCCCGGTCGGCCCGCGGCCACACCAGGGCCAGCAGCGCTCCGCAGGCCACCGCCGAGGTGAGCGCGGGCCCGGACGGGAAGGTGCCGTCGGGGCCGGCGGCCACCGGGTCGGCGAATCGCGGTCCGACCCGGCCGATCAGTTCCCGGCCCGCCCCGGCGGCCAGCCAGGCCGCCAGCGCCTGCGCCGCCGTCCAGGCCGCCAGCACCCGGGCGCCCAGCGCCCACTGCCACAGCGCGACCGCCCCGAGCAGGGTCCGCAGCACCCAGGGCGCGCCCAGGTCGGCCAGGGTCTGCACGGACGCCGTCCACACCGGGTGCCGCACCGCGTACCGGTGCAGCCCGGCCGTCCAGCCCAGGTCCAGCCGGGCCAGCGGGGCCCAGCCGGCCCGCACCAGCACCAGCAGCACCGCGAGCAGCGCCGCGGCCGCCAGCGCCGCCCCGGCACAACGGAGCACCCTGCGGCGTTGGAAGGGGTGGCGGTGCGTTCCCCGGCGCCCGCCCGGTGCGGCCGCCGCCCCGGAGTCACTGGGCTGGTGCATGACAGACACCTTCCCAGCGCCGGGCGGCGAACGGGCCGTGGAGCGATAGCGATTCGGCATCGGTTGTGCGGACGCGCCGCGAAGGCCGTGCGCCGATCCGGTGGACGCACGGTGTGCGCGCCCCGTGTCGACCGGGTCACGCTCCGTCCATCACGGAGATGAAAATCGGCAGGATACTGCATCCTCGGTGAAAAACTGAGTCACTTGGGAATGTTGTCCGATTTCTGTGCGTTGGATCGTTACGTGTGGGCCGCAACCGGCCCGCGCACCCGTGCCGAGCGGCGGAACGGAGCGCCCCCGGCAGTGTCAGTGAGGGAGCAAGCATGGCCACCCGTGCCGTCGTACGCGACCGGGCCGATCGGACTCGCGCCGCCCGCCCGACCAATCTCGAAGCCGACCGCGACCTGGTCGGCATGTACCTCGACGAGATCGCCAGGACGCCGCTGCTCGACGCCGCCGAGGAGGTCGAGCTGTCCCTGCGGATCGAGGCCGGCGTCTTCGCCCAGCACCTGCTCGACGAGGGCGAGCCGCCCGCGGGCACGACGGTCGAGGAACTGGAGTTCCTGGCGCGGGACGCCGAGC
This sequence comes from Kitasatospora sp. NPDC088134, assembly GCF_044741705.1. Classification (NCBI taxonomy): domain Bacteria; kingdom Bacillati; phylum Actinomycetota; class Actinomycetes; order Kitasatosporales; family Streptomycetaceae; genus Kitasatospora; species Kitasatospora sp. NPDC088134. The sequence continues at coordinate 66,963 of NZ_JBIUTD010000028.1, read as the reverse complement.
GCGCCAAGGACGTCTTCATCCGCTCCAACCTGCGCCTGGTGGTCGCGGTCGCCCGCCGCTACCCGCGCAGCGGCCTGCCGCTGCTCGACCTGATCCAGGAGGGCAACGCCGGCCTGGTCCGCGCGGTGGAGAAGTTCGACTACTCCAAGGGCTTCAAGTTCTCCACCTACGCGACGTGGTGGATCAGGCAGGCGATCACCCGCTCGATCGCCGACCAGTCCCGCACCATCCGGCTGCCCGTGCACCTGGTCGAGGAGCTGGGCCGGATCCGCCGGGTGCAGCGTGAGAAGGCCAAGGAGCTCGGCCGCGAGCCCGAGCCGGCCGAGATCGCCGCCGAGCTGGACAGCACCGAGCAGCGGGTGAAGGACGTGCTGGACTGGTCCCGCGACCCGGTCAGCCTCAACATGGCGGTCGACGACGAGGGCGAGACCCAGTTCGGCGACCTGGTGGAGGACACCGGCGCGGTCTCCCCGGAGGACGCGGTGATGGTGATGATGCGCCGCGAGGAGCTGGACGGCCTGATCGGCCGACTGGACGACCGCACCGCCTCGATCATCCGCAGCCGCTACGGCATGGAGGACGGCCGCGAGCGGACCCTGACCGAGGTCGGCAAGCAGCACGGCCTGACCCGCGAGCGGATCCGCCAGATCGAGAAGCACGCCTTGGCGGAGCTGAAGAAGATCGCCGACCACGCGGGCTTCGAGGCCGCGTAGCCGGCGGGCCGCCGGGGCCCGCGGCGGTCCTACAGTGGAGGCATGACCTCCCCGGACGCACCGCAGCCCGAGCCCCGGCCCGAACCCGCCCCCCGGCCCCGCCTGGTCTTCCGGGACCCGTTCGAGCAGCAGACCGCCGACGACACCGACCGCGGCTGGGGCGACTCGCCGGGGGAGCGGGGGCTGGACTGGTACCGCAGCCAGCGGCCCCCGCACCACGGTGAGAAGTAGCCGACGGCGAGAAGTGGCCGACGGCGCGAGAGGCGACTGTCAGCGGCGCACCAGCGCGTCGCGGATCTCGGTGAGCAGTTCGACCTCCTTGGCCTCGGCCTCCAGCGCCTCCTCCTCCACGCTCTTGCGCTTCCGCATGAAGTGGTTCATCGGCAGGATCAGCAGGAAGTAGACGACGGCGGCGGTGATCAGGAAGGTCAGCGCGGCGCTGAGCACCGAGCCCCAGAGGATGAAGATGCCGGACGTGACGTTCCCGGCGGCATCCACCTCGCAGGGGCCCTTGAGGCAGGAGCTGTAGGCGGACAGGTCCTTGGTGCCGAACAGGCCGACCAACGGGTCGATCACGCCCTTGACGAACGCGTTGACGACGGCGGTGAAGGCCGCGCCGATGACGACGGCGACGGCCAGGTCCACCACGTTGCCGCGGAGCAGGAATTCCTTGAAGCCTTTCATGCCGCGTCGAACGGTGGTTCCGCGCGGAGGTCACGGGTGAATTCCCGGTCCTCCGGTTGACGCCTGGGGACAGCCGGCGGCCGGTGCCCGGTCGGCGCCGCCCGGGTGCGGCGGGCCGGACACCAGGGCCGCCGCCAGCGCGAGGGCGCCCGCGGCGAACAGCCCCGGACACCGCCGCAGCGCGTGCCGCCAGCGCGGGCGACCCCGCGCGGTGCCGCGGATCGGCGGGAAATCGGGCACCTCGCGGCGCGGCGGGACGAGCACGGCGGGCAGCGGGGGGAACACGGCGGCGGTCACGGCGGCGGGCCCTTCCTGGAGGGGCGGGGGAACTGCCGGCCATCCTGCGCCCCGTCGCCCCCGCCCCGCGCGCCGCTTCCGCACCCTGTGGAAAACCCCGCCCTGTGGACAACCGCCCTCACCCGTCCGGGTGAGGGCGCTGCGCCGTTCGGAGTATCGCCCGTGACCGCCCGGATCCGGGTACGCCGGAGCCCCGGTCCGCACGGCGGACCGGGGCTCGGTGCGACGGGTTCAGCTCGCGGTGGACGCGGAGCCGGAGCCGCTCGACGACGAGGACGACGAGGACGTCGACGGAGCGGACGCCGAAGAGGCAGAGGTCGACGACGAAGAGGTCGAGGAGGTCGAGGACGAGGCCACCGAGCTGCTGGAGCCGGAGCGGCTGTCGGTGCGGTAGAAGCCGGAGCCCTTGAAGACCACGCCCACGGCCGAGAAGACCTTGCGGAGCTTCCCCTGGCAGTCGGGGCACGTGGTCAGCGCGTCGTCGCTGAACTTCTGCACCGCCTCGAGGCCGTTGCCGCACTCGGTGCACTGGTACTGGTACGTGGGCACTTTCCGCTTCCTCCTGTCACTCCCCCTGGCACTCTCACGCCATGAGTGCTAACGACGGTCCATGATGCGGCATTCCGCTGGTGGAGTCCAGCGGCTCAGCCGCGGCGGGCGGCGCCGGCCAGCTGTTCGCGGACGATCCCTCCCCCGGCCACGGTACGTGCGGCGGGGGCCGGAGCGGCCAGCAGACCGCGCATCGTGACGAGCGCCACCAGGCCGAGGCCGGAGCCGGCCAGCGCGACGGTGAAGCCGAGCGAGGGCCCGGAGCGGTCGATCAGCTGCCCGGCGGCGGTCGAGCCGAGGGCCAGGCCGAGGCCGATCGCGCCGGTCAGCCAGGTGAACGCCTCGGTCTTGGCGCCGTCCGCGACCAGCGACTCCACCAGGGTGTAGCCGGTGATCAGGGTGGGCGCGATGGCCAGGCCGCAGAACAGGCAGGCCGCGGTCAGCGCGACCAGGTTCGGCATCGCCCACAGGGTCGAGCAGCCGAGCACCAGCAGCGCGTAGCAGGCGACCATCCGCTGCCGGGCGCCGGAGCGCCACGGGACCAGGCCGTAGAGCACGCCGGCCACCATCGAGCCGGTGGCGAACAGGCCGTAGACCAGGCCGCTGAGCCCGCCGGAGCCGGCGTCCTCGGCGAAGGCGGTGATCGAGACCTGCAGGGTGCCGAAGACGGTGCCCAGGCCCAGGAAGGCGCCGGCCAGCAGCCGGACCCCGGGGGAGGCGAGCGCGGAGGCGCGCCGGTGGCCGGGGGCGGCCGGGCCGGTGGGCACCGGGGCGGTGTCCCGGCGGGCGGCGAAGGCCAGGCCGCCGAGCAGGGTGAGGGCGGCCTCGGCGGCCAGGCCGACGGACGGGTCGGCCAGGGTGGCGACGCCGGTGGCCAGCATCGGGCCGACCACGAAGGTGAACTCGTCGGTGACCGACTCGAAGGCGAAGGCGGTGTTCAGCAGGGCCGGGCGCGCGCCCAGCCGGTGCACCCAGCGGGCCCGGACCATCGCGCCGACCTGCGGCACGGCGGCACCGGCCGGGGCGGCGGCCAGGAACAGCGTCCAGTCGGGGGCGCCGGAGCGGGCCAGCAGGACCAGCGCGGCCACCGCGAGGGCGTGCACGACCACGGTGGGGACCAGCACGGCGGCCTGGCCGTACCGGTCGGCCAGCCGGCCGGTCTGCGGGCCGACCAGGGCCTGGGCGACGGCGGCGACCGCCGCGACCGAGCCGGCCAGGCCGTAGGAGCCGGTGGTGTCGTGGACCAGCAGCACGATGCCCAGGCTGAGCATGGCGTACGGCAGGCGGGCCGCCAGGGCGGGGAGCAGGAAGGTCCAGGAACCGGGGGTGCGCAGCAGCGCCCCGTAGCCGGTGCCGCTGGTGGTGGGGTCGTCGACCGGTCGGCGGGCCGCCACGGTCGGTCCTCTCTGCTGCCTGGTAGCGCGGGAGGGCGGTCGGGAGTGGACCGGTCCGGCGCCGAGAGTCGTCCTCTCGCGCGTCGACCGGGGTTGTTACCGGGCCGCGGACGGTGTGCCGCGGGGCCCGGCCGCCGAGCGGTCGCGCCGACTCTGCATCAGGCAGGTACGGAAAAAATCTAGGGGTTCTGCCTTCAGCTTAGCGGTTCAGCGCGGCTTCTTCCTGGGAAGGGAAGGTGAATCCTCGGCGTTGTGCAGCCATCCGGCGAGCTTGCCGCCCTGGTCGACGGCGCGCAGCCGGCGCTCGGCGGCCTCGGAGACCGCGTCGGTGGTGACCACCAGCAGCTCGTCGCCCTCGCGCAGCACCGTCATCCGGTCCGGGACGAAGCTGGAGCCCTCGCGCACCACCAGGGTGACCGCGGCGCCCTTGGGCAGGCGCAGCTCGGAGACCTCGACGCCGGACATCCGGGAGCCGGGGGAGAGCTGCACCGACAGCAGGTGGCCGTGCAGCTTCTCCAGCGGGGCGGACTCGATGCCGAGGTCCTGGCCGAGGTCGCCCTCGCCGATCCGCAGCCACCGGGCGACCAGCGGCAGGGTCGGGCCCTGGAGCAGGGTGAAGACCACCACCAGGATGAAGACCACGTTGAACAGCTGCCGGGCGTCGGCCGCGCCGGAGACCAGCGGGATGGTGGCGAGCACGATCGGCACCGCGCCGCGCAGGCCGGCCCAGGACAGCAGGGCCTGCTCGCGCCAGGGGACGCGGAACGGCGTCATGGTGAGCAGCACCGACAGCGGCCGGGCGGCGAACACCAGCACCGCGCCCGCGACCAGCCCCGGCACCAGCGCCGAGCCCATGGTGGCGGGGGTGACCAGCAGGCCGAGCACCACGAACATGCCGATCTGGCCGATCCAGGCCAGGCCGTCGGCGAAGCCGCGCACCGCGGGGCCGTGCGGCAGCTTGGAGTTCCCGAGGATCACCGAGGCGAGGTAGGCGGCCAGGAAGCCGGAGGCGTGCAGCAGCGCGCCGCCCGCGTAGGCCAGCACGATCAGCGCCAGCACCGCGATCGGGTACAGGCCGGAGGAGGGCAGCGCGACCCGGCGCACCGCGTAGGCGCCGAGCCGGCCGACCGCGTACCCGACCGCCGCGCCGATCGCCAGCTCGACCACGATGGTGCCGACCAGTACGTACCAGGGGTCGAGCTCGCCGGCGGTGGCGAAGGCCACCACCAGGATCACCACGGGCGCGTCGTTGAAGCCGGACTCGGCCTCCAGCAGGCCGGTGAGGCGCTTGGGCAGCGGGACCATCCGCAGTACCGAGAAGACCGCGGCGGCGTCGGTGGAGGAGACGATCGCGCCGAGCAGCAGCGCGGTGCGCCAGTCCAGGCCGACCAGCCAGTGCGCGCCGGCGGCGGTGACGAACACCGAGACCGCGACGCCGGCGGTGGCCAGCACGGCGGCGGCCGGGACCACCGGCCGGATCGACCGCCAGCTGGTCTTCAGGCCGCCCTCGGCGAGGATGACCACCAGGGCCGCGTAGCCCAGGACCTGGGTGAGCTCGGCGTCGTCGAAGTCCACGCCGATGCCGTTCTGGCCGAGCGCGACCCCGATCCCGAGGTAGATCAGCAGCGAGGGCAGTCCGGACCGGGTGGAGATCCGCACCGCCACCACGGCGAACAGCAGGATCACGGCCGACTCGAGGAGCAGGGTGTTCAGGCGGTCGACGGTCACGCAGGGGCACCTCTGGCAGCGGAAGGGCTTCTGACGGATCGTTGCTCAGTTCGTTACTCAGTCTAACATTTTACTTGATCTTTACGCCAGGACCGCTCCCCGCCCCGGGCCGAGTAAGGTCCCAACGGCACCGTCGACCCACCGCCGGTGTCCCCCGTGCACGGCCGCCCGCGCCGTCGCCCTAATGTGGTGACCTGTCACGGCCGCACCCTCAAAACCGCACCCTCAAACAAGGACTGGGATGCCCCGCTCGAAGAAGTTCCGGCGCGCACGTCTGATCGTGATCCTGCTGGCCGTTCTGCTGGTGGCGGGTCTGGCGGGCGGCGGCTGGTGGGCGGTGGACACCGTCCGCTCCTCCTTCCCGCAGGTCAGCGGCACCGTCAAGGTGCCCGGCATGTCCGCCCCGGTGGACGTGGTCCGCGACGACAAGGGCATCCCGCAGCTGTACGCCGACACCGACGCCGACCTGTTCCGCGCCCAGGGCTACGTGCAGGCCCAGGACCGGTTCTGGGAGATGGACGTCCGCCGGCACGTCACCGCCGGCCGGCTCGCCGAGATGTTCGGCTCCAGCGCGGTCGAGAACGACACCTTCCTGCGCACCATGGGCTGGCGCCAGGTCGCGCAGAAGGAGTGGGACACCGTCCTGTCCGAGGACACCAAGCGCCACCTGACCGCCTACACCGAGGGCGTCAACGCCTGGCTCGCCGAGCACCCCGGCGGGGCCGGCGCCTCGTTGGAGTACGCGCTGCTCGGCGCGGTCAACTCCGACTACACGCCGGAGAAGTGGGACCCGGTCGACTCGGTCGCCTGGCTCAAGGCGATGGCCTGGAGCCTGTCCGGCAACCTGCAGGAGGAGATCGACCGCTCGCTGCTCACCCAGGACTTCGGCGCCGAGCAGATCGAGCAGCTGTACCCGGCGTACCCGTACGACCGCAACGGCACCATCGTGAAGACCGGCAAGCTGGCCGCCGACGGCACCTACACCCCGGGCGCCGGCGCCACCGTGCCCGCCGTGCCCGGCACCGCCCCCGCGGGCGGGGCGCAGGCCCGGGCCGCCGCGCAGGCGCTGCTCGGCGACGTGTCCGGCAAGGTCGGCGCGCTGCCGCAACTGCTCGGCCCGCAGGGGCAGGGCATCGGCTCCAACTCCTGGGTGGTGTCCGGCGCGAACACCACCACCGGCAGCCCGCTGCTGGCCAACGACCCGCACCTCGGCCCCGGCATGCCGTCCATCTGGTACCAGATGGGCCTGCACTGCCGGAGCACCTCGCCGAGCTGCGGCTACGACGTGGCCGGCTACACCTTCGCCGGGATGCCGGGCGTGGTGATCGGCCACAACAAGGACATCGCCTGGGGCTTCACCAACCTCGGCGCCGACGTCACCGACCTCTACCTGGAGAAGGTCACCGGCCCCGAGACCTACCTGCTCGACGGCAAGGACGTCCCGTTCGCCGTCCGCAAGGAGACCGTCAAGGTGGCCGGCGGCGAGGACCGCACCATCACCGTCCGCACCACCCAGGACGGCATGCCGCTGATCTCCGACCAGTCCTCCGAGGAGCAGAAGGTCGGCCGCAACGCCCCCGCCGGCCTCACCGCCCCCGACCGGGCGGCCGGCTACGGCGTCGCACTGCGCTGGACCGCGCTGGTGCCCGGGAAGACCATGGACGCCGTCTTCAAGCTCGACCGGGCCGCCGACTTCGCCGGGTTCCGGGCCGCCGCCCAGGACTTCGCCGTCCCCGCGCAGAACCTGATCTACGCCGACACCAAGGGCAACATCGGCTACCAGGCCCCCGGCCTGATCCCGGTCCGCGGCAAGGGCGACGGCCGCTACCCCGCCCCCGGCTGGGACTCCGGCTACGCCTGGAACGCGAACTTCCTGCCGTTCAAGTCGCTGCCCTACGCCTACAACCCGCCCGAGGGCTACATCGTGACGGCCAACCAGGCCGTCGTCGACCAGACCTACAAGCCGTCGCTCACCACCGACTGGGAGTACGGCACCCGGGCCAAGGAGATCACCGACCAGATCCAGGAGAAGCTGAAGAACGGCGGCCGGATCTCGCCGGACGACATGCAGGCCATCCAGCTCGACAACACCAGCGTGCTGGCCAAGGAGCTCGTCCCGCTGCTGCTCAAGGTCAAGATCGACGACCCCTACGTGCGCGAGGCCCAGGACCTGCTGAAGGACTGGAACTACCACCAGGACGCCGACTCCGCCGCCGCCGCGTACTACAACGGCGTCTGGCGGGCGCTGCTCACCCTCGCCTTCGGGCAGAAGTTCCCCGCCGACCTCCGGGTCGAGGGCGACTGCCTGCTGGTCCGGCAGAAGCGCGACAACACGCTGCCCGACGACGCCCTCGGCGGCGCCGTGCAGGCCGTCACCGAGTGCGGCACCCGCAAGCCCTCGCAGGCCCAGCCGGACGGCGGCGACCGCTGGACGGAGGTGGTCCGCCAGCAGCTCGCCAACCCCAAGTCGTCGTGGTGGGACTACATCGACTCCAACCACCAGCCGCAGCACGGACTCGACAACCTGCTCGCCGAGGCCCTCAAGGACGCCCGCCAGGACCTCACCTCGCGCCTCAGCAAGGACATCTCCACCTGGAGCTGGGGCCGCCTGCACCGGCTCACCCTGAAGGAGCCCACGCTCGGCAGCGACGACTCCTCGATCGCCTCCGGCGTGGTGCGCCGACTGCTCGACCGGGGTCCCTACAAGCTCTCCGGCGGCAGCGCCGCGGTCGACGCCACCGGCTGGAACGCCGCGGCCGGCTACGAGGTGGACTGGATCCCCTCGATGCGGATGGTCGTCGACCTCAGCAACTTCGACGCCTCCCGCTGGATCAACGTCGGCGGCGCGTCCGGGCACGCCTTCCACGCCAACTACAACGACCAGACCGAGCTCTGGGCCAAGGGCGAACTGCTGCCCTGGGCCTACGGCAAGGACGCCGTCGCCAAGGCGGGACGGAACACCCTGCGGCTGACCGGCTGACCCGGCACGCTTTCTGACGGGGCCTCAACTTCGCGTTGGGGCCCCGTTCTTCGTGCCGCCACCTGTGCGCCGGGCCCGATTTCCCGTTGAACCGGCCCCGCGCGCAAGGCCGTTGAGTGGACCGGGGGCACGAGAGCCCCCTGCCGCACCACGACCTCGGAGGACCACATGTCCATCACTTCGCACTCCGTCCGGGCCACCGGCCTGCTGCTGGCCGCCGGCCTGGTCTCCGGCGTGGCCCTGGCCGCCCCGGCCGCCGCCTCTGACAGCTCCAACCTGCAGCCGCTCCCGAACATCAGCGTCTGCACCAAGGGCAACTACCCCGCCTACCTCGTCTTCACCGACCGCGGCGGCCTCGCCACCCGCGTCGCCGCCGCCAACGGCGGCTGCGCCTCCCTCTACCTGAGCGGGCGCAGCAGCGAGCACGTCACCATCAAGGGCATCCGCCCCAACGGCAGCAGCTTCACCGTCGGCACCGACACCTTCGACGACGCCGACGGCGAGCACATCACCGTCTACGGCACCCCGGAGACCAACGACTGGTACGCCGCCTGACCACGGGCGCGCGGGACCGGGGCCGGGAGCGATCCGTCGCTCCCGGCCCCGCCGTGTTCCCGGTGCCCCCGGAGCGGCCTCAGAACCGGGTGACCCCCGCCGGGGTGACCGCCGCGTGCACCGGGAGGTCGTGCGGCTCGGCGGGGACGGCGGGCCGGAGCTCGTGGGCGTAGAGCAGGGTGGCCAGCAGCGGGGTCGCGCCGGCCGCCCGGAGCCGGGCCAGCACCCGGTCGTAGGAGCCGCCGCCGCGGCCCAGCCGGGTGCCGCGGGCGTCGACCGCCAGGCCGGGCAGCAGGACCACGTCGGCGGTGGTGACGGCGTCGGGGCCGAGCCGGGGCCCGACCGGCTCCAGCAGGCCCCGGGCGGCCGGGGCGAGGTCCGCGTCGCCGGTGTAGCGGGCCCAGTCCAGGTCGTTGTCGGGCAGCAGCACCGGCAGCAGCACCGTCGCCCCGGCGGCGGCCAGCGCGGCCAGCAGCGGGCGGGTGCCGGGCTCGGCGCCGACCGAGACGTACGCGGCGACGGTGCCGCCCGGCGGGACCAGCCCGGCCGCGTGCCCGGCCAGGGCGGCGGCGGCCGCGGCGCGCTCCGGGGCGCCGAGCGCCCGCCGTTCGGCGAGCAGCCGTGTCCTGAGCGCCGCCTTGTCGTTGGACAACTGATCCGCAGTCACCGTCCACATCCCTTCAGCTCCGTCGTCCGCCCCGGGCGGTGACACGAGCCTGACACGTCGAGGGCGCCGCATGTCCACCCCGCTCCTGCTCCAGGCCCTGGCCGCGCTCGGTGCCGTCGCCCCCGCGGCGGCCGGCGCCGCCGTGCTGCGCGGCCGCCGGGACCGGGCCGGTCGGCGCGCGCGGGAGGCCGAACTCCTGGCGAAGATCGCGGAACTGGCCGGGGAACGGGACGAGCTGCGCCGCACCGCCTCCTGCGATCCGCTCACCGGGGTGTGGAACTACCGTCACCTGCAGCTCACCTTGGACCGGGAGATCGAACGGGCCCGCCGGGCCGAGGCGGTCGCCGTCGAGCCCCGACCGCTGGCCGTGCTGATGGTCGAACTGGCCGGCTTCGACGCCCTGGTCGACGAGCACGGCCGGGCCCGCGCCAACACCATGCTGCGCGACCTCGCCCAGCGCCTCGCGGTGGAGATCCGCAGCTGCGACACCCTCGGACGGTACGGGGGCGAAGAGTTCCTGGTACTGCTGCCCGACACCGGCCCGGAGGGCGCCGCCCAGGTCGCCGAGCGGCTGTGCTGGTCGGTCCGGCGGCACCGGCTGACGGACCGCCACCCCGGCGAGGCCGCCGCCCCCGACGCCCGCAGCGGACTGACCGCCGCGATCGGCCTGGCCGTGCTGCCCCGGGACGGCGCGCACGCCGCGGTGCTGCTGCGCTCCGCCGACCGCGCGCTCGCCGCGGCCCGGGCCGCCGGCGGGGACTGCTGGCGTTCGGCCGATCCGGTGCCCACCGGCCCCGCAGGGCCGAACGCCCCGAAGGCGCCCGGTAAGGTGTCTCCCGGCCCCGGCGAGGCTTCCCTCACCCCGCACGCGACCACCGCCGGACCTCGCGCCGCAGGTGACAGGCCTTAACAACCGATTCACCTTGCGCTCAGCAGGGTGGAATGCCAGCCCCAGTAAGGTCGACGCATGACGAACACGCACGCCCGTAGGCCGGTCACCAAGGCAGTTGTCCCGGCCGCCGGACTCGGCACCAGGTTCCTCCCCGCGACCAAGGCCACTCCCAAGGAGATGCTGCCGGTCGTCGACAAGCCCGCCATCCAGTACGTCGTCGAGGAGGCCTCCGCCGCGGGCCTGTCCGACATACTGATGGTGACCGGCCGCAACAAGCGCGCCCTGGAGGACCACTTCGACCGGGCCTACGAGCTGGAGGAGTTGCTGGCCCGCAAGGGCGACCAGGAGCGACTGCGCCGCGTGCAGGAGTCCGTGCAGCTCGCCAGCATGCACTACGTCCGGCAGGGCGACCCGAAGGGCCTCGGCCACGCCGTCTCGGTCGCCGAACAGCACGTCGCCGGACAGCCGTTCGCCGTTCTGCTCGGTGACGACCTGATCGACCCGCGCGACCCGCTGCTGGCCCGGATGATCGAGGTCCAGCAGGAGCTCGGCGGCTCCGTCGTCGCCCTGATGGAGGTCGACCCCGCGCAGATCCACCTGTACGGCTGCGCCGCCGTCAAGCCGAACGGCTTCGGCGAGGACGTCTTCCGGGTGACCGACCTGGTCGAGAAGCCCGACACCGCCGACGCGCCGTCCAACTACGCCGTCATCGGCCGCTACGTGCTCGACCCGACCGTCTTCGACGTGCTGCGCGAGACCCCGCCCGGCCGCGGCGGCGAGATCCAGCTGACCGACGCGCTGCGCGAACTCGCCACCCGCGACGAGGACAACGGCGGTCCGGTGCACGGCGTGCTGTTCAAGGGCCGCCGCTACGACACCGGCGACCGCGCCGACTACCTGCGCGCGATCGTCCGGCTGGCCTGCGAGCGCGACGACCTCGGCCCCGAATTCCGCAGCTGGCTGCGGCAGTTCGTGGCCGCCGAACTGCAGGGCTGAGACCCGGCCCGGCCACCCGCCGGGCCGCGGGACGCGTGGACGGCGAGCACGAAGGCGAGCGTGAGGCGATGACCGGGAAGCCCGACCCCTGCTGCGCGGAGGAGGCCGGTGCCCCGGCCCCGGCACGCCTGTGGACGGTCGACGAGCACCTCGCCGACGTGCTCGCCGACGTCGCCCCGCTGCCGCCCATCGAGCTGCAACTGCTGGACGCCCAGGGCTGCCGGCTCGCCGGGGACGTGCGCGCCGACGGCGACCTGCCGCCCTTCGACAACAGCTCGATGGACGGCTACGCGCTGCGCACCGCCGACACCGTCCGGGCCACCGCCCAGTACCCGTCGGTGCTCGCCGTGGTCGGCGACATCGCCGCCGGGGCCGGCGAACTCCCCGCGGTCGGCCCCGGCCAGGCCGCCCGGATCATGACCGGCGCGCCCGTCCCGCCCGGCGCCGAGGCCGTCGCCCCGGTCGAGTGGACCGACGGCGGCACCGGCACCGGCCGGGCCGCCGACAGCATGGGCCCCGCCACCGAGGGCGAGGAACTGCGGGTGCTCCGCCCGGTCGCCGAGGGCGCGCACATCCGGCGGCGCGGCAGCGACGTCACCGCCGGGGACACCGTGCTGCGGGCCGGCACCGTGCTCGGGCCCACCCAGCTCGGCCTGCTCGCCGCGATCGGCCGGGGCACCGTCGAGGTCCGCCCCCGGCCCCGGGTCGTGGTGCTCTCCACCGGCAGCGAACTCGTCCCGCCCGGCGAGGAGGCCGGGCCCGGGCAGATCCACGACTCCAACTCGTACATGCTGACCGCCGCCGCGATCGCGGCCGGCGCCGTCGCCTTCCGGGTCGGCGGCGTCCCCGACGAGGCCGCCACGCTGCGCGCCGTGCTGGAGGACCAGCTCGGCCGGGCCGACCTGATCGTCACCAGCGGCGGCGTCTCGGTCGGCGCGTACGACGTGGTCAAGGAGGTCTTCGCCGACTACGGCGGGGTGGACTTCCGCAGGCTGCGGATGCAGCCCGGCAAGCCGCAGGGCTTCGGGCGGATCGGCCCCGGCGTGCCGCTGCTCGCGCTGCCCGGCAACCCGGTCAGCGCGTACCTCTCCTTCGAGCTGTTCGTCCGCCCGGTGATCCGCACCATGCTCGGCGCCCCCGACGTGCACCGCCCCGTGGTGCGGGCCGCCACCACCGCCGCGCTGCGCTCCCCGGCCGGGCGGCGGCAGTTCCTGCGCGGCCGGTACGACCCGGCGGCCGGCACCGTGGCGCCGGTCGGCGGCCAGGGGTCGCACCTGGTCGGGGCGCTGGCCCTGGCCGACTGCCTGATCACCGTGCCCGAGGACACCACCGCGCTGCCCGCCGGCAGCACCGTCGATGTGGTCCTTCTCACGGACTGACCGCGGCGGGGCTGTACGGTAGCGCGAGATTCGCAGCGCGCACTGGAGCCCCACGTGACCGACACACCACCCGGCGACCGCCTCACCCACGTCGACGCCACCGGCGCGGCCCGGATGGTCGACGTCTCCGAGAAGGCCGCCACCACCCGGGTCGCGGTGGCGGCCGGCCGGGTCCGGATCGCCCCCCGGGTGGTCGAACTGCTGCGCGGCGAGGGCGTCCCCAAGGGCGACGCGCTCGCGGTGGCCCGGATCGCCGGGATCATGGGCGCCAAGCGGACGCCCGAGCTGATCCCGCTCTGCCACCCGATCGCGCTCACCGGCACCACCGTCGACCTGGCCGTCACCGACACCGCCGTCGAGATCACCGCCACCGTCCGCACCGCCGACCGCACCGGCGTCGAGATGGAGGCGCTGACCGCCGTCGCCACCGCCGCGCTCACCGTGATCGACATGGTCAAGGCGGTCGACAAGGCCGCCGCGATCGAGGACGTCCGGGTGCTCAGCAAGACCGGCGGCAAGAGCGGCGACTGGGTCCGCGGGGAGGGGGCCGAGTGAAGGCGCTCGCCGTCACCGTCTCCAACCGGGCCGCGGCCGGCGTGTACCAGGACAAGGGCGGTCCGCTGCTGGTCGCCGGGCTGCGGGAGATGGGCTTCACCGCCGACGGGCCGCTGGTCGTCCCCGACGGGGAACCGGTCGAGGCGGCGCTGCGCGAGGCCGTCGCCGCCGGGTACGACGTGGTGCTGACCACCGGCGGCACCGGCATCTCCCCGCAGGACCTCACCCCCGAGATGACCGCCCGGGTGCTCGACCGGCAGATCCCCGGCATCCCCGAGGCGATCCGCGCGCACGGCCGGGCCGCGGTCCCCACCGCCGCCCTCTCCCGCGGCCTGGCCGGGCTGGCCGGGCGCACCCTGGTGGTCAACCTGCCCGGCTCCACCGGCGGCGTCCGGGACGGTCTTGCGGTGCTCGCCGCGCTGCTGCCGCACGCCGTCGACCAGTTGGCGGGCGGCGACCACCCGCGGACCGACGGGCCTGCGGACGCCGCCGGTGCTGTGAGCGCCGCCGGTGCTGTGGACGCGGCCGGTGCCGTGAGCGCCGCCGGTGCTGCGGACGCCGCCGATCAGGCCGGGAGCGGACGCTGAACGCGGGCTGGCCGGTCGAACTGGCCGAGGGGGAGGTGCTGCTGCGGCCGATCCGGCGCCGCGACGAGGCCGAGTGGCAGGAGGTCAGCCGCCGCAACCGGGAGTGGCTGCGCCGCTGGGAGGCCACCGTGCCGCCCGCGCCGCCCGGCCGCGCCCCGCTGCCCCGGCCCACCTACCGGCAGATGGTCCGCTACCTGCGCGGCGAGGCCGCGGCCGGCCGGATGCTGCCCTTCGTGGTGGTCCACCGGGGCCGCCTGGTCGGCCAGTTGACGGTGGGCGGGATCACCTGGGGCTCGATGTGCTCGGCCAACGTCGGCTACTGGGTGGACGAGGCGGTCGCCGGGCGCGGCATCATGCCCACCGCCGTCGCGCTCGCCGTCGACCACTGCTTCCGCGACCTCGGTCTGCACCGGGTCGAGGTGTGCATCCGTCCGGAGAACCGGCCCAGCCGCCGGGTGGTGGAGAAACTCGGCTTCCGGGCGGAGGGAATGCGCCCCCGCTATCTGCACATCGACGGCGACTGGCGCGACCACCTGGTGTACGCGCTCACCGTGGACGAGGCCGCCGACGGATTGCTGGAACGCCTTCGGCGACTCAGAAACCGGCCGCCGGAGGATAATTGAATACCTGTTCGAATGCAGGTATCGATATGGCATCGACCGGTGCTCCGGGGTGGGGCGAGCCACCACAAATACCGGCAAAATAGTCTGAGAATCAGCTTGATCGCACGACACGCCGTGCCAAATTGCTGCAGCGCCTCAGCCCGCGCCCTTACCGTGTGAAACGTGAGCAGTAGCGGCCTTATCTACGCGGTCATCGTAGGGGCCTGGGCTGCCTATCTGGTGCCGATGTGGCTCCGCAGGCAGGACGAGCTCAACGAGTCGCGTCCGACGGAACGCTTCAGTACCGCGATCCGCCTGCTGGCCGGTCGATCGGCCATGGAGCGGCGCGCGGCCCGAGCCCTGGGCGACCAGACCGCCGACCAGCAGCACCCCGCCGGTGAGCCGGACGGGGGTCCCGCCGAATCCGGGCCCGGAGCCGGGCCGGTGGGCGTGACCGCCCCGGTGGCGCACCTGGCGCCCGCGCCGGACCCGGCACCCGTGGCACCTGCGGCACCCGTGGCGGCCCGGCCCGCCCGGGCGCCCCGCGAGGAGCGTGCCGAGCGTCCTGAGCGCGGGGAGCGTCCTGAGCGTGGGGAGCGCCCGGAGCGGGACGAGCGCGATCCCGACGAGCGGCGCTCCGCCGAGCGTCGGGCCCGCCTGCTCGCCCGGCGCCGGCGCATGGTCACCCTGCTCTTCCTCGCCTTCGCGCTCGGCGCCGTCGTCGCGGCGGTGGCCGGCTTCGCCTTCCTCTGGGTGCCCGCCGTCCCCGGCGTGCTGCTCACCCTCTACATCGGCCACCTGCGCCGGCTCGAACGGCAGCGCTACGAGGTCAAGTTCGACCGGGTCCGGGCCGTGCAGGCCGCCGAGCAGCTGCGCGAGCGCGAGCGGGTCCGGACGGAGGACCGGACGTCCGTCCGGGGGGACGGGGCGGCCGCGGCCGAGCCCGCGGACCCGAGCGCGACCCGGGCCAGCGCGCTCGCCGAGGCCACCGAGCACGAGGAGTGGGTCGACGGCGTCCGCGAGCGGGCCGCCGCCGGGCCGGACTCCTGGGAGCCCGTCCCGGTGCCGCTGCCCACCTACGTGACCGCCCCGGTCGCCCCCCGCACCACCCGGGGCCTCGACCTGTCGGCCCCCCGCACCTGGGACTCCGGCCGCCCGGCCACCCCGCTCTTCGACCAGTACGGCGAGTCCGGCCCGCAGGCCGCCGCCACCGCGGACTGGTCGGACCGGCCCCGGGCCGCCAACGAATGACCCCCGGGGCGCTCGTGTCGACCATGGTCACGAGCGCCCCTCCAGGGGTGATAGAGTTTCTTCTCGTTGGGGCTGTGGCGCAGTCCGGTAGCGCACCTCGTTCGCATCGAGGGGGTCAGGGGTTCGAATCCCCTCAGCTCCACCAACGAAATCCCGCCCGGGGAAACCCGGGCGGGATTTCTGCTTTGCGGGCCTTGGACGCAGGTGTTCGGGACCGAAGAGCGGAGTCGGCGGTGTCTGTGCGGGCACGCCGAAGTGGCCGCGGCTCCGGCGGAGTTCGCGGGCGTGCAGGAACGTGCTGACGATCTTGGCCCGTCCGTTCCCGAGTGCCCTGACGGGGCGGTGGAAGCTGTCGGGGTCGGCGTGGTCGACGACCGACAGGGTCGCGCTGTAGCCGAAGGTCTTGGTTCCGCCGCCGGAGTAGTGCCAGTTGGCGATCTCCGACAGTGCGGGGGAGGCGTCGGTGCCGCTGCCGTCGCGCCAGGCGGCGCGGTGGGCGAGTGCCTGGTCAGGGGTGAGGCGGGCGCGCCGGTCGTGGCGGGAGGGGGCCAGCACCGTGGTGATCCGGTTGACGGCGTGGTAGAAGCGCTTGGCGGACGCGCGGGTGGCGCGCGTGTCGCGCGAGTCGGCGTCCGGCAGGTCGAAGTAGCGCCGCCAGTTGGGGCTGGTGCCGAACTGCATGCACTCCCAGACGTCGGCGATGTCGGTGCTGCGCAGGCTCCTGGCGGCGAGGACGAGTCCGACGAGGACGGTCTTCGCGCCGAGTCCGGCCTTGCCGGGGCGCTTGGCCCTTCGTGGGCCTCGAGGCGGTCCGTACCGGGGCGGGCATGCCGAACGTGGGATTCTGCCGTCTGAACGGCGTGCCCGAGCGGGCCTGGCGTCGGCACCGGGTCCGCGCCCGCCAAGGTGTCCCGGCTCGCGGACCGTGGCCGCGCCCGGCCCGCGAGAGCGTCCGGGAGACCGCCCGCCGGCACGTGCTCGCGCACACCCGGCCCGGGGCCACCGCAAGGTCTGGGCGATGTGCCGCCACGACGGCCACCGCGTCTCGCAGGCGACCGTGCTGCGGCTGCTGCGGGACGCGGGCCTGCTGCTGGAGGCCGGCTGCCAGCGGGAACGGCGCCGGCTCGCCGCCCGCCGCAAGGCTGCCTTCGCGACCGGTCCGACCGGCCCGAACCAGGTCCGGTAGCTGGACTTCTCCGAGTTCGAGACGACCGGCGGCGGGACCTGGTGGCTCGCGGGTTGCCGCGACTACTGGTCGAAGTACGGGCTGGGCTGGCACGTGTCGCCCACCGCGAACCGGCACGACGCCATCGCCGCGATCGAACTCGCCGCGGCCTTGAGGACCTCGTTCGCCCTCTTCGGCTCGGCGACCTCCTTCTTGCCTTGACCCGGGCGGACTCCTCCGTGGTCGCCCCAGGGCGCTGCCCGGAGCCGATCCGGTCCCGTCGGACCCACTGCCGCACGGTCTCGGCCGATCCGACGCCGAGCTTGGACGCGACGGCCTTCATCGCGGCCCGCTCGGTGCCGTAGTCCGGACGGACCTCGGCGACCATGCGCACTCCACGACGCCGCAGCCCAGTGGGGTGAGGGGAGGGACGTGCCATGACTCGATCCCCCCGGGGGATCGAGCATCCATTCGAACGGGTGCGGTTCAAAATCTGGGCGGGATCTTCTGTTCTGCGGGCCCGGGTCTGCTTGTTCGGGGCTTTGCGGGAGGTCTTGAGCGGCCCTCAGGATCGGAGTGCTGCTACCGCGTCGGGTTGAGGGCAGCGCTGTCCGGTGGACCGGACGCAGGAGGGCGGAGGTCAACCTCCTACTGGACGGCCCGGCGCGTGCCGGCGGGCCAGGGTTCAGCCGGTTCCGAGGGGGCGGGAGACCCGGCCGGACAGTCGATTCGGAAGAGGCCGACCGGCCCCGACCACCAACCGTTGGAGGAAGTCTCGAAGCATCGCCCCCTGTTCGCTCTCGACCTCTCCGCCTCGGCCGTCATCCCCGCCGCCGTGTCGGCCAGTACCTCGGTCACCAGGACCGACACGCAGGTCGTCATCAAGGCCAGCGGGTATGGCGTCTGCCGGGGGTGGGTCCTGCCGACCGACAACTCCGCCGACAGAACGACCAGGTGAAGGGCTACTTCGCGGCTGGGGCGGAGGGCACCCCCTGCATCGGCCGGCTGGGGCGGAAGCGCTACAACGCCGACGGCAGCGTGAACTCACAACCGGACCGAGGTCACCGACTGCTACGCGAGCAACTTCCAGCCGGGAGGCCCCGCCCGCTGCAGGTCATGAAGCAGGAGTACTCGCCGCTGACCGTTGCCAGGTCCGCCCGGCTGGTGCGCCTGCTGCGCTCGCACCTGCGGAACCTGGTGGCCTCGGCCACCGGACGCCGTCAGGAGGCGCTGCCGCTGCTGGCGGACGCCACCGTCGCGCTGCTGGCCGGCATGCTCGTCCAACTCGCCGGGGGCCGGTACCGGAGCGAGAGCGGGTCGCGCCGGGGCCTGCTGCTCGTCCGGACCGGCGCGTTCATCGACGCCCACCTCGGTGATCCGGGCCTGACGCCACCCGGCGTCGCCGCGGCCCACCACATCCCGCTCCGTTACCTGCACCCGCTCTTCGAAGGGAGCGGGACCACGGTCGCGGACAAGATGCGCGCCGAGCGGCTGGAGCGGGTCCGCCGGGACCTGGCGGACCCGCTCCACGACGGGCAGCCCGTCCACGCGATCGCCGCCCGGTGGGGGACGAGGGATCCCTCGTCCTTCAGTCGGGCCTTCCGGGCCGCCCACGGCACCGCGCCGGGCGGCTACCGGCAGGCGTGTCGCGAGCACCGTCTTCTGCACCGCGCACCGGAGGCGTGTGTGCCGGGCGGCCCGGCCTGGATCGGTGCGGTGCGGTGGTGGGCGGGTGGAGTCGTCCGCCGCTACGACGCGTGGAGGGCGACGCAGGTGCCGGGGTGGCCGACCTCGCAGCTGTAGACGATGACGTCGGCGACGTTGGAGCCGGTGCCGGAGCCGCCGATGCGGTGGTACTTGCCGTCGCTCGTCCAGGCGCTGCCGGTCCACTTGGTGTACTTGGTGGAGAGGCTGACGTCGCGTCCGTTGGCCTTGCAGAGGTCGGTGACCTTGAAGTCCCGGTCGGTGTGGTAGGCGTTCTTGCTGTTGTAGGTCGCGGAGTAGTCCCAGTGGTAAGTGCCGCTCGCGGAGCCGCAGTCGTCGACGAGCCGACCCCGGTAGGAACCGCCGCCGGCGTCGGCAGTGCCTCCGAGACCCAGGACGAGTGCGCCGGCTGCTGCTGCGGCCACCGCCAGCCGGCCGACCCGGGTGTGCATCGATGCCACGGGTTCTTCTCCTGTTCCGTGTTCCTGTCAGGGATGCGACGAGTGTGCTCGCGCGCGGACAGGGCTCGCATCTGACTGTGGCGCAGGGGAATTGGCGATGCGTGCACAGGTGTTTCCGGCGGTGGGCGCGGCGGCGTTCCGGCCGGGGTGTCAGCCGGGCAGCCGGAAGGCGAGCAACCGGGAGGAGGTGAGGACGTACAGGCCGCGGGAGTCCTGGGCGCCGGTCCAGTAGTCGGTGGCCCCGGTGACCGGGTAGTGCCAGACCTGGCGGCCGCTCGCCGGGTCGAAGCCGTACAGTCCGGCGGCCGCTGCGGAGACCGATCCCACCAGGAACATGCCGCCGGCCGTGCCGAGGAAGCTGAGCCCGCCCAGGTCGGCGCCGGCGTGCCAGCGGAGGTGGCCGGTACGCGCGTCGATCCCGTGCAGGCCGTCGGCCAGGTAGCACAGCACCCCGTCGGCGACGGCGACGGAGTTGAGCAGGCCGGTCGGGGGCCGGGTGCTCCACAGGGTGCTCCCGTCGGCCGGATCGAAGGCGATCAGCGGGCCGGCGGACATACCGCGGAGGTCGAGTTCGGGGTAGCAGTACAGTCGACCGCCGAGGAGGCCCAGCACCTGCTGGGACAGGTCGGACGACTGGTAGGTGGTGGACAGCGGGGTGTCCCGGCTCCAGATCCGCTCGCCGTCGGCGGCCCGCAGCGCGAGCAGCGACCGGTCCTGGTCGAAGGCGTACACCCGGTCGCCGGCCGCGTGGGGAATGTACAGGTTCCGGTTCCACAGCCGCTGCCCCGCCGGGTCGAGCACCGAGACGGCGTGCAGGAAGGTGAAGTTGGTCGACTTGTCGCTGCCGGACACCAGCATCCGTCCGGAGTCCAGCGGCTGCACGCCGCCGAGACGGCCCGACACGGTGGAGGACCAGCGGACCGTGCCCCGGGTCGGGTCGAATCCCCGGACGGCCCCGTTCGCGGAGCAGAGCACGACCTGGTCGGCATCCGCGGACACGATCTTCGAGGAGCCGGTGCCCTCCGGGGGCGAGGCCCAGAGCTGCTTGCCGGTGCTCCCGTCGAGGGCGTGCAGCAGGCCGTCGGTGCGCACCGTGTACACCCGGCCGGGGCCGGTGGTGTACTGCGTGCCGTCGGCGTCGTGCCACAGCTGCCGCCCGCTGTTCCGGTCGTACACCGAGGCGGAGGACGGGCCGGTGCACACGACGGTCCCGGCGTCGAGCCGGGAGACCTCGGCCCGGGCGTCCGGCACGTCGGCCGTCCAGGCCGCTTCCGGTGCCGCGGCGGCCGGCCCGCCGGCGGGCCGCCGCCACAGCCACCACCCGGCGCCCGCCCCTGCGGCCAGCGCCGCGCCGCCGCTGGCCAGCAACACGCTCCGGCGCGAGGGCCGCGGCCGGCGCAGGTACCGGGTGGCCTCCCGCTCGTACCGCGCCACCTGCTCCGCCACCGGGGCCGGCCAGTCGGCCGCGGCCTGCGGGCGCAGCCGGGTCTGCAGTTGCGGGAGCGGTGGCCGGGCGGCCGGGTCGCGGTGCAGGCACGCGGCGAGGATCCCGGACAGGGCGTCGGGCACGCCGGCCAGGTCGGGGTCCTCGTGCGCGGTGCGGTACAGCAGCGCGTGCACCGGCCCGGTGCCGAACGGCGGGCGGCCGGTCGCGGCGTACGCGAGCACCGCGCCGAGGGCGAACACGTCACTGGCCGGAGTGAGTTCCTCCCCGGTGGTGTGCTCGGGCGACATGTAGCCGGGAGAGCCCACGAGGTGGCCCTCGACGGTGAACGAGGGCCGGTCGACGGCCCGGCTGATCCCGAAGTCGATGACCCGCGGCCCGTCCTTGGCGAGCAGGACGTTGGAGGGCTTGAGGTCGCGGTGGATCAGGCCCGCCCGGTGGATCGCGGCCAGGGCCTCCACCAGGCCGGCGGCCAGCAGCCGCAGGCTCTGCTCCGGCATCGGCCCGTGCGTGCGGACCGCCTCGCCCAGCGAAGGGCCCGGGATGTACGCGGTGGCCAGCCAGGGCGGTGTGCCGGTCGGGTCGGCGTCCACCACGGGGGCGGTGAAGGCGCTGCCGACGCGGCGGGCCGCGTCGACCTCCGCCGCGAAGCGCCACCGGAAGTCGGGGTCGGCGGCGAACTCGCCGCGCACCACCTTGACCGCGACCGCACGGCCGCTGTGCGACGCGGCCAGGTAGACCCGGCCCATGCCGCCCGCACCGAGTTCGCGGACCGGCCGGTAGGGGCCGATCGTGCCGGGCAGGCTCTGACCGGGCAGCGTCTGCCCGGGGAGGGTCTGCCCGGGGAGGGTCGCGCTGGGCAGGGGGGTGCCGGGCCGGGTTCCTCCGGCTTCTTCCCGACGGTTCGTCAATTCGTGCTCCGGTAGGCGGACAGGGTGGTTTCGGAGGCGACGTACAGGGCCGAGTCGTCGGCGGCGAGGGCCCACTCCCCGGTGCCGGCTTCGGCGGACACGCTCCACCGGACGCGGCCGTCGGCCGGGTCGAGGACCGTGACGCCGCCCCGGAGCAGCATGGGCGCCGCGATCAGGCGGTCGGCCGCGACCAGCCGCTGGGCGTCCTGCTGGCCGGTGCCCGCGTAGAAGCCGGCCGGGGGCGAGACGTGCCACAGCTGCTCGCCGGTGTGCAGGTCGAGCCCGAACAGCGAGTTGCTGCCGGCGTGGGCGACGAACACCCGGTCGCCGACCACCGGCGTGTTGCTCAGCGGGGTCGTCATGTTCACCGCTGTCCACAGGGCCGTGCCGGTGGCCGCGTCGAGGGCCCGTACCGAGGTGGTGCTGATCAGCAGCACCCCGCCGGAGACGGTCAGTGCCGGGTACCTGACCGTGGGCTGCGGGTCCTTCGCCACCCACAGTTGGCGGCCGGTGCGCAGGTCCAGCCCGTGGACGCTGCCGGAGTCCTGCACCAGGCAGCGGGTGCCGTCGGTCACCGCCTGGCAGTCCGCCGAGACGGACGGGCGCGACCACAGCATCCGGCCGGAGGAGAGCTCGACGGCGACCAGGCCGAAGCCGCCGAGGACCGCGGTGCTCAGCAGGGCGACCCCGGCGGCGGACGACTCCAGCTGCCAGATGCCGGTACCCGGCGGGGTGACGGACCGGAAGTAGAGCTGCTTGCCGCTGCTGTCGAGGGCCGCCAGCCAGCCGGTGCCCGCGATGTCGGCGCCGGCCAGCAGCAGGCCGTCCGCGACGCCGATCCACTTCGGTGCGGAGTCGGGGGCACTCGCGGGCGGGGAGAGGTGGCCGCTCCAGGCAGGAGCGCCGGTGTCGGCCCGGAAGACCTGAGGTCCGGACGCCGACCGGCAGACCAGCAGCCCGGCGAACAGGTCGAGGGGGCCGCCGGTGGACAGCTTCTGCTGCCACAGCGGTGCGGGGCCGGTCGGGGCGGCCGCGGCGGTGCCGAGGGCGATGCCGGAAGCACTGCCAGGGCTCGGCGGCTTCGCGCTGCCGCGACCGCCGCCGAACAGGGACGCGGCCCCGCCCGCGGCCGCCAGCAGCACCGCCCCGCCCCCGGCCGCGAGCGCGAGCACCTTCCGCCGTCCGGGACGGTTGGCCGGTGCGGACGGCGTGACGGCGGGCGCGGGAGCGGGCATGGCGGGTGCGGTCACCATGCGTGCGGCGTCCTGGGCGAGTTCGGCCAGGCGTCGCTGCAGGGCCGGGCCGACGAGCGCGCCCGGATCGGTCCGGCCGAGTGCGGCGAGCAGCTCCGGCACGGTCGGGCGACGGCCGGGGTCCTTGTGCAGGCAGGCCGTGAGCAGGGGGAGCAGGGCCGCGGGCACGCCGTCGAGTTGCGGGGCCCGGTGGACGATGCCGTAGAGCACCGCCGGGGTCGGTCCCGGTCCGAAGGGGTGTGCCCCGGTGGCCGCGAAGGTCAGCACGCAGGCGAGCGAGAAGACGTCGGCCGCCGCCCCGGCCCCCTGGCCGGCGGTGAGCTGCTCGGGGGCGAGGTAGCCGGGGGTGCCGACGGCCGCCCCCGTGCGGGTGACCCGGGTGGAATCGGCGCCGTCGACGGCCCGGCTGATGCCGAAGTCGATCACCCGGGGGCCGTCCGCCGCCACCAGGACGTTGCCGGGCTTGAGGTCGCGGTGCACCAGACCGGCCGCGTGGATCGCGGCCAACGCCTCGGCCAGGCCCGCCCCCAGGGCCCGCAGCCCCGGCTCGGCGAGCACGCCGAAGTCCCGTACCACCTCGTGCAGGGTGGGCGCGGGCACGTACTCCGCGGCCAGCCACGGCGGCACGCCCTCGGCGTCGGCGTCCAGCACCGCCGGGGTCCAGAAACCGCTCACCCGTCGGGCGGCCGCGACCTCGCGGCGGAAACGGACCCGGAAGTCGGGAGCCTCGGCGTACTCGGGGCGGATGACCTTGAGCGCCACCAGCCGCGCCCCCGGCGAACGCGCCAGGTACACCCGGCCCATCCCGCCTTCGCCCAACGGGCGGAGCAACTCGTACTGCCCGACCGAAGACACCCGGCCCACCCCCCGTACATTCCCCGGACACCACGGCAGCGGGCGCCGCGTTGCAGGGGGGCCCGCAGTCCGCGGCAGAGCGTATCCCACGGCGTCGTGGAGCCCGCGCGGCCCGTGCCGGCGGCTGCACCGGCGTCCGCGGCGGGAGCCGAGGACGCCGGTGCTGTTCTCAGTAGGTGAATCGGGTGATCTGTTCCCGGTAGGGGCCGTAGGTGAAGCCGGTGCGGGTGGCCGGGTCGAGTTGGACGTTCGCGCCGGTGGTGGAGGCCAGCGGGCCGCCGAAACCGCCGATGAAGTCGAACGCGGACAGGGTCTTCAGCACCGCCCCGCTGTCCAGGTCGACCACGTCGATCTGGCTGGTGGAGTTGCTGTCCGTCATCACGTTGCCCGGCACGCCGTAGACGCTCGCACCCAGCGGGGACGGGTACGCGACCAGGGCCACGTGGTGGGCGCTGTCCACGGCGAGCGCGAGCGGGAGCTCCGACCGCAGCTTGGTGGTCGGCCCCGTGGCCAGGGTCTTCTCGTCGATGCCGACCGTGCTGAGGGAGCCGGCGAAGTTGGAGCTGATGACGGGGAAGTTCAGCAGTTGGCCCTTGCCGCCGTCCTGGGCCGAGGCGAAGTTCGTGCCGCAGCCGGGCCCGGCGCCGGGGGAGACGGTGAGCGCGCCGCTGTCCTCGGAGACGTTCACCACCACGGCCGAGGCGTTGCCCAGGCAGCGGCCGCCGCCGTAGAGGTGGGCGAGTTGGACGGTGCCGGTGCTCGGGTCCAGGTCGATCCCGGTGTAGTAGGCGGGGCCGTGCTTCGTCCGGGAGTCCGGCAGCACGGGGGTGCCCAGGATGCCGGTGGCCAGGTCGAGCGGGACCAGCTCGTCGTGGTAGTCGCCCGCCGCCCAGTCCAGCACCCAGGCCCGGTGCCGGGCCGCGTCGACCCGGCCG
This sequence comes from Kitasatospora sp. NPDC088134, assembly GCF_044741705.1. NCBI lineage: Bacteria > Bacillati > Actinomycetota > Actinomycetes > Kitasatosporales > Streptomycetaceae > Kitasatospora > Kitasatospora sp. NPDC088134. The sequence continues at coordinate 42,406 of NZ_JBIUTD010000028.1, read as the reverse complement.
CCGACCAGCAGGCCGCCGGCGGTGTCGATCCGGGCCGGCGGGCCGGTCTCCGTGCCGTCGGCGAGGTCGCGCACCTCCAGCGTGGAGAAGGCGTCCGCGTCGTTCCAGTGCGCCAGCACGGCCCGGTGGACGGTGTCGTCCACACCGATGACGGCGTAGTGGGCCCCGGCCGCGGAGTCCGCGGTGAGCTGCGCGCCGTACGTCCCGGTGGCCGGGTCGTAGCGCCGGACCGAGGCTCCGGGGCGGCCGTCGACACCGGACAGCACCGCGACGGAGTCCGCGCCCCTGGCCGCGAAGTCCGCCACCGTGCCGCCGCCCGGGACGGTCCCGTCGTCGAGCACCAGCGCCGAGGAGGGGGAAGCCTGTCCGAGGACCTGGCCGTCGGCGGCCGTGGCCAGCACCCGCACGTTGTACTGCATCGAGGTGCCCAGGCCGAGTTCCACTGCGTTCAGGTCGGCGGTTCCGGAGGCGCCGGGCAGCGACTGGTAGACCACCGAGCCGGCGTCGAAGCCGTCGTTGTCGCGGCCGGTGCCGTTCTGCGCGGTGAAGGTGTTGAGGGCGTTGAAGACGGTCGGTGCGGGTGAGGAGATTTCCAGCACCGCGCCGGTGGCCTGCTCCGCCACCTCCTTGGTGGTCCAACGCAGGGAGAAGCCCGGTGCGGAGCGCGTCACCGTCGCCCGGTGCCCGAACTGCCCGCCGGCGGGGGCCAGCAGCGGGGCCTGGGGGCGCTGGTCCGCGGTACCGCCGTCGACGCGGATCGGCGCGAACTCCCCGTACACCAGGTGGCCCACGATCGTGTCGTCCTGCTGGATGCCGATGCCGTAGATGCCGCCGCCCGTGAAGGCCGAGGCCGGAACGGTGACGTCGCCGGAGTCCGCGGTGAGCGGAGCGGACCAGGCCGCGTTGAACAGCGGGGCCAGCAGCGGGTTCCAGTGCCCGGGAGTGGAGACGACCAGTCTCGGGTCCTTGACGTTGCGGACGTGGCTCAGGTCGTAGTGCACGGTCACGCTCCGGCCGGCCTCGACGGTGGCCGGGGCGGTCGGGGCCTGCGCCTCGGTGAAGGTGCCGTCGCTCGGGCCCAGGGTGAGCGTCCGGGAGACGGACGCCGTCGGCTTGCCGGGCGTGAGGGCGTCGAAGCGGACGCTCACGGTCCGCGGCTGGGTGGCGGCCACCGGCAGGCCGGCCGCGGTGAGCAGCTGGGTCGGGGTGACCCGGATGCTGGGCAGGTCCGCGTCGAAGCTCTTCGTGCCGACGGTGAGGCGGTAGCGCGTGTTGGGCGCCGCGCCGGTGACGTCGGCGGCGAAGGTGATCGGGCCGACCAGGCCCTCGCCGGTCCGGTAGCCGGCCCCGTTGGCCGGGCCGGCCAGGTCGATCGCGTCCGGGTCGGTGTACTCGATGAACGCGCCGCCGTAGTTGCCGAGCAGCTTGCGGTGCGCCACCCCCAGTCGGGCGATCTGCGGGTGCGGGGCGCCCCGGTCGCGCGGCAGCAGCTTCTCCACCGCCGCGGTCAGGTCCAGTTGCGGGCCCACCTGCAGGGTCCGGTCGATCTGGGCGGGGGTGGGCACGGGGCGGGCGGTCTTCACCAGCAGTTCGCGGATCTGGCGCGGGGTCAGCGGGTGGCCGGTCAGCTTGGCGGTCTGGTCCACCACGGCCGCGGCCGCCGCGATCTCGGGGGCGGACGCCGACGTGCCGCCGCTGAGCACGACGGTGACCGACTGCGCGGTGCTGCCGGCGTGGGCGAGGGCGGGGATGTTGTCGCTGGGCGCGGACAGGTCGATCCGCGAGCCGAAACCGGAGGAGAAGGTGCCGGACCCGCTGATCCGGGTCTCGGCGACGGTCGCCGGGCCGGTTGCGCCCGCGGCGAGGACGTCGTCGGTGGTGGTGCCGCCCGCGGCGATCGCGCCGCTGTCGGGGACCAGGCTCGGCGTGGTCGACATCGCGTCGTCGTCGATCCCGGTGGCCCGGTTCCTGTCGTCGGTGCGGTCGGTGGGCGTGCTGCCGCCGTCGGGGCCGACGGCGGCCGGGGTGTAGAGGCGGGTGCCGTCGTTGGCGGCGATGGAGACGGTGATGCCGTACTCCCGCACGATCCTCTCGACCGTGGAGCGCAGCAGCGGGTCGTCCTCCAGGTACCGGCCGGCGAAGCCGGTGGTGTCGGTGCCGAAGCCGAGGCTGGCGTTGATGACGTTCGGCCGGGGCTGCTGCCGGGCCGCGGCCAGCAGGGCGCCGGCGATCCGGTCGGTCGTCGGCCGGGAGGGCACCACCAGCCGGTACTGGGCGCCGGGGGCGATGCCCAGCAGGTCGGTGTAGCCGCTGCCGGGGTTCTCCGGGCGCTGCAGTTCGTGGGGCAGGGGCGACATCACCGAGAAGTCGAGCAGGATCTCGCCGTTGCTCGGGTCCTGCTCCTCGGTGCTGCCCAGCGGGTCCAGGTGGCCCGCGTCGTCGGCGACGTAGGTCGGGATCAGGGCCATGCCCGGCAGGTCCAGGTAGCGCTGGCCGTCCCGTACCACGGTGGTCGGCCCGTTGCGCTGGACGTAGGGGTCGCCGGCGTCGGCCATCGACCGGTCGGTCAGGTCGGCGAGGGAGACGTTGGTGATGATCTCGCCCTGCCCGGGCAACTGCCCGTAGTGGGAGGAGAGTTGGCTGAAAGCGCCGAGGGCGTTCACGCCACCGGAGTTCATCCAGCTCTGCAGCGAGGAGGTGACGCCGTAGTTTCCGGGGATGCCCGGGGTGGCGGCGGAGGCCCGGGGGGCCGCGAGCGCGGCGGCCTGGGCGGCGGCCTGGTCGAGCAACTCCTTCGGCACGGCCCGGCTGTCGCTGACCATGCTGGTGACGTAGCGGTTGGGGGTCGCGGCGGTGATGCCCCCCACCGCCGCCAGGCGTTCTGCGGCGGCGGCGGTGGCCTTGGCGTCGGGGGTCTTGGCGTCGGGGGCGTCCGAGGACTCCAGGGTCGCCACGCCCGTTCCGGGCTCCAGCTGGCGGAGCGCCTTGACACCGTGCTCGTGCAGCTCGGGGGGCGGGGCGTCGCCGTTCCAGCGCAGCAGCACCTGACCGGGCACCACCTCGCCCGCGTGCCTGGCGGCCGTCTGCGCGCGACCCGGCTCCCAGCTCTCTCCGAGCGCGGACTGCCCCGGGGCCGAGCCCAGCCGGACGGACGGCGGGCCCGGGACGGTGGGGGCGTCCGGCCCCGGTGCGGCGGACGCGCCACCGAGCGTGGCGGCGCTCATCGCACCGGCGACGGTGACTGCGGTGACCAGGCGTATTCGCCAGGTCGGACCTGACCTGCGCATGGGACTCCTTGCACGAAGGGGGATCGGTGGGAACAACCTGGCAGCGCCGCGAAATCTGACACAAGACAGTCAAGTGGGCGTATTCTTGCCAGCTGGCGCAAATGCGCCAGGGGTTCAATAGCCGCTGGAAGGAGCCGGGTTGACGACTGCGGAACTGTTGGGGACGGTCGGTCTGCCCGATCCCTGCGGCACCGTCTACGCCGTGCTCGTCGCCCATCCGGGTGCCACCGTCGCGGAGCTGGCCGAGCTGACCGAGCTCTCCGCGGCCCGCGTCCGGCAGGCCCTCAACCGGCTCGCGGCCAACGGCCTGGCCTCCTCCACCCGCGGCCGGACACCCACCTGGCTGGCCGCCGCCCCCGACGTGGCGATCGGCGGCCTGGTCGGCCACGCCGAGGACGAACTGCTGCGCGTCAAGTCCCTGATGCACGAACTGACGGACTCCTACCGGAAGTCGGCCCGCTTCACCCGGCCCGACCTGTCGGTGGAGGTGATCAGGGGGAGCAAGGAGATCGGCCGCCGCGTCAACCAGCTCCAGGCGGAGGCCCGTGACCAGATCCGGGCCTTCGACCGGCCCCCCTACCTCGAACCGCCCGGCTCCAACCTCTCCCGCGCCGAGCAACTGGCGCACGCCGGACTGCGGTTCCGCATCGTCTACGCGCGCGACGCCCTGTCCTGGCCCGGCCGGGTCGCCGGCGACATCCTGCTCGCCCGGGGCTTCGGAGAGGAAGCCCGGGTCCGGCCCGACCTCCCGGCCAAGCTGGTCATCTGCGACGACCGGCAGGCCCTGATCCCGTTCAGCCATCCCGACGAGCACCTCGCCGCCGCCTACGTGATCCACCCCTCCTCGCTGCTGGACGTGCTGATCGGCCTCTTCGAGGCGGAGTGGAAACTCGCCCTGCCCCTGCAGGGCCGACCGGCCGCCGGGGAGGGCCCGCGGGACGCCCCCGACGAGACCGCCCGCACGCTGCTCCTCCTGCTGGCCTCCGGCCACACGGACGAGGCCATCGCCCGCTCGCTGGGCTGGAGCTTCCGCACCACCCAGCGCCGCGTCCGGGCACTGATGCGGAGCCTGGACGCGACGACCCGGTTCCAGGCCGGAATGGCCGCCCGCGGCCGGGGGTGGATATGACCCGGCCCTCCCCGTCCGGACGGAGCCGCCCCGCCGTGCGGCCCGCTGCCCGGCCGCGGCGGCGCCGCCCCGGACACCGGGCGCTGTCCTCGCCCTGCGGTGGCCTCGCCCACCACGAGTGACGAGGTGGATGGTGCGGCGCGGTTCCTGTTCGCCTCGTACGCCCCCGAGCGGGCCACCGAGCACGTGCGCATCGCCGACCTGGTGGTGCCGCCGAACGCCGAGGGCTCGCTGTCCCTGCACGCGCCGTGGGACGGGGAGGCGGGCGGCCTGCGCTTCGAGGCCCCGAACCCGGTCGCGGCCGGACGCCATCCGGTGGTGATCGCGCTCGGACCGGACTGGTACAGGCCCGAGGAGCGCGGCCGGGTCGTGCTCGGCGGTGCCGTGCTGTGGCGCCCGGACGCCGTGGCGCACGCCGAGGTGGGGGCCGACGTCATTTCGTCCGGCCACGGCTTCTCCGTGTCGTGCATCGGCTGGAACATGGGGTTCGGCGCGCCCCGGCGGCTGCTCCGGCTCGCGGTCCCGGCCCTGCGGGCCAAGGGGCTGCCCGTGCAGCGGCGCCAGGGCCGGGTGGCCACGTTCGCCGGGATCGAGGAGCAGGCGGCCGGCCACGAGGAGCCGGGTGCGTTCGCCGACGGCTGGTGGCAGGTCGGCAACGGTGACGCCAACGCCTTCGGATTCATCACCAACCACGAGACGGTGCAACTGACCGACCTGCGCGATCGTCAGGACCGGCCGGTCGCGGCCGTGTTCACCGTGACGCAGTAGGAGCTCGGGAGGTGCCGGCCGTCCGGTACCGGAGCGTCGGGGTGCCTGCTACGGCTCGTCCCGGGCCTCCCCGGCCGGGTCTCAGCGGCCTTCCGGGGCCTTCCCCTCTTCGTGTGCGAACGCGGTGGCGACGATGGAGTGGAGCAGTCCGAAGTTCGGGACATCCGACACAGGGGTGTGCACCAGTGGCAGCAGCTTCCCCTTTTCCTTCATGACCACGTAGTCCCTTCTGACCGTCAGGTCGCGAAGGTTCGCCCACGGCACCACCGTGTTCTTCCGGTGCACGCCCTTCTCCGGGATGCTGAACGTGCCGAAGGACGGCACGGCCCCGTCCGAGAGAGCGTTCATCGCCTCCGGCAGTTCGAACGCCGCGGCCGCGCGGAACGCATGCTCGCCCACCGCCGCGTACAGGCCCGTGCCCCTGCTGGGCATCTCACCCATGATCGTGATCTGCGGACCTTGCCGGGGCCGTGCCAGACGCCTTTGAGGACCGGCGAACCCCCGTTCTTCCTGACCGGTTCGTAGCGGAGATGCGTCCCCTCGTACTTCGAGTTCACGGTCTTCACCGTCCGGCTTTCCCCCAGGGCCTCGATCCGGTCCCAACGGAACACCTCCGGCGCGAGGCCCTGGGCGGCCTCGTGCCGGAGAAGTCCGTTCGTGAAGAGGTACAGCCGGTTGCCGATGTCGTGGGGCTTTCCGAACGCCCGGTCCTTCAGCACGAAGAGTGTCTGCTGCCGCCCGGTCAACCCCGCTTCCCCCGCCGCCCGTTCGGCCTCATCGGTGACCTGTTCCGGAGGGGAAGCGGAGGGGCGCGGTCATGAGTCCCGTCCCCCTCGGCACCCGCTGTGCTGCCGGCGCCCGGGAGCGCAGCGGGGAGCGAGCCGGCCTGTCGCAGGAGGTGCCGTCCTTCCCCGGCCGGGAGGCTTTCGGTGGACGCCGCCACGAGGGCGGGGCCCGTAGGAGGCCGCGAGGTTCCGCACCGCCCGGTGCGGCGACCGGGCGGAGACCGGGGCCGGAACCTGCGCACAAGCACGGCCTCACCGAGATCCGCGGAGTCAATGGCACGTCCTTCAGGACCTTGCCGCCCCGCCGAGGAGGAAAGCGCTGCAGATCCGTTGGGGTCCGCAGCCCGGTCGGCGAACGCTGCGTCCTGGCTCGATCGCGCCTGCGTCAAGGCGGGAAGCGGTCTTCCCACCGATGGGAAGCGGTGCGGTGGGGCTGTCCAACGCCCCAGGCCGGAGCGGCTGGTGGACGGCCCGCCAACGAAATCCCGCCCGGGGAAACCCGGGTGGGATTTCTGCTGGGTGGGCCTTGGGCGGATGCCTCCGGAGCGTGGTCCCGGTCGGCCCACGGGTGGTGCCTGCGCGGGGCGCTGTCGGCGCTCTGCCGGCAGTTCTGGGGCGGCGGCGCATCAGGAGGTCGCCGGGGGCCGGGATCACTGACGCCGCGTCAAGGGCGGGGCGGTCCGGGGGCGGTCGCATGCTCGCCGGGGCGGGTGGTCCGCCGGGCTCAGTAGGATCCCGGGCATGGGCAACGGGGTGGATCAGGTCCTGCACGGAACGAGCCGGGTCGTCCCGGCGCGGGTGCGGTCGGCGCACGATGCCGATCACCACCTGGAGTTGCTGCGCTGGGCGGCCGGGTTGCTCCCTCCTGCGCTGCGGGAGCAGGCGCTCGCGGAGCTGGCGCAGACCGATCTGGCCGTGCAGGCCGCCCCGCACTCCGCGCCCCGCTTCCCGGCGGGGGCCGGCGGCGGGGCGGCCGCCGGGCGGGCGCCGGTCGCGGACACTGTTGCGGCCCTGCGCGCCACCCGCACGGTGCTGGAGGGCGACGCCCTGCTCTCGGGGACGCCGACGGACTGGTCGGCCCTCGCGGCCGCGCACCGGCAGGAGCCGTTCGACCACGAGCAGATGCGCGCGCTGGTGGGCCGCCCGGACTGCCCGGACGACTTCAGCGCGGTGCTGCTGACGCCCTGGGACGACGTGCTCGGCAACCGGGTCTCGGCCCGCCGGACGCGGCTGTCCGAGCCGGTCCGGCGGATCCTGCTGGCCTCCTCGGACCGGCTGCGCCGACCGCTGCTGCGCCTGCTGGTCACCGTGGACGACGCCGCCGACACGGTGCGCCGGGCCCGACGCCTGGATCTCCTCGTCCGGGCGGTGGACGGCTTCGACCACCATCACCTCCACGAGTCGGCCGCGTTCTGGGACGCGGTCGGCGCCGCCCTGCGGGAACTCCTCGGCGAGGACCGCGCGGCCTGGGAGCGGGCGGCCCTGCTCCTGCCCGAATTCCCGGGAACCCTACGGCAGTTGGCGGTCGTGGCAGGTCGGCCGCCGACCCCGCCGGCGGCTGCCCCGACCGGGCGGCCCGGGCGGACCGCTCCGCCCGGGCCGGAATCGGAAGCCCCGGCGGGCGGTCCGGCGGTCGCCCACGCCCCGGACCTCCGGGTCCTCGCCCACGCCCCGGCCGCCGTCCTCGTCGCGGTCCTGGCCGAGCACGACGACGCGCCGCTCGCCCGGATGGCCGAACCGTGCACGAGGCGCGACCGCGGCCGGGTGCGCGAGGGCAACGAACTGCTGGTCCCGCTGCTGGAACGGATCCGCCTGGCCGGGGTCCCGCCGCGTCCGCTGTTCGCGGCCTGGGCGGCCGGCAGCCTGTTCGCCCTGCCCGGGGCGCCCCGGGTGTGCGCCTGGCTGTACGGGATGAACCCTTCGCTGGACCGCAGCATCGACCGGCGTTCGTCCGTCTCGGCCACCTGGCGCCAGGAGATCGCCGCGGGCCGACCGCCCCGGCCGGCCGCCGACGACCTGGTCGCGGCCCTGCGGGGTGCGGCGGGTCCGGTCGAGGCCCAGCTCGTCCTCGAAGGCACCTGCGGGACCGACCGGACGCCGTGGCCGGAACTGGTCGAGGCACACGGCGCGGAGCCGCTGCCGGAGCACGTCGTGTCCGTCCTGCTGGGCCGGCCCGGCTTCCGGGCGGAGCTGGCGAGCAAGCTGCCGGCCCGGCGGCTGCAGGAACTCGCCGGGCAGAACGCCGACATCGACCGCGCGATGCTGGGCCTGCTCCCGGAGCCCACGCCGCCCGGGAACCTGGTCCACGACAACCCGCGCTTCACGCACGGCGTGCTGCACCGGGTCCGCAGCGCGGGGCACCTCGACGACGCGACGGTGCTCCGCTCGGTGCGCCCCGCGTCCGCGGCCCTGGGCCACGGTAGGGCCCTTTGGCCGCGCGATCCGCTGTGCGAACCGTGGCGCGCCGCCTGCACTCGACTGTTCCTCGACGCCGCCGCCGAGCACGGCCCCGGGCTGTGGCACCTGCTGGCTGCCCGCCTGCCCACCTGCACCGGTTCGCTCCCGCGGCTGCTGACGCCCGAACCGCACGACCGGACCCTGCTGCTGCTCCACCGCCGGCTCACCGGAGTGCCGGTGTCCGACCCCGGAACCGCTGCCCTGCTGGACAGCTACGAGGCCGAACTGCGCGACGCCCTGGCCTGGTGGCAGGAGAAACCGGTCGAGGGCCTGCGCCTCCTGCCGGACCGCGCGGCGGCCCTCGTCTGGCTGAAGGCGGCTCGGCCCCTGCTCCCCCGGGTGGGGTGGGCCGCGGACACCGCCCGACCCGCGCTGGCGACGGAGCTGCCGGTGCTGCTGGCCCCCTACCTCCAGGCGTCGGACCGGTGCGAGCTGCTGGTCCGGATCACGGAGACGGCCGTCGCGACGGCCGTCCGGGTCGGGGACGTCCTCGGCGAGGCGAAGGCCCGGGGGACGCTGGGCATCGTCCTGATGGAGCTGGGGCGCCGCGAGGAGGCCGTCGCCGCCCACGAACGGGCGTTCGTCCTGATGCGCGAGGCGGGGGACGTGGACCGGCAGGGGCGGATCAGCCGCAACCTCGGTACCGCCCTGATGGAGCTGGGCCGCCACGAGGAGGCCGCCGAGGCGTACCGGCGGGCCGCCGCGCTCTTCCGCGAGGCGGGACTGCCCCTCGGCGAGGAGAAGGCCCGGGCCAATCTCGCCGAGGCCCTGGAGCAACTCGGGCGGGCCCACCCGGCCACCGGAGCCGCCGAGGCCGCCGGGTCTGCCTAGGCCACCGGGTCTGCCTAGGCCGCCGGATCCGCCGGGTCCGCCGAGGCCGCCGGAGCCGCAACCCCGCGTCCCTGGCGGAGCGTCCTCCCCGTTGTCGCTGGGCTCACCCGGCCCGGCCGCCTCACGGAGGACCCGATGTCCCAGCCCGAGCTGAACAGGATCTACGACCTCAACCGGGACGCTCTCGCCCTGGCCTCCGCCGGCGACTTCGGGCGGGCCGTCCCGCTGGGGCGCGAGGCGGTGCGCCTCGCCCGTCCGCTGTTCGCCACCGTCGGCGGCCTGGAGACGTGCCTGGCGTTGGCGGTGTCCCTGCACAACCTGGGTCTCGTGGCGGCCTGGGCCGCACGCCGCGACGAGGCGCTGCTCGCCGCCACCGAGGCCGTCGACCTGTTCCGCAGGTTCACCGCGGCGCATCCGGTGCTCGGCCGCCCGCGCCTGGCCGACGCCCTCGACAGCCTCAGCAGCCGCCTGGCCGTCCTGGGCCGGCACGGCGACGCGCTCCCGCTGTCGGCAGAGGCGGTCGCGCTGCTGCGCCTGGTGGAGCCCACCGAGGAGCACCGCGCGGAACTCGCCCGCTGCCTCAACAAGCACGCTGTCCGCCTGGCGGACAACGATCGTGACGAGGAGTCCCTCACCGTCCTCACCGAGGCCCTCGGGCTCTACCGGGCCCTCGACTCCGACGGGTCCGCCGACTACCGCGAGGGCGTCATCCACGTCCTCGCGAACCTCGCCCTGCGCCATGCGGCGCTCGGCAACGACGCCGTGGTGCCCGGGCTCGCCCTCGAATCCGTCGAGCGCCTGACTGCCCTTCCCACGCTCCACCCGGCCCACGAATCGGTCGCCCTCGCCGACTCCTGGGAGGCCCTGGCGGGGCATCTGGCCCGGACCGGCCGGTACCCGGAGGCCCAGCAGCTCGAAGCCGCCGCCGCCCGGCTCCGCGACCGGGCCGCACCACGCTGATCCGCGCTGCTCCCGGCGGTGCCCGGCGGTGCCGCTCCGCCCCGGGCCCGCGCAGCACGGTGTCGACAGCTGTCTGCACCGATAAATTTTGGCTCCCTCGGAACGGTGAGTCCCAGACCTCGTCGCGACGCAAGGCCCCACAGGTGTCGCAGCGCTGCGGGGTGCCGGTCCTGTTCGACCGGCCGCTGACGCGGCGGGCACGGGACGGTTGCAGTCCGGCCCGAACGGGGGCGTCGCCGGTCGGCGCGGGCGGCCACGGCCGGCCACGGTGTGTCGGCCGTGGCCGGAGAGCGATGGAGTACGACGGCCGAGGCGTACCGGCTGGCCGTTTACCGCGAGTGCGCTCGTCCGGTTGTTGCGGAGCGCTTGGTGTTTCAGCGACCCTGGACGGTCGTCCCGGGCTGGGGAGAGGAGGTACCCGGGAGGGGCGTCGAGCAGACGGTGCCTCTGGATTGGACGACTGCACAGGCCCGGGCGCCGGCGGGTACGGGCGCCTGCACCATCTTGGTGTGGGCGGTGTGCCCGGACTGCTGGCGGTACTCCTCCAGCTCGGGCGGGCTGCCCTCCGTCCCGAACACCTGGATCCTGTCCCCGGGTGATCCGCCGTCCATTCGAGCCCAGCCCGCCCGGCAGGACGGGCTGTAGCGCAGTTCGACGAACACGCCGAAATCCCGCCCGTCGGCGGTGGTGACGGCGTCGTACTGGCAGGCCGTGTTCGAGGGGTCCGTGTGCAGGCAGGCGATGCCGGAACAGGAGGCCGTCTCCTTCGCGGACGGCGCTGCGGACGAGTTGGCAGGCGGGGCCGCCTGGTTCTTGTGCCCCGCCGGGTCGGAGTGGCCCCACACCGCGTAGGCGCCGCCGCCGACAGCGACGAGCACAAGGACGCCCCCGAGCCACAGAAGCCGCTGTCGGCGGGCAGTCGGGTGGGAGGTGCCGGTGGGCGGCTCGGGGGCGGGCTGCTCGGCCTTCTCGCCGCCGCGGTTCTCCTGCTCGGCCCTCGCGCAGATGCCGAGCGCGTGTTCGAGGTCGGCGGCAGGGCGTCCGTAGTGTTCGGCGAGGAGGCGAACGACCTCCCGTGACGGGACATGGACGCCGGCCTCGTACTTGGACACCATCGGCTGGGTCAGAGCAACTTTTCTCGCCACCGATGACTGGGAGGGCTTGCCCGGGGCGTCGTAGCGCCACCGGTTCAGCAGTTTCCCCAACTCCACGCGTGCGGTGGTGGGCGGCTCGGACTTGTCGGCATCTCGGCTGTGCGGCATTGCGGTGTACCACCCTTCGCCTCGATCTGCGCATAGTCGCAGGTCATGGCCCATGCATAGGCTCGAATTCTTCCGCATGGGCCAACGGGTGCCACAGCGTAGGGACCTGACGCTCCGTCATGCAAGAGTGGTGGTCAGCCGGTGAAGACAGCCCGGCGCCTCCTACTCAACGCCTGCCGGGCCTGCTGTGCCATGCCCGAGCGCAGACGCGTACCCGAAGGAATGACAGTGCAGAACGGAACGCAGAACCACCCCCGCATCGGCCTCGCCCACGCCCCGTCCGCACCCGTGCCGCCCAGGCCCGCGTTCGCCCCATCTGTCCCGCTCGGTCAACCCCTGCCCCTCGGCGCCCCGGCCGGGGCGCTGCCTCGATCGGTGTTCCGGATGCGGGTCGCGCTGATCGTTTCGACCGCGCTGAACCTCCTCCTCGCCACGGGGGCGCTCCTCCAGGCCCAGGCGCTGCGCGACTCCTTCGCCCAGTACGAGGGTGCCTGGTACGCGGGCGCCGTCCACGGCCAAGGCCAGGCCGCGCAGGCCGGGGTGCAGTTCGCGCAGCTCGCCCTGGTGTGGGCCGCCCTGCACGCCGTCGCCGCCGTCGTCCTCGCCGCCCGGGCCTCGACCGGCCGCAGCACGTTGCGCTCCGCCACCGTCGCCTTCGGCGTGTGGCAGTGCCTGATCGGCGTGCTCACCCTCGCTGTCGCCGGAGCGGGGACCGGGTCCGGGGCCGTCGTACGGGCGCTGGCCACCCTTGCCGGCGGCGCCCTGATCGCCTACCTCGCCACCCGCCCCGACGCCGTCGTCTGGTTCAACCGCCCCCGCTGCTGATCCTCTCCCTGCCTTCCGCCAGAACGCCCTGCCAAGAAGAAGGAACGATCATGACCAAGGACAGCACCCGCAGCCCCGCCTCGATCCTGCGAGGCACCGACAAGCCCACCACTGACGCCGGTACCGCCTCCGGTGTCCGCCGCCGCAGGAAGTTCGTCCTCGCTGCGGCCGGCCTGCTGCTGCTCGGCGCCACCGCGACCGCGAACGCGGTAGGCCCTTCCACCCTGTCCGACCGGGCCGCTACCGGCAGTCACCGGTCCGCCGGCGTCTCCAGCGGCACGGTGCTGCGCAGCGGTTCGAAGGGCGAGTCGGTGAAGAACCTCCAGCGCGAGCTGAACGAGAACGGCCACCACCTGACGGTCGACGGCATCTTCGGCCTCGAGACCGAGGCCGCCGTCACCGCCTTCCAGCGCGCCCACCACCTGAGCGCCGACGGCGTGGTCGGTCCCGAGACCCGCGCCGCCCTCGTCGCTGCCGACTACAACAACCGGTCCTCGACCGGGTACTTCCTGGAGTTCGACAAGAACTGGGAGAACCCCCAGGACTCCAGGCTCTCCCTCGTCCACGACGGCAAGGTGGTCAAGAGCTACCGGGCCGGTTCGGGCGTCGGCGTCACCGACGAGTGCGCCAGTAACCGGGGCTGGCTGCCCGACGGCACCTACAGGGTCGAGGGCCACGAGACCCACCACGACAGCTCCAAGATCAAGGGCTACGCCATCCAGTTGCAGGACAAGGCCTGCAAGCCGAAGGCCGGGCACAAGGCAGTCACCCGCGGCGCCCTCTACATCCACAGCGAGATGCGAAGCGACGGCACCCAGGCCCCCGACACCCCGCACCACGACGACCCCTGGCGCTGGGACGGCGACACCGACTACAAGTCCGCCGGCTGCATCAAGCTCTCGCCCGAGCACATCAAGGACCTCTTCAACCGCCTCGACCAGGCCAAGTGGCCCGCGCTGACCCTCCACGTCCGCTGACCCGTGCGACCGAGGGCCCCGGCAGCTCGCTGCCGGGGCCCGTGCACGGATGCTCTCCCCAGCCCTGCCCACACCCGGTACGGATGTCTCCGACGCGCTGTCGCCGTGGGTGCGGGGCAGTCCGTTTCCGGCCGACCTGGCCGGTTCCACCGCCGGGGAGCCGCTGTCCGGGCGATACTCCGCCCAACGATTCCTCGGAGACAGGGGAGAACCAGTGGCGTACGACCCGGTGAACATGCTGAAGGACACCGTGAAGCGGGTGGCAGAAGCGGCCGACGACCTGGGGAGGGGAGAAATCGTGTGGAGCAGGGCCTCGGACGCGGCGAACACCCTGGAGCAGTTGGAGGAACTCGCCGCCGGGCTGGCAAAGCTCCTGGCACAGACAGACGCCCTGGTGCGGCTCGCCCCCGGGCGCGAGGCGGAGGAGGCGTCCGGTCTGGTGCGTGAGGCCGTGGCCGCGGCCGCACTGCTCCAAGAGCGGGTCGGCAAGGCACGCGGAGCGGTCGGCGCCGTCCGCTTCGGGTAGGCCTGTCCGGGGGACAGGTGCGCCGGGAGGAGGTATCGCAGTCGGCGGTTCTGGCGCCCGGGGCACCGGTTGTTTGCAGGACGGACGCCGGAGGAGGGGACGGCAGTTTGCGGCCGGGACCCCGTTGTGAGGCTTCAGGGCCAGTACCGGACGGGAAGCCCTCCGGCCGAGCCGCGGCCTTCCGGATCGCCGAGCAAGACGGGGCGATCGAGAGACAGCCTGATGCCGGTACCACGCCGCTGGCGTGACCAGGCAGGTCCGAGGTCACTGGCGATGTCGAAGGGGGTGATGCGCCTCCGGCCAAGCCGGCCCCGTGGGCATGCCGGAATGGGAAGCGATCTTCCTGTTGGTGGGAAGTGGTGCGGCAATGTTGGTCAACGCCCCAGGTCGGAGCGGTCCGTGAACGACCTGCCAACGGGCCGTTCACGACTCAGGTCGTGAACGGTTCACGAGATCCCGTCCAGATGGCAAAGCTGGGTGGGATCTTCTGCTTTGCGGGCCTCGGGTGCAGGTGTTCGGGGCCGGTGGGAGGTCTCGGGTGGCTCTCGGGACCGATGAGCGGGGCCGGCGGTGTCTGTGCGGGCATGCCGAAACGGCCTCCGCGTCGGCGGCGACCGGCTCCGGCGCCTGGAGATACCCGATGCTGAGATGCAGTGTCCCTTTCCCGGAAGAGTTCCGGGCCGGGCATGACGCCTCGTCACGGGTGGCACCGGGAAAAGGAATCCACCGCCTTCCTGGAGAGGCATCCCGACCCTGACCCCCTCACCGGCCCGGCCGCGGGTCTCCCCTCCGCCGCGTACCCGTTCCCCGCTCCGCCGGCCCGGCCTCGAAGCCCTCTGCGTGTGGACCGGATCAACGGGTCGGGCAGGGGTGGTCCGCCGCAGCCGACCGGGGCGCGAACGCATCGATGCCGTGTGCTCCTCCGCCGTTCCACCCTCCTGCCGGGGCAGCGCCGGTGCGCCCCCGCACAGGGGAGGGGCATGCCATCCACCACGAGTGCTACGCCCGACTCCCACCAGAACGGACACGACCCTGCCGCAGCCACTGATGCCCACGGCACCACTGCTCGGTGCGAGGCCGCACTGCCCCGGCAAAGATGTGTGCGGCCGACCGCCGTACCGTCCCTTGGTCTTGCCGCCTCGACCATCATGGACACCGCGGCGCCAGCCGGAGCCTCGGCCACCGGCCCCGACACGCGGGTCGTCACCAGAGCCGACGAGCACAGCCGCCGGAGGGGCCGGACCCGAGAACAGGCGCGCACCGATCGCTTGCCCGTCGGAGTCGACCGGGCGCGCTGTCGTGCGGGCGCGGGCCCCGCCCCAGGAGGTCTTCGGGCGCGGGCCCAGGAATCCGTCGCGTGTCCAGGGCGACTGGACGGGTGGTCCGGCAACGAGGGAAGGCCGTTGCCCCGGGAGTCGGGGCAACGGCCTTCGGCGCGGAGGCTCAGGGATCAGACGTAGGGCGGGTAGGTGGGCTGGCCGCCGTCACCGCCGCCGATGGCGTCGAGGTCGCCGTCGCTGATCTCCTCGTCGATCTCGGGGGCAGTGGCGTCGGTGGTCTCGCGGGTGGGGGTCGTGTCTGCCATGACGGGGGCTCCTTCTGGACGGGAACGGTCAGTTGACGGTGGTGGGGACTTCGCTGTAGCCGAGGACCTGGGCCTTGGTTCCTGCGGAGCCGGTCGGGATGTGGGTCAGGAAGGTTTCGAGTCGGCTGATGGTGAAGCGGTTCGCCGTGGCGCCGTCGGGCTTGCCCAGTTGGGCGGCCTCGCGGCCCTTCGCGGAGAGGGAGACCGTGCCGTCGGCCTTGATCGGGGTCAGGGTGTCGATGAGGACGTCGGAGGTGAACGCGAGGACGCCTCCGCCCTCGGTGCGGACGGCGAAAGTACGGGGCAGGACGCGGTCGAGGGTGCGGGTGAGGGTCGTACCGCGACCGTTCAGGGCTTTCGTGCCGAGGGCGTAGCCGTTGGAGAGGTTGTCGTCGAGCGGGCCGCTGTGGGCGAAGGCGTCCTTGTCGACGAGGTTCTGCTGGTAGTGGGCGAGGATTCCGGCGGCCAGCGAGTCGGGGGACAGCAGGAGGCCGTCCGCCCCGGAGACCGCGGTGGCGGTGCCCTGGGCGTCCACGGCGATCTTGGGCACCGGGCCGGTGACGGTGAGGGAGTAGGCGGCCAGGTAAGGCGCCCCGGCCGTCTCCTGGACGAAGATCCGGTAGGTCGGGCCGGGGAAGGGGACCCCTCCCTGGGAACGGCTGGAGACCGCCAGGAACCAGTGGGGGAAGGCGGTGCCCGTGGTCGGGTAGACGGTGATGCCTTGGTCGTTGATCGGAGCGACCGGCTGGTTCAGTTGCTTGCTGATCCGCATCCAGGCGACGTCCGCGGTGAGGAGCGGCTCGGCCTCGATACCGCTCAGTCCCGCGCTGTCCTGGGCGTCGTTGACCTGGTTGTTCGTCGAGTCGTACCGGTTGACCACGGCGAGCGCGTCCGCCCGGGAGATCGCGGCCTGCGCCGTGGGGGCGCTGCCCGCGCCGTCGCTGTGCAGGGTGCCGCAGCCGGCTGTGCCCAGGAGGAGGGCGGCCACGGCGGCGGACAGCCGGAGCGTTCTCTTCGGGCGGTTCATGTCAGTGCCCCTTCGGATTCGTGGATCTGCCTGCGCACCAGTCGGTGGAAGAGGCTTTCGGGGTCGCGGAGCAGTTCGGACGGCGCCCCGCACTCGGCGATCCGGCCCTCGGCGAGGACGACGACCTTGTCGGCGTCGAGGACGGTGGAGAGCCGGTGTGCGATGACGACCCGGGTCGCGTTCAGTTGCCGGGTGCTCTCCGTGACGATGCGCTGGGTCTCGTTGTCGAGGGCGCTGGTGGCCTCGTCGAAGAACAGGATCCGGGGGCGGCGGATCAGGGCGTGCGCGATGGCCAGGCGCTGTCGTTGGCCACCGGAGAAGGTCCCGCTGTCGCTCACCAGGGTGTGCATCCCCATCGGCATGGCGCGGATGTCCGCGGCGATGCCGGCCAGTTCGGCGGCGGCCCAGGCGTCGTCGTGGCTGTAGTTGAGGGCGCCGGTGATCGCCTGGAAGACGGTGCCGGCGAAGGGCTTGGTCTGCTGGAGGACGACGCCGCACTGCCGCCGCACCGCGACGCTGTCCAGCGTGGCGAGGTCCTGGCCGTCGTACAGGACGTTGCCGCCGGTGGGGCGTTCGAAGCCGAGCAGCAGTCGGAGCAGGGTCGACTTGCCGCACCCGCTCGGGCCGACGATCGCGACGAACTCGCCGGGCCGCATGCTCAGGGACACGTTGTCGAGTACCGGCGGGCTGTTCTCGTCGTAGCGGAACGTCACCCGGTTCACCTCGATGTTCCCGGTGAGCTCTCCCGGAACGGTGTGCGCGTCCGAGGCTTCCGGCAGTTCGGTGAGCAACGGCTTCATCCGGTTGAACATGGGGATCACGGAGAAGGCCGAGGCGAGGGAGTTGGTCACCTGGATGAGGGCCGCGAGGACGATGCCCAGGGCCGCGTGGAAGGAGAGGAACCTGGTCATCGTCAGGGTGCCGCGGGCCGGACCGCTGACGACTGCGAAGGTGACCAGCACGCACAGGAGCGGGTAGACGGCGTTGAAGACCGCTGCCGCGTTCTGGTAGCGACCGATGCGCTTCTGGAGTTCCTTCTGCTGGGCGAACTCGTTCGCCCAGGCCGCGTAGGCGCGGTTCTCCGCCGCGGCCACCCGCAGTTTGGGGAGGCCTCGCAACCGCTGGTAGACGCGGTTCGCCAGCTTGTGCTCCAAGTCCAAGGACTGGGTCTGCCACTTCATCTGCCGGGCTCCCAGCACGACGAAGAACCCCGTGCCGACCAGCACGTACAGGCCGGTCAGCAGGGCCAGCGACACGCTGAACCAGAACATCACCGCGAAGTTCACCAGGGCGACCACGCCGGAGTAGAGCACCACGTAGCCGACGTTCATCAGCACGGTCCGGATGTTCTTCACCCCCAGTGCCGCGCTGGCCAGTTCACCGGTGGAGTACCGGCGGAAGAACGGAGCCGGCAGGCGCAGCAGGCGGTCCCAGACCGCGGCCTGCAGGGTGGCTTCGAAGCGTCCCCCGATGCGCAGCAGCGCCAGGTTCTCCATGACCGCGAAGACGGCGGACGCGAGGGCGGCGACCAGCGTCAGAACGCACACCTGCACGATGAGGTCGGTCTGGGCCTTGGGGACGAAGGTGCCCAGGACCAGGCCGGTGCTGATCGGTACCGCGGTACCGACGGCGACCGCGACCAGGGTGAAGACGACCAGGTTGCGGAGGTCCTGTCCGCTGCCCCGCAGGCCGAACAGGACCAGCCGGCCCGTGCCGATCGGCTTCTCGGGCAGCGGGGGGTAGAACAGCACTCCCGTGTCGTCGTACCCGTCCGCGTTCTGCTCGCGCACCGGGCTGCGCTCGCCGGTGACGGGGTCCCAGGCCAGGTAGCGGCCGCGCCGCCAGACGAATGCCACCGGTTCGCCGGAGGCGGTGCGGCGCCCGACGAAGGGCCCGATGTTGGTGCGCCACCACCGGCTCTCCAGGTCGACCGCGCGGATGCGGAAGCGGGAACGCACCGCGACCGCCTCGATCGGGCCCATCCGGCCGGTGCCCGCGGCCCCGTGGGCGGGCAGGATCGGGATGCCGAGTTCGTCGGCGACGATCCGGCAGGCCGCCTCGGTGGCGTCCTCGGTGTGGACGGGGCCGCTGCGCGAGACGTGGTCCGTGGGCCGCAGTACCGCCCGCAGGACCCGGTCGGCCCGGTCGGCGAGCGCGTCCTCCATCTCGCGCACGGCCCGGATCCGGTCCTCGGCCTGTGCGCTGTCGGCGGCGACGACCCGGTCCGCCATCCGCAGCAGACGGGCGTGCACGGCGGCCAGGCACTCCCACAACCGGCCGTCGGCCAGGAGTTCGGCGGTCGAGCGGGTGGCGAGCGAGGCCACCGGACCGCCGTGGACCGCACTGTCCTTGCCAACCACGAAGGTGTCGCCGCGGGAGAGCCACTCCCCGCTGTCGGACGTTCCGACCCGCAGCCGGCCGGCGAGGATCTCGACCCAGACCGGTTCGGCGGCCGCACGCCCGAGCTCGCCGTCCGCGAGGGCGCCGGGCTCCCCGGCGGCCAGCAGCACCTGCTCCCGGGTCGTCGGCCGCTCGGTGACGAAGGCCAGCAGCCCTTCGAGGCCACTGTCGATCCCCTGGCAGAGCGCCGCACGCCAGTCGGACGGTCCGGTGCGGTCCCCGGTGTCCGCGTGCAGCAGCTCCGCCAGGTCGGCGCCGTCCAGGCGGCGGACCCGAGCACCGCGGACGGGACGCAGGACCGGTACGGCGGCCCGGTCGGCCGGTGCCCCGGGCAGGACGGCGCCCCGGGTGAAGCGGCCGACGAAGTGCCACGGGCCGCCTTCGGCACCCTCCACGGTGAACAGGTCGACGGCTCCGTCTGTCACCATCCACAGCGTGTCCTGGCCGGCCAGCGGAACGTGCCCCGGGCCGAAATCGGCTTCGGTGCCGATCCCGGCGGGCGGCCGCCACGGCGCCGCAGCGGCCGACGGCCGCCCGGCGCCGATGGATGTCGTGCTCATGCGTCAGTGCTCCCTGATCAGCTGGGCGTAGGCGCCGCCGGCCGCGGCGAGGTCGTCGTGGGTTCCCCGTTCGACCACGTCGCCCCGGCTCAGTACGACGATCTCGTCGCTGTCGCGGATGGTGCTCAGGCGGTGCGCCACGACGACCGTGGCGCAGCCGCGGCGGCGGACGTTGTTCATGATCAGGAGCTCCGTCTCGGCGTCCAGGGCACTGGTCGCCTCGTCCAGGACGAGCAGACGCGGATTCCGGACCAGCGCCCTGGCGATCTCCAGGCGCTGGCGCTGGCCGCCCGAGAAGTTGCGGCCGTCCTCCTCCACCCGGGCGTGGATGCCGCCCGGGCGCGAGGAGACCACGTCGTACACCGCGGCGTCCCGGAGCGCGGTGATGACGCGCTCGTCGGAGACGGAGGTGTCCCACAGCGTGATGTTGTCCCGGACCGTTCCCTCGAACAGGAAGACGTCCTGGTCGACGAAGCCCACCGAGGCGCTGAGCATCTCGGGAGCGATGCCTTCGCGGGGCAGGCCGTCGATGTCCACCGAGCCCTCCCAGGGGCGGTAGAGGCCCGAGATCAACCGCACCGCGGTGGACTTCCCGCTGCCCGAGCCGCCGACCAGCGCGATCTGCCGCCCCGGGCCCACCGAGAAGGAGAACTCGCTGACCAGTGGGGCTTCCAACTGGTTGTAGCCGAAGGTGACCCGGTCGAAGGTCAGGTTCCCGGCCAGCCGCCCGCCGGGCACGGCGGACGGCTCGGGGCGCGGTTCCGGCCGGTAGTTCTCCACGTCGCGCAGCCGGGTCACCTGTACGCCGAAGTCCTGGACCCGCTGCCCCACGGCGATCAGCTGGGCGATCGGACTGGCGAAGGCCGACACCAGTGCCTGGAAAGCGACCAGCAGACCCACCGTCAGATTTCCCTGGACCGCCTGGAGGCCGCCGATCAGCAGCAGCATGGCCGTGGTGACGGAGGCCAGGGCCGGGGCGACCACCGCCATCACGGCGCTCGGGACGCCGATCCGCTGCTGCCCGGTGACCACGGCGGACTGCTCCTTGGCCCAGCGGCGGAAGAAAGCGTTCTCGCCGCCGGTGGCCTTCATCGTCTCGATCAGTTGCAGGCCGCTGAACGAGGTGATCAGCAGCTGGGCCTCGTCGCTGGCCAGTCGGCTGACCCCGCCGGCCCGGAGCCGGGCGACGGTCCGCAGGGCCACGATGTTGAGCAGCGACAGCGAGACGCTCAGGACCGTCAGCCAGGGATCGTAGGACCACAGCAGGGCCGCGTACACCACGACGACGAGGGCGTTGACCAGGGTGCTCGACAGGTCGTTGGAGAGGGTGACGGCGACCTGGTCGTTGGACTGCACCCGGCTGCTGATGTCCGCCGGACTGCGTTGCACGAAGAAGTTGATCGGCAGCCTGAGGACGTGTCGCAGGAAGCGGCTGCTGTTGATCGTCGCGTTGGAGATGCGCAGGCGCAGGAGGAAGGACTGGCGCAGGAAGGCGAGGGACCCGGTGATCAGCGCGGTGGCCGCCATCAGGCCGAAGAACGGCGTCAGGAAGGAGTGGTCGCCGCCCAGCAGGACGTTGTTGACGAAGGCTCGGGTGAGGGCCGGGTAGGCCACGCCGACGACTGCGAGCAGGACGCTGATCCAGGTGCTCAGGGCGAGCAGCCCCCAGCTCCCGCGCAGCCGGGTCGGCATTCCGGCGAGGACGCCGGGGCGGCGTCCTCCGGGACGGAAGTCCGGGCCCGGTGCCATGGTGAGCACCACGCCGGTGAAGCTCTCGTCGAAATCGGCGAGCTCGACGACCCGCGGTCCGGTGCCGGGGTCGTTGAGGTGGACGACGTCCCGGCCCAGGCGGCGGCCGAACCCGTTGAGGACCACGAAGTGGTTGAACTCCCAGAACAGGATGGCCGGAGGTGCCAGCTTCGACAGCGCCTCGGTGTCCATCCGGCGCCCGGTGGCGGTCAGGCCGTAGCGGCGCGCCGCCTTGAGTACGTTCGAGGCCTTCGAGCCGTCCCGGGAGACGCCGCAGGCGACCCGCAGCTCCTCCAGCGGCACGTAACGCTTGTAGTGGGCGAGGACCATGGCGAGGCTGGCGGCCCCGCACTCCAGCGCTTCCATCTGGAAGACCACCGGTGGCTTGACCCGGCGGGCGGGACGGCGCCGCAGCAGGCCGCGGACCCGGGAGAGGAGGGAGGTGGTGGACTCGGACATCTACGACAGCACCCAGCCGATCGGCTTGACCGAGGGCAAGTGCACGGAGGCGCTCACCAGTGTGCGGGAATCGACGAGGTAGGGCGGCCCGGTCCGGGTGGACCACTGGAACCCGCTCGCGGTGTCGGCCGAGGGCAGCAGGCGGACGACCACCTGCATCGGCTGGCCCTGCGCGGAGAACTGGCCGGCCAGTTGGGTGTCGCCGAGGAAGCCGGCGATCTGCCCCTGGGTCTGGGAGAACTGGCTGACCGACTCGACGACGCCCCGCAGTACCCCGTACTGCTGCGCGGGAGCGGAGCGCAGGTCGAGGTCCACGCTGCTGCCGGGGGTGATGAGCCCGGCGCTGCTCGTCGGCGCGTACAGCACCGCGATCAGCGGGTCGGTGGGCCCACTGATGCGCTCGGCGACCGCGAGGTGGGTGCCCGCGGTGACCACTTGGCCGACCTGGGCCAGGATCGCGGTGGTGCGCCCGCCGCTGAAGGCGCGGACGGTCTGCTGGCCGGATTCGGTCTGGACGGTGAACAGCGGGGCCTGCGCCGGGAAGGTGGTTCCCTGCTGGGCGAAGACGCCGGTGATCTGTCCGGACACCGAGCTGTCCAGGGTGTAACTGCCGTCCCCGTAGGTGAGGATGCCGGGGACGGTGACCTGGCGGGGGATCGCGCCGGTGACCGCCCACAGCGATCCGAGGGCCACGAGCACGGTGACCATGACCACCGCGACCATGGTGCGCGGCTTGGCGAGGGTGGCCGCCGCCCCGAGGTCGGCGGTGGACTGGAGCTTGGCCAGAGCCTGCTCACGGAACTGCACGGTGTGGCTTCCTTCCTGCGGACGGCGCGTCGCTCGCCGTTCAGACGGCCTGGAGAGTGGCGGCGGTCGAGTACGCCGCGCCCAGCGCTTCCCCGGTGCGGCGCAGCGTGCGGACCGCGTCGCCGATGGTGGCGTCCAGGTCCTGGCGGACCGGGAGGTCCGGGCGGATCAGCCGCAGTTGGGTCGTCACGTCGTTGCGGCGTGCGTATCCGGGCTCGGCCCCCACCGCGATCGGTTTGAACGTTGCGGCGGCCACGCCGAGCTCGTAGAGCGCGATCGGCTGCTCGGGGGCGTTGTCGTTGCCGCGGGGGAACCAGAACAGGACGACGTCGCAGCAGCGGAGTGCCTCGTGCTCCCAGCGCACCAGTTCGGGGCTGAACGGACGGCCGGGTACGGCCCGGCTGGGGCTGAACACCGTGACGGGGCGCCCGGTTCCCGACCGGTACCAGTGCTCGGCCAGCGCGTCGACGGCCCACTGCCGCCAGTCGGGGCAGTCGCGCATGCCGCCGGCCAGGAACACCGTCAGGGCGTCCGGGACGGGAGGGAATTCCTCCAGCGAGCCCACCACGCGCAGGAGCGATCCGGTCATGACCCCATCTCCTTTACGGAACGGAAGGACGTTGGGGCACCGGGCCGGTGTAGGCAGGGCTGCGAACCCCGGAGCGCAGGTACCCGGTGCCCTCGACGGCGCCGGGTGCGACGTCGAGTCGCTGGACGACGGGGTTGCGCTTGCCCCGGCCGCTGAGGACGAACGTGTCGGCCGCGGACAGCCGCAGGCGCAGCCCCCGGCCGTCGGCGAAGTACGCGGCGAGGTCGTCGTCGATGGCCTCGACGCACCGGCGGACCTCCGCGGTCGGCTCCGGCACGATGAGCTGCAGGTCCCCCGGCTGCTCCTGGAGCACCTGGAAGTCCGGCAGCCCGGCGTTGGACAGGGCCGCCAGCAGGGCGTAGGGCGAGTAGACCGAGCCGTCGGCGCCCACCAGGGTGGCCTTCGAGCGTCCGACCAGCGAGTGGACGGCGGTGCCGGGCAGTCCGCAGCCGCAGTCCGTCGCGGGGGCGGACAGGTCGCCGGTGACGTAGCGGAGCACCGGCATCGCTCGGGACAGCAGCGCGGTCAAGGTGATGCTCCGCAGTGCCGGGTCGCCCTGGTAGGGCAGGAGTTCGGGGGTGACGACGTCGTCCTGGAAGTGCAGGCTCCCCCGGCGGCACTCCCAGGCCGCGGGCCCGGTCTCGGAGGTCACGTAGACCGTCGTGACCGACCGCCCGAAGGCCTCCTCGATCAGTCGGCGCCCTTCCTCGGGCAGGTGCTCGTAGGAGGCCACCACGGCCTTCGGCCGTAGCTCGACGCCCCGTTCCAGGCAGTACCGGGCCAGGCCGACCAGTCGGCTCGACGTACCGACGATCCGGTCGACGGGGAACGCCCCGACGGTCGCCGCGTAGGTCTGCGCGATGCGGGGGGAGGACGGGTCGAAGCCCCGGAGGTTGCACCGGACGTACGGGCGGGGCAGGTAGCCGGCCTCGACCAGGGGGGTGCCCTCGTACTGCAACCCGAGGTTCAACTCGGTTCCGGTGTCCGGGAGTTCGAGGTAGCGGTTGAGCCGCTCGGCGATCACCAGGCTGGACAGTCCACCGGTCTCCGCGGTGGTCAGCAGCCGTACCGGCTGGCCGGTGCTGCCGCTGGTCTCGTGGATGAAGTAGTGGCCCGGCTCCATCCGGCCGGTCTCGTCCCGGCTGATCGAGTCGGTGAACCGGTCCCGCAGGTCCGTCTTCAGGGTCAGCGGGAAGTCTCCGAGCGTCAGCGCCGCACGGTCCTGCAACGCGCGGTAGCGGGGCACCCGGTCCCGGGCGTGGGCCAGGATGCCGGCCAGGCGTTCCTCGGCCGTCGTGCGACTGAATTCAACGATCCCCTCGATTTCCGCCCGCTTCTGGGCGTAACGGGACGAGCGTAGGAATCGGTTCAACTTCTCGCCGATCTCCGCCACCGCGCGCTTCGGATCGGTCAACTGGTCCTGCACGACAAACACCTCCTCCTGGTCGCCTGTGAAATGCTGCGGGCCGCGTTCCGGGCGGGGCCGGAACGCGGCCGGGTCGTGCGGCCCGTCAGAGCAGGTAGCGGTGCGACTCGCCGCCGGCGACGCCCTCCAGGTCCTCGTCACGGAACTCGTCGTTCTCGGTCGCCTCGGCAGTGGCGTTCAGGTTCTCGTTCTCACCCATGGAAAAACCTCCTGATCGTTGTGGGAACACCGGGAAACGGTGCGGACTTCACGTCCGGTTCCGTTCGGCTTCGAGAAGGACGATATTCTCGGGATTCGGCGGCCGACAAGGATCGGGCGGGATTTCCACCAAGACGCGCAGGGGCGGCGTCCGACCATGACAGCGATCCGTGTCATCGGCCGGGCTCCATCGGCATCCGGCGGTGCGCGCCGAGAACGGAACCGGCCCCGGGCGCCCGTCGTCATCGGGAGCTCGGGGCCGGCGTTCGCACGGCAGGGGCGGGTCCGCCCGGGATCCTTCAGCGCCGGGCCGGTAGGCGTTCCGGCAGGCCGAGGTGGCCCCGGAGGGTGGTGGACCCGTACTCCGCGGGGAGCGCTCCTCGGGACTGGAGTTCGGGCACCACGTGCTCCACGAAGTCGTCGAGCCCGTCGGGCGCCCGGTCCGGGACGATGATGTAGCCGTCGCAGCCGCCCGCCTCGACGTAGTCGATCATCTCGGTCGCGATGTCGGACGCGGTGCCTGCCAGCGCCTTCGTGTGCGTGACCAGGGCCACGAGCCCACGGATCGACAGTTTCCTGGACTCCGCGACCTGGCGGAGGAACGCCACCCGGTCGACCCGCCTCCGGGCGTCCATGGCGGTCGGCCGACCGGTGACGAAAGCCGCCGCACCGTCCAGGTCCGGACCGATGTCGGGCAGCGGGCCCTCGGGGTCGTAGGCAGAGAGGTCGCACCCCCAGAGCGCCTCCAGGTAGTGGGTCGCCATCTGCGGCGTCACGATCTCCAGCCGCCTGGCCCGCGCCAGTTCCTCGGCCTCCGCCCGGGACTCCCCGACCACGTAGGTGACGGCGGGCATGATCCGCAGCTGCCCCGGATCGCGGCCGTGGCTCGCCAGCCGGCCCTTGACATCGGCGTAGAAGTCGAGACCGGCCCGGCCCTTCTTCCGGCTGTAGATCACCTCCGCGTGGGCGGCGGCGAACTCCCGGCCCTGCTCGGAGTCCCCGGCCTGCACCAGGACCGGCTCGGTCCCGTCGGAAGCGGTCACCGGGCGGCCCTCCACCCGGAAGTGACGGCCCTGGTGGGCCGACGGCGTGCCGTCCCCGCCCTGCCAGAAAGCGCGGCACAGCCCGACGAACTCCGCGGCCCGCTCGTAGCGTTCGGCGTGCGGGAGGAAGCCGCCCCGGCGGAAGTTCTCCCCGACCCAGGCGTCCGGCGTCGTCACGGCGTTCCAACCGGCCCTCCCCTTCGCGAGGTGGTCGAGGGTGGCGAGTTGGCGGGCGATGTCGTAGGGCTCGTTGAACGTGGTGTTGACGGTGGCCACCAGGCCCAACCGCTCCGTGACCGCCGAGACGGCCGAGAGGACGGTCAGCAGGTCGTGCCGGCCGGCCACCCCGACCTCGGTCACCGCGCCGTTCCGTTCGGGCAGCCGGAGGTCGTCGGCCAGCAGCAGGTAGTCGAACCTGCCCCGTTCGGCAGCGACGGCCAGCCCGGCGATCGCGGCGAAGTCGATCTGGCTGCCCGGCATGCCGCCCTGCCAGACCGTGGTGGTCGGATTGACCGGGAAGAGAACGCCCAGGTGGAGTCGGCGCCGTCCAAGGTTCACTGCGGTCTTCCTAGCGTTTCGATGGGCCGGACGGGACTGAGGGTTCACGGAAACAGCCGGTTGGGCGCTCGGTGCGGCAGGCCCAGACGTTCGCGGAAGGTGCGACGGGCCCCGTCCGGCCCGCCCGCAGGGGGAAGCAGGCCGTCCGCCCGCAGCACGGGGACGGCCTCGGCGACGAAGCGGCCCAGTTCCACGGCCGGATCGGCGAGGACGAGACGGAACCCGTCCACCGATCCCCTTTCCGCCGCGGCCCGCAGGAAATCGGCGAGGTCGCGGACGCCGCCGGTCCCGACCGGGCCGTCCGTCCTCCAGGCCCACCGGCCGGGCGGGAGTCCCCGGCAGTCCATGTACAGGTCCGCGACCGTCCGGCTCCCGGAGCCGAGCCGGGGACGGGCGGCGACGACCCGGTCGAAGCGGCCGAGGACGAGGTCCGCGCACGCCGCGAGCGGCAGGTCCTCGTCCGCGTCGACCCGCACCGCCATGACCGGATGCCCCTGGGGCGGCCGCGGGACGATCCCCGGGCCCTTGACCCGGAAGTACTTGCCCCGGTGGTCCACCGCACGGATCCTGGTCCCGTCCAGGAACCTCCCGGTGGCGCTGTCGCGGATCTCCGCACCGTCCGCCCAGCTGTCCCAGAGCAGCGTGACCACGGTGGCGAACTCGGCCGCCTCCTCGTACCTGGCCGGCAGGTCGCACGGGGCGAGGTCCCCGAAGAGCCCTGCCTCCTCCGCGCTCCGGGACACCCGTACGCACCAGCCGGCGCGCCCGGAACTGACGTGGTCCAGCGTCGCCAGGGCCTTCGACACGTGGAACGGTTCGAGGTGGCTGACGGTCGTCGTCGCGAGCAGCCCGATCGACGTGGTCAGCGGTGCGACATGGGCCAGTGCGGTCACCGGGTTCAACCGGCTCTGCCCGGCCGGAGGCCCGGCCGTTCCGGCCCCGGCCGGGGGGACGAGGGACTCGTCCAGGGTCACGAAGGCGAACGCCCCCTGTTCGGCCAGTCGTGCGGCCCGCACGCAGCCGGCCCCGGCGGGCCCGGTGGACCCCGGCTCGCCGATCTCGACACCCAAGAACACGGGCAGCTCCCCCTGTGCGTATTTCCTCCGGAAAGCGCGGAGGACCCACCGGGGCCGGTGCCCCGCACAGCAGCGGGAAACGCCGGGTCCTCCGGTTTTCCGGGCCACCCTAGTTCAGCCTTTCGACAGCGACAAGAAATCGATTCGGCGGCGCGGAACCATGGCCGGCCCCCCCGACGATTGCACCGATCGGTGGCATCGGAGCAGCGCGCCCCCCGACTCCCTTGCCCGTCGAGCGGATCCGACACGCCCGGGGTAATTGCTCCCGCCCGTGCGAACCGGTGGATCGGGAAAAGGAGTGCGGTGCGGAAAAATCACGGCACGGATCGGTGGAACGGTCCGGATGCTCCGGGGAGAGCATCCGGGGAAGTGTCCGGCGATTCTTGCGCTATTCGTCCGGCGGGCCCTAGGTTCGCCTCGTCCCACCGCACGGCGAAATGCTCCCGAAGAGACGGAAGGCCGATCCCCGATGGAAACTCTCCGGTCCATGGTCGGCGACCCCGCACCGTTCCTGGCGACGGCCTGGCGCCGCCAGGCCCTCGTGCTGCGCCCACCCGTCCCGCTCGCGGCGCCGGTCGGACTGGCGGACGTCGACACCGTGCTGGCCTCGGGCCTGCTGCGCGTCCCCTATCTCGAAGTCGTCGCTGACGGAAAGGCGCTGGAGCAGAGCGAGTACACCGGCACCCGCCACCTCGTCGACCGCGACTTCCGCGGCTACGCCGACCCGGACAAGGTGAGGGGACACGTCGAGTCCGGTGCCACCCTGGTGATGCGCAACATCGAGCACTGGCACGCCGGAACGGCCGCCTTCGCCGACCGGCTCGGCGCCGAACTGGGCCGGCGGGTCGAAGCCTTCCTCTTCGTCACCCCGCCCGGTCGGCGCGGCTTCCCCGCCCACCGGGACGACGCCGACGTCTTCGTGCTCCAACTGCAGGGCGGCAAGCGGTGGCAGATCCACCACCCGCCCGCCGACGGGAACTGGCGGCCCGGGCCCGAGGCGGACCCGGGCCCGGTGCAGTTGGAGACCACGGTGCACGCCGGTGAGGTGCTGTACGTTCCCCGCGGTGCGGCGCATTCGGCCGTCGGGCACACCGAGGGCCTGTCCTTCCACCTGTCGCTGACCGTCCGTCAGCCCGGTACGGGTGAACTGCGCGCCGAGCTCGCCCGCCGCTTCGCCGAGGGGCTCGCGCTTCCCCTCCTCCCGATCGACCCCGCGGAACTGCGCCGGACGGCACAGGAGTTGCTCGATCACCACCGGAGGCTCCTGGCCGCGCTCACGCCGGAGGAGCTGTGCGCCGCCGTCGAGACGGTCACGCGGCCGGACGCGGATTCCGCCGGAGACCGGAGGACGCTGACGGGCCTGGCCGCAGCACGGGACTGATCGCGTACCGGGTCGGCCGGTGGGGCGGTCAGAACGGAATCTCCGGAAAACCCTGCGAGCCCGTGCCGGCCACCAGCGCGTCCAGTTCCTCCTCCCGGAGTTCCCGTTCCTCGAACCGGTCCGGGTGGGGCACGAACAGCGTGAGCAGACCGCTGACGGCCGACTCCTCCCAGGAGCGGATCTGTTCCTCCAACACCTCCGACGCCGAGAACCTGTCCCGGTCGACGATCACTGCGGTCCCGGCCGGCACCCGGACACCGTGCTCGGCGAGCAAGGTGCGCGGGTCCTGCTCCAGGAGCCGCTCCTGGCCGGGATCGGACCAGACAGCGGCCACCGCCGCGCTGTAGCCGGAGGCGAAAGCGGTGCGTTCGACGGAGTACATGGCTCGATCCTCTGCGGTCTGGGGCTGAAGAGAGTGCGCTACGTGCCGGAGCGGTCCGGTTCCGGGGTTCAGGCCGGCTTCCGCGCGGTGGGCGGGCAGGAACCGAGGGCGAATTCGGCGATGGCCGGCTCGCTCAGCGTGTCCAGACCGGCCAGTGCCGAGAAGGCAGCGGCGTCACCCGCGCCGAGGGCGCAGGGCGCCAGGCCCATGTCGGTGGCGACCAGGTACATCCAGGCGGTCAGTATCCCGGCGTCCTTGAGGGCCAGCGCGTACGGCGTCCCCTCGTACTTCCGCATCAGGGGCCCGACCCTGGCGGTGATCACGAACAGGACCTGCGGCGGCGCCGACATGGCGGCCGTGCCGCGGGCGAACGACAGCATCCGCTCGGTTTCGGGCCCCGGCGGGGCGACCACGGTCAGGCCGTGGTGCACCGAGTCGTAGTGGTAGAGGCCCCCGGGCAGGTCCGCGCACCGGGAGACCAGGGGGTAGATCTCCAGCTCGCCGAGACCGCCTGCGCCCGGATAGGGCCGGACGGAGGTCCTCCCGCCGCCGCCGTCGCGGACTTCGCGGCGCTGCACCCGGTGGAGGAACTCCCCGAGTTGCGTCAGGGTCACCGGTCGGCTGTCGTCGTGTCGGCGCAAGCTGCGGCGGCGCGCCATCACCGCCGCCAGGGAGGCGTCCCCCTGGACGGCGCACGGGGGTTCGGGCAACGCGACCGAGGAGCGGGGCGCGGCGGCGGGCGTCCGCCCGAGGTCCTCCGGCGGGAAACCGCGGAACCGGTCGGTCGCACCGATCGGCGCCGAATGGCGCTCCGCCCGCGAACGGTCGTGCAGCCACAGCTCCTCCGCCGACCAGAACGCCATCGGCGCCGCCCCGGTTTCGGCCGCGGCCTCCTCCGGAGTCAGCAGAAGGCCGGCGGCGAGCAGTTCCTCCAGCAGGAGGCCCGCCGTCGCCGTGTCGACGTCCAGTTCGTCGGCCACGTCGGCGAGCTGGACCCCCTCCGCACAGGCACGGGCCAGGACGGCGGTCAGCCTGGGGTGCAGACAGCTGATCCCGACCGTGCTGAGCGGCGAGTACGCCGCCATCCGGCCCGGTTCGGCACGCAGCACCGCGAACCTGGACATCCGGTACGCCGTCCCGGGCTGCTGCTGACGCCGCGGCGGGACGTTCTGGGGGCCGATCCGGCGGGGCACCACGTCCAGCAGGGCCCGGGCACCGGCCGAGACCCGGCGTTCCAGCCAGGAGTGCATCAGCAGCCGGCGCACCAGCAGTTGGGCCGACAGAAGCCGGGAGCCGCCCTCCAGCCCGGTGACGAGCTGGGCGATCTGGAGGTCGCTCAGCCAGTCCTCCTCCATCCGCAGCAGAACGGCTTTGCGGCCGGCCTCCAGTCCGGGCAGGTGCAGGCGGTAGCGGGACTGCTCGAGGACGATCCGGCCGTCCGGCTCCTCGATCAACCGGGCGTCGGCGCGGAGCCGGTAGCTGTCGGCCCTGATCGTGTCCGTGTCCGGTGCGGGGAGGGAAAAGGCGGGGTTCACTGGCATTCGTGCTTCCGTTACTGGGGCGGTCGTGCGGTGTGCCGCCGGGGGCACAGGCCCGAGGACTCACGGTCGGCGCACGGCACCTCGGCCGGAGCCGAGGTGTCTTGACCGAGGACACGCTATGCGGCATCGCCCACCGACGGAACACGGTTGCACCGAACCGTGCCGCCGAAGGCGTGGTGGGACCTGCGGCGACGCCGTCGCGGTCACCCGTTCTCGACCACCAGGTGCTCCTCGAACCAGGGTTCGGAACCGCCGTCCTCCATCAGGAGTTCGGTGACCAGATCGCGGCCCCGGTCCTCCACGGCGGACCGGAAAGTACTCACCAGCACTTCCACCAGTCCCTCGGTGAACCGGGTGGGCCGCAGCACGCCCTCCCGCACGCCGGCCACCCCCTGGTCGGGCACCCGGGCATCGGCCCCCCGGGCCGGGCCTCCGCCTTCGGCCGCGGCGATGAGCTCGGCGCTGGACGAGGCGATCAGTTCTTCGGCGACGCCGGCTATCCGGTCCAGCGACCGGGCGAGGCAGCGCAGCGCGGCCGTCGGGGGGACACCCGTCCGAACGAGTTCCGTCATCGCCCGGTGCACGCCGGGCTGGGAGATCGTCACCGTCCCGTCGGGTTCCCGGCCGAGCATGCCGTGGCGGTTCAACGTGTAGAACACAGCGGGCTGGTCACGCACCGTCCGCTTGACCGCGGCCGCCAGCAGCGCCTCCTCGTCGTCGTCGTGGTCCCCCACTCCGAGGAAGGCCGCGATGGAGACGAGATTGAAGCCCTGGCGCTGCAGTTTCACGATGTGGTGCAACCGGAGGACGTGGGTTTCGTCGTAGTAACAGTTTCGTCCCCGGCGCACCGGGGACGGAAGAAGCTTGCGGGACTGGTGGGCGCGGATGTTGCGGGGCGACATCCCCACCAGTTTGGAGACCTCCTCGACCGTGTAGCAGGTCCCCGGTCGACCGGCGCGGGCCGCGGTCGACGGCTGAGTCGACTCCATGTCTTGCTCCTCGGTTGTGCAGCGGTGTTGGCGCAGCCGTGCCGGAGGGTGGAAGGACCACGCCGAGTGAATACGTTCCTGAGGTGGGAACATCCGAGTCCGCCGAGCTCGGGGCGTGCGGGTCCCCACTCCGAAGGTGATGATCACAGCGCATTGCCATGGTCGAGCGTCCTGCTAATGCATGACTAACGCCGTAGTGACGATCTGCTGCCGGACGCCCGCTCCTGCCGACCCGGGCACGGCTCAGCCCGGTACGAGTCCGGGGGGCAGGTGGAAGCGTGGATCACGCCGGCCCGGGCCCAGGAGGTGGCGGAACTCGGTACCGGGTTGAGCCCACAGGACACCGGTGACGTGCGGGTTCGCCATGAGTACCGGGCACTCCACGCGCTGCCAGGTGTTCCCCCTGCGTACGGCGTCGCCGAAGACGATACGGATCTCGCCCCGGGCAGCCTCGGAGAATCCCACCGATGCGTTCCGCCAGAAGGCCGCGGCCCTTTCGGAATAGTCGGAGTAGTAGGGGGTCGGGAGTCCGAGGTCCTCGATCAGCATCATCATCGTCCGCCCGCCGTACTTCCTGGCGGTGGCCTTCGCCGATTCCTCGACCGCCTTTCCCCGGTAGGTGCCGCAGTAGTACCACAGGGCGATGGGGCCGCCGTCCCTCGTGGCGTTCCGCATCTGCTCCCTCGTCACCCACCGGGACACGTCGTCCGTCTGCCCCGGCAGCACGACACCGCCGCCGTTGGACGGCCGCTCGTCCGCGCGAGGGACCCACTCTCCGAGCGGCTCCGCCCTGACCGGCTCGGCGGGGCCGGGCTGCGGGATCAGCGAACTCCGGTTCTCCTCAAGGATGTTGGTGATATCCGTAGCAGCGGATTCGGCTCGCAACGATGCCTCCGGGTACGGGGGTCGGGGGTGGGGACGGAACGGGCCACCCGGCTGCGGACCGCCCGGCCGAGCACCACCCGAGGTCCTCTCCGGAGCTGCGCGTGGGAGACCGAACCACCGTGCCACAGGGGGCCGTCGGTCCGGAGCATAGGCCGGGAGGGCACCGCGGGTGCAACGGCCGGCACGAACGGCACCGCTCCCGGCCGCTGCTGCGCCCACGCTTGCACGGATACGTGTCGCGACCGCGCCCCCGGGGACGGCGGAACGGATCGGATCGGTGGGACGGTTCCCCGCCGCCGTGCACGCTTCGGGGAGAGTGTCGGACGTTCCTTGTGGCCCTTCTCTCCGGCCCCCTAGGTTCGAAGTGCCCCACCGGGAAGCGACGCGTTCCCGCAACACCCACCGACATCTCCGAGCGGCTTCCGCCGGAATGCGGCCGGAACTCCATGGAGGAAGCATGAGCGACACCCAGAACACCACCGCCGAGACCGCCGCCGACGAGTTCGCCGCCGAGATCGGCGACGAGGACCTGGAGAACGTCGCGGGTGGCCTCGAAGTCAGCTGAAACCTGCTCCTCGTCCGGGTGCCGGCTCTCCCCCCGGCACCCGGACGGTTGCCTCCCCGGAGGAACGCGTTGAATCTGCCGAGCGATCTGGCACACGAATTCCAGTTGCTGCGAGACCGCATCACGCGCAAGGCGTCGTCCGACTGGTTCCTGGAGAAGCGCCGGGAGATCGAGAACCTGGCACCGTACGACACGGACCGGGGACGCGAACGCCTCGACCACCTGTTGGCCACCGCGGTGGAACGGGCCCCGTACTACTCCGCCCTGCGCAACCGCCGGCAGCTGGACCTGCGGGACTTCCCACAGGTCCGCAAGAGCGACCTGCGCGAGCACGTCGCCGATTTCATCACCCGCGACCCGACCGGCCGGATGGCCCCCGGCGCGTTCTTCCTGTCGCAGACCAGCGGCAGCACCGGACAACCCGTCACCCTGCTGTCCACCACGGAGACCGGCAGCCTGCTGGTCCACGTGGTCCGGGAGCGGTTGAGCGCTCTCCTCGGCCTGCCGGACAGCGGCACGGTGCTCAACCTCGGCCTGCTGTTCCCCGGCACCCGGCTGTTCGAACCGGTGATGCTGCCGCGTCCCTACGTCAAGTGCAACCTGCGCGGCTACGACCCCGGGGCACCCGACATCGTCGCGGAGTACGAGGCCGTGGTCGGTCACCTCCCGGTCGACCAGATCACCGGTTCGTCGAGCCGCATCATCACCCTGGCCCGGTACTGCCTGGAACGCGGCATCGCCCTGCGTCCCCATGGCGTCGTCGCCACGTACGAGCACATGCCCGACAGCGGCCGCCGCGTGGTCGAGGAAGCCTTCGGCTGCCGGGTGACCATGCTGTACACGACCGCGGAGACCGGCTACGCGGCTTTCGAGTGCGAGCGGCAACGCCTGCACTTCCAGGACGACTTCGTCCTGCCCGAGATCGAGCCGACCGACGGCCGGGAGGTGGGCGAGATCGTCCTGACCTCCCTGGTCTCCACGCCCATGCCGGTCATCCGCTATGTCACGGGCGACCTCGCGCCCCGCCCGGTCGACTGCGGCTGCGGCCTGCCCGGCACCGTCACCGAAGGAATCGTGGGCCGCGCCCGCAGCAGCCTGGTCGGCTGCGACGGAGCCGTTTACTCACCGTACTCACTGCTCGCCGCGCTGGCCGCCGCAGGCCTGCCGGACTACCAGGTCGTCCAGACCGAACCAGGTCTCCTCGACCTCGTCACCGCAGGCCCGGCGGAACCCGCCGCCGCCTGCGTCCGCGACCTCAACTCCCGCCTGGACTCGTACTTCGGGGGCCGTCAGGGCTTCCGCCTGCGCCACCGCCCGCACCAGGACTTCCACTTCACCGCGAGCGGCAAGCGCAACCCCGTGGTCCAGCACCTGCACCTTCCGGACGGCCCCGAACGCTCCGCCTACCTGTGACCGCGCGCACGGGCTCCGGATTCAGAGCCGAACCGGTCGACGAGTCGGTTCCCCTCGAAAGCGAGTGGCTGACCAAGAACGACGGGATCGTCCTTCCCGGGCAGACGGACGACGCCTCCCGATGGGTGACCCGGGAACAGATCCGGACCGCTGCCGAGAACCGCGTCCCCACCGCGCTGTGGTACTACAGCGGCACCTGCGGGGGGAGGTCGGTCGAGGAGGCGACGAAGGCCACCGCCCGGAAGTACGGCGGGGAGACGATGATGATGCTGATCGAGGACCTTCGCATGCCCACCCCGCACTACTCCGAATACTCGCAACGGGCCGAAGCCTTCTGGCGAAACGCTTCCGCGGGTTTCTCCGAAGCCGCCCGGGGCGAGGTGCGGATCGTCTTCGGTGACACCGTCAGGAAAGAGAGCAACTGGTACCGGGTGGAATGCCCGATACTCGTTGCGAATCCACGCGTCACCGCCCTGCTCTGGGCCCGGCCCGGAACCCTCTCCCACCGACTGCCGGACACCTGGCGCACCGATCCGCGCCACCGCCTACCAGCCGAGCTCTCCCTCCAGTAGCGGCACACGGCATCCCTGACAGCCCCGCCGGGCAACCGGCCGACCAGGCACCACCCACCGGCGGAGGAACCCGTCGGTCCAGGCTGTCGCCGCCGTCCCCGCCGTCCTCGTCCCGCAGACCGAGGAACCGCCCGAGGGTCAGGCGGGGGTGGCGGGAACCGCTCCCAGGGCCGCTTCGGCGATCCTCGCCGCCTCCTGCTCGCAGTCGGCGGCCGGATGCCGCTCGCCGGCGAGGAAGACGTCCACGGTGAGGTTCGCCCTGCGGACGGACAGCACACAGGTCCACCCGCTGTCGGCGGTCCTCCAGTACGCGTCGTCGGCGAAGGCGAGACCGGTCGCGGGGCGGCCGTCGCTGCGCGCGCGGTTCGTGAAGTCCTTCCGCTGGACTTCGGTGGCGTTCTCGCCGGTGCCCACCGAACGGCGCAGGGACCAGCGGACGTCGGCGTGGGAGGAGGGTTCCCAGCCGCTCGCCAACTGCTCGTTCCTGTCGTACCAGGAGCAGTCGGTGTCGGCCGAGGAGGAGAAGTCGGTGAACCGGTCCATGTCCTTCCGTCGTTCCGGCAGGGGGAGCCGCGGTGCGGCCTCGGCGCAGGTCGGCATCGTCAGGTAGCGGTCCGCCGGCCCGGCTCGCCGAACTGACCGCCCTCAACGCCCTGGGCATACTGCTCCGAGGTACCGGCCGCGCCGACCGGGCCCTCGGCATCCACCGACGCAGCGAACGGATCTGCCGCGACGGCCTCCCCGGCACCTCGCCCGAACTCCTGGCGGTCTACCACGCCAACGCCCTCCACCAGTTGGGCGCCGATCTCGTCGCCCTGGACCGCTGGGCGGACGCCGAACCGCTGCTGCGTCAGGCACTGGCGGTCTTCGAGGACGCCAACATGCCGGCCTGGAGCGAACCCGCCCGCCTCGACCTGGGCATCGCCCTGCACCGTCTCGGTCGACAGGCCCAGGCCACCGCGGTTCTCACTCTGGCCCACCATGGCCTGACCGCGCTCAACCACCCCCGCCGCACCGAGTCCGCCGCGTACCTCTCCCCCTGAACAACGCCGGGCTCCTGACACCTGACTGTGCTCCCGAAGGCCGAATTCCCACTGCCGTGGATCCCTATACGGGCCGACACGACCTCGTGCTGCCGTCAGCGGCGACCCGTTCGGGAGGGGGCGAGTCCGGCGGGCCCCGTCAGGCTGCCGGCTGAGGGGCCGTGGTGGTGCGGCGGCGGTAGTAGGCGCGGGTGACGGCGCCGACCAGGGGCGGCCAGGCCAGCAGGGGGAGGTAGCAGGCCAGGAAGAGGACCTGCGACCAGCCGCTGACCTCCAGGTGCGAGGTGGGCGTCCCCTCGTTGCCGACCAGCGGGGTGAAGTGGAGGTGGAAGAGGACCGGGTTCAGGAAGAAGTAGGCGCCGAACAGCACCAGCAGGGCCGTGCCGACGGTCGCCGGTACCACTGCGGCCCTGATCGGCACCCGCCGCCCGCCCAGCAGGGGGAGCCACCGCGGGAGGACCTCGCCCCAGGGTTTGACCAGGCCCATCGCCAGCAGCGCCAAGCCCTCGCAGACCAGGGACAGGAAGAGGGCGTAGAGGTATTCGACGGGACGGGACCGGTAGCCCGGGTTCTCGGAGTGGCCGACCCCGGCCAGGCCGGCGGTCATGAGCAGCCGCCAGAGGCCGGAGGGCAGCACCACCAGCGGAACCGCGTGGGCGGCGAGCACGGCCCAACGGGGCGTGCCGGGAACGTACTTCGGCTGTACGGGGCCCCGCTCCGGGCTCCGCTCCGGGCGGCGCGCCGGGCGGGTGGGGGCGGGTGCGGCGGCCGGTCGGGCCGACTGGTTCGCTGTCATGCCCCAAGCCTCGCCGGGTGGTTGACGCGGGGGCAGATGCCGTTGGGCACCGGGACCGTGGCCGGAGGGACGCCGAAGGTGCCGAAAGACAGGGGCGCGGCCGGTGCCCGTGCGCGTACCGTCGGAGTCGTGCTGATCATCATGGGGCCGGCCGTCCTGGCCGGCGCGGCCGCGCTGCTCGTCCACGCGGGCCGGTCGCGGTCGCGTCCGCTGGTGGCCCGGGCCACCGGGGTCGCCGCCGCGGTGTCGCTCGCCGTGACGGTCGCCCGGCCCGCGGGCACGGCCGGGCTCGGGCCGGGGACGGCGGGCACGCTGGAGGCCCTCGCCCTGCTGGCCCTGCTGGTGCCGACCGCGCGCCACGCCGCGCTGCCGCAGGCGATCGTGGCGGGAACGCTGGCCCACCTCGCGGTGACCCTGTGGGTGCTGCGGGCCTGGAACACCGACTCGGTCCGCGGCACCGTCGGCGCCTGCGTCTTCTGGTCGCTGCTGGCGACCGGCGCGGCGGCGGGCGGGGCCTACCTGCGGATGCTGGACACCCGGCGGGTCGCCTCGGTGGCCGACGCCAGGCGGCGCCAACGCCTTTACCTGGCCCGGGACTTGCACGACTTCGTCGCCCACGACGTGAGCGAGATGGTCGCGCAGGCGCAGACCGGGCGGTTCCTCGGGGCGGCCGATCCGGGGGTCGCGCTCGACGCGCTGCGCCGGATCGAGGAGGCCGGGCTGCGGGCCCTGGCCGCGATGGACCGCACCGTGCACATGCTCCACGGGCCGGACGGGCCGGACGCCGACCCCCGGCACTCGCCCGGCGGCCTGGACGAGCTGCCCGAACTGGTGGGCCGTTTCCGCGAGTCGAGCGCGGGCCGGACCGAACTCGCCCTCGCCCCCGGCCTGTTCGACCAGGTGAGCCGCGAAGTGTCCAGCACGGCCTACCGGATCGTGGTGGAGGCGCTGACCAATGTGCGCCGCCACGCGCCCGACACCGACGTGACCGTGACACTGGACCGGTCGGCGGCCCGCCTCACCGTCGAGGTCGGCAACGGCGCCCCGGCCGGGAGGGCGCAGCAGCGCGGCGAACGCGCCGGCGGGCTGGGGCTGCCCGGCCTGGCCGAGCGGGTGACCGCCCTCGGCGGATCGCTGACCGCCGGGCCCCGCCCGGACGGCGGCTGGCTGCTGGCGGCCGAACTGCCGCTCGCCGGCGGCCCGGACGGCAGCCGGTCCGCCCTCCCCGTCCCCTTCCGCAACGGAAAGGCCGAACCCCGATGAGCGACGCCCGGACGAGCACCGGCCCGATCCGGGTCCTGCTCGCCGACGACCAGGAGAGCATCCGCAGCGCCTTCCGGATGGTCCTCGACGCCCAGCCCGACATCGAGGTCGTCGGCGAGGCCGCGGACGGCGGCGCCGCGGTCGAACTGGCCCGGCGGTTGCGGCCGGACGTGGTCCTCGCCGACATCCGGATGCCGCGCGTCGACGGGCTCGAACTCACCCGCCTGCTGGCGGGCCCCGGCGTGGCCGTCCCGCTCCGGGTGGTCGTGGTGACCACCTTCGACCTGGACGAGTACGTGCACGCCGCGCTGCGCAACGGTGCCGCGGGCTTCCTGCTCAAGCGGTCGGGGCCGACCCTGCTGATCGAGGCGGTCCGCGCGGCGGCGGCCGGCGACACCCTGATCAGTCCGCAGGTCACCGTCCGCCTGCTGCGCGAACTCGGCGCCGGACCGGCCGCCGAGGCCCCGGGGCCGGAGCCGGAGCCGGAGCCGCTGACCGACCGCGAGCGGGAGATCGTCACGCTGCTGGCCGGCGGCGGCACCAACGCCGAGATCGCGGCGCAACTCTTCCTCGCCACCGGGACGGTGAAGAACCACGTGGCGAGCGTCCAGCGCAAACTGGGCGTCCGCAACCGGGTCGGCATCGCCGCCTGGGCCTGGCAGCACGGCGTCTGCCGCCCCTGACCCGGCCGCCGGCCGTCCCGGCGGTCGGCCACCTCGCGGCGCAGCAGCGCGCCCAGGCTGTGCTGTGCCGGCGGACCTCTTCCCGGGAAGGACCGGCTCTCATCCTCGGACGGCCCTCATCCTCGGACGGCCCTCATCGCCGGACAGTACTCATCGTCGGGCGGTTCGGCGGCGGGACATGGCGTCCACCCCGGCGGCCACCAGCAGGACCGATCCCGTGACGGCGTACTTGACGCCCGAGCTGTACCCCAGCAGTCCCATGCCGTTCTGGATCACCGCGACGACCAGGCCGCCCAGCACGGCGTCCACCACCCGGCCCCGCCCGCCGAACAGGCTGGTGCCGCCGATGACGGCGCTGCCGACGGCGAGCAGCAGGACGTTGCTGCCACCGGTGTTGGGGTCCACCGAGTTGCCCCGGGAGGCGGCGACGATGCCGCCGACGGCGGCCAGGCAGGAGCAGATCACGAAGGCGGCGATCCGGATGAACGCGACGTCGATGCCGGCCCGGCGGGCGGCCTCCGGGCTGCCGCCCACCGCGTAGACGTGCAGGCCGAAGCGGGTCCGCCGGAGGACGAAGGTCCCGAGCAGCAGTAGGGCCCCGATCACCGGGACCACGATCGGCACGCCCCGGAGGGAGTTGACCAGGACGTTGCGGCTGCGCTCCTGGTTGAGCAGGTGCACGGCCGCGCCGCCGAGCACCAGCACGGCGCCGATCCGAACCGCCAGCAGCGCGGCGGGAGTTCCGGCCAGGCCCCGGCCGCGCCGGTCCCGGCTGCGGCGCACCTGCAGGGCCGCGTACCCGGCGACGCAGCCGGCCAGCAGGAGCCAGCCGAGCACCGGGCTGAGGTTGTCGTTGGCCATCGCCAGGACGGTCGGGTCCTTGACGGAGACGCTGGTGCCCTCCTTCAGCAGCATCAGCACCACGCCCTGGAAGCCGAGGAACGCGGCCAGCGTCACCACGAAGGACGGGATGCCGACCTTCGCCACCAGCGTGCCGAGCAGCAGCCCGATCGCCGCGCCGGTCAGCACGGCGGCGGCCACCGCCGCGTACCAGGGCCAGCCGTGGTCGGTCAGCAGGACGGCCAGCACCGCGGCGCAGACCCCGCTGGCGTAGCCGGCCGACAGGTCGATCTCGCCGAGCAGCAGGACGAAGACCAGGCCCATCGCGATGGCGATGCTGCCGGCGCTCTGGGTCAGCAGGTTGGCGAAGTTCAGGTCGGACAGGAAGACTGGGCGCAGCAGCGAGAAGAACACGCACAGCACGACCAGCCCGGCGACGGCCGGCAGCGCGCCGAGCTCGCCCCCGCGCACCTGCTCCAGGTAGCCGCGGCCCGCCGCCGCCAGGCCGCCGGCGGCAGTCGGCCTCCCAGGGGCCCTGGGCACCTCGGG
This sequence comes from Kitasatospora sp. NPDC088134, assembly GCF_044741705.1. Lineage (NCBI taxonomy): Bacteria > Bacillati > Actinomycetota > Actinomycetes > Kitasatosporales > Streptomycetaceae > Kitasatospora > Kitasatospora sp. NPDC088134. The sequence goes on along the minus strand of NZ_JBIUTD010000028.1, from coordinate 2,220 downwards.
CTGCCCGGGCTTTTCCGCGTGCTCGGGCTGCTCGGGCTGCTCGGGGGCGAGGGCGGTCACGCGGCGGCTCCGTGGGGGGTGTGCTGCGGGCCCGGGTCGCCGCTGCGGCCCGAGGTGATGAGCTCGACGACCTGGGCGTGCGTCACGTCGGAGGCCCGGATCTGGGCGGCCGTCCGGCCGAGGTACAGCGCGGCGATCCGGTCGGAGACCGCGAAGACGTCGTTCATGTTGTGCGAGATGAGGACGACCGCCAGGCCGTTGTCGGCCAGCCGGCGCACCAGTTCGAGGACCTGCGCGGTCTGGGCGACGCCCAGCGCCGCGGTCGGCTCGTCGAGCACCACCAGCTTGCTGTTCCACAGCACCGCCTTGGCGATGGCCACGGTCTGCCGCTGCCCGCCGGAGAGGCTGGAGACCTTCTGGCGCAGGGACTTGACGGTGCGCACCGACAGGCTCCGGAGCGTCGCGGCGGCCATCTCCTCCATCGTCGAGTCGTCGAGCACCAGGCCGCGACGCTTCTCCCGCCCGAGGAACATGTTCTGCACGATGTCGAGGTTGTCGCACAGCGCGAGGTCCTGGTAGACGATCTCCACCCCGAGCGCGGCGGCGTCGCGCGGGCTGTGCACCTGCACCGGGCGGCCTTCGAAGAGGTAGTCGCCGGCGTCGACGGGGTGGATGCCGCCGACGCACTTGACCAGCGTCGACTTGCCCGCGCCGTTGTCGCCGACGAGGGCCGTCACCTGCCCCGCGTACGCGCTGAGCGCGACGTCGTGCAGGACCTGGACGGGGCCGAAGCTCTTGTTGATCCCGCGCAGTTCGAGAACCGGTGTTTCTGCCATGGGTGGGGCTCCTGGGGACGGGACGGGGCGGACCCCGGCCGGGCGGCGGCCGGGGTCCGCGGGTACGGCCGGGCGCGGCCGGGCTAGTTGATCCCGGCCTTCGCGCACAGCGCCGCGTAGTCGCCGGTGCACAGTTGTGCCTTGGTGACGAAGCCGTCGGCGACGACCTTCTGCACGGTGTCCTTGAAGATCGCCTCGGGCGTCAGCAGCACGGCCGGGACGTCGCGGTTGCCGGTCGGGTCGTGCACGGTGGCCGTGGTCCGGCTCTGCTTGCCGCCCGCCAACTCGACGGCGAGGGCGGACGCCGCGTCGGCCTCCTTCTGCACGGCCTTGTAGACCGTCATGCACTGGTCGCCCGCCAGGATGCTCTGCAGCCCCTGCACGGTGGCGTCCTGACCGGTGATCGGCACCTGCCCGTTGCGGTGGTTCTTGCGCAGCACGGCGATCGCCGCGTTGGCCAGGCCGTCGTTGGCCGCGAGCACGCCGCCGAGGTCCGGCCGACCGGTGTACATCTGCTCGAAGATGGTCTGCGCCTGGGCGTTGTCCCAGTCCGGCACCGACTGGTCGGGGCCCTTGGTGTACTCCCCGGCGGCGTACTTCGGGTCCAGCACGCCGTTGTAGCCCTTGGCGAACAGGGTGGCGTTGTTGTCCGTGGGGGAGCCGTTGAGCTCGGCGACGACGGGGTTCTTGGCGCCCGCGTCGGTCAGGCACTTCGCCAGGCCCTCGCCCTGCAGCTTGCCGACCTGGGTGTTGTCGAAGCTGACGTAGTACTGGGCGGAGCCGCCGAGGGTGAGCCGGTCGTAGTCGATGGTGGCCACGCCCTGCGCCTTGGCCTTGTCGAGCACGGCCTTGCCGGTGCCGCTGTCCAGGTTGACGATCACCAGCACGTTCACGCCGCTGGTGATCATCTGGTCGGCGATGGTCTGGAACGCCTGCTTGTCGCCCTCCGCGTTCTGGATGTCGTAGTCCACCCCGGCGGCCTTGAACGCCGCCGCGAGGTACGGCCGGTCCGCGGTCTCCCAGCGGACGGACGACTTGCTGTCCGGCAGGATCACGCCGATCTTCGGCTTCTTGGCACCCGCCGGGCCGGTGCCGCCGGAACCCGTCGAGGAGCAGGCGGTGGTGGTGCAGAGCAGGGCCGCCGACACGGCGGCGGTGGCGAACAGGAGCCCCTTGCGCATGGGCAGGGTCCTTTCGGGGCGTGTCCGACCTGCGCCGGACGTGCACGGGTGGGGGAGGGCGGGGGACACGGACACGTGGCGGGGAAGCAGCCGTCCGCTGACGCGGCACTAGGTTCTGTCCGTGCGATCATGAGCGGAGCCAGATGGCCAGGGCGGCGGCCGTGACGGTGCCGAGGAAGACGTACACGCGCTTGTCGTACCTG
>NZ_JBIUTD010000027.1:0-112922 GCF_044741705.1 Kitasatospora sp. NPDC088134 | reverse complement strand
GTTGCGTTGTGAGGCGCACGGCGGGTTCGGGAGGCGGTTCGGGGAAACCCACCGACGGCAACGTCGGCAGGGCGCCCCGGACCGACCTCACTACGACAAGGGCTTCGAGGCCCGCACGAAGCTCGCCAGCGACATCGCCGCGTTCGCCAACACGCCGGGCGGCGGCGTTCTGATCCTGGGCCTCTACGAGGACCGGGCGACCTCCGCACCGGCCAAGGCCAACCCGCTGCCTCTGACCGACGCGCTGCGCCGTGATTACCAGCAGTCGGTGGCCCAGCGTGTCGAGCCCGCCCCGGACTTCCACATCCACTTCGTGGAGGACCCTGCCACGGTCGGGCACGGCTTCGTCGTCATCGACGTCCCGCCGAGCCTGCACCGGCCCCATGGCGTGATCGGGAGGACGAATCTCAACGACGGCACCACCACCTGGCCGGTGCGCGTCGGCACCAGCACGATCCACCTCAACCCGTACGCGGTCCGAAGGATGATGCTCGAGATGGAGGAGACGCTCGCCCAGCGGTCCAGGGCCCGGGACGCCTTGGAGCGCGGTCTTGTCGCCGAGCACTTCTCGACCGGCCACCGGGCGTCTCGCCTCGTCGTGACGCTGATGCCGAACGTCCCCGGGGGGATGGAGCTCAACCGCAGGTCGATCGTCGAGTTCACGAAGGAGCTCACTGCGGAGACTCTGGCCGTCTCCGACTACCCGAGGTGGCGACTGACCGAGGTCTGGCCGTCCGGGGAGGGGCTGCGCGCCTGCGCCGTGGGCAAGGCGGCGTCGGTCTTCGCCTACGACGGCATCGGCGTCGTCGACTTCGCGCTCGAAGAGCGGCAGAACCACCGCAGGTCGCTTCCCGGGCAAGGAGACCTGCCCGTACTGGTCTCTCCCGGGGAGGTGCTCGACAGGGTTCTGCACTCCGTGATGCTGCTCGCGCGGCACGCACTGCACCGGGCCGGTACCCGTGGCCGGTGCGCCATCCGGGTCCGGCTGCTGGCCGCTCCGGCCGCGATGCCCGGGGCGGTCCTCCCGCCGTTCATGGGTGTGCCCGAGGTGCTTCCGGTGTCGCTCGACTCCGACCGCGGTGCAGTCCATGTAGTCGCCGAGGTGGAGGGGGTCATCGAGGACCTGGTGGAGTTCGGTCCGCCGCTGGTCGTCGCCGTCCACCCCGCCCTCCAACGGATCTCGCACGCCTTCGGCGAGGCCGACTCCCGCTACACGACCTCGGAGGGCGCCCTCGTCCAGAACAAGTTCGCCGGCTCCTACTTCCCCAGGCCGGAGGTCTACGAGCTGGCCGCGCGCCACGGCGTGGACGTGGCCGAGCACCACAGCGTCATATAGGTGCTGGCTCCGCGGGGGAGGGCTGGCGGTGCTTCGGGAGGTTGCGGGCGGCGCTTTCGCAGGTGGGTTGCAACAGACTCACGGCGATCGGGCCACCGGCTGCACCGGGAGTGCGACTGCGACTCGGATTTCCCAACCGCAGAGTCGTATCCGAGGCGAAGGGCGTCGCGGACAGTGCTGCGACGGCCGTTGGCCCAGCAACGCCGCCCGGCCTGATCGCATTGCGCCGACGACGGGTGCGCGGGCAGTAGCAGCAGGTGGCGTCCGCCCTGTCGCAGTCGCATCCGGAATCCCCTTGCTCCAGCGGGGCCGCCTGGGCGGTGGAAGAACAGCTTCGGCCCCGCTGCCCGGCCCCGGCCTGGCGGGCGCCCGTAGCGCACGTCCCCGTGTTGTGGTTGTTCGGGTCCGGTTGACGGGCGTAGCAGCGGCTGCTCCGGCAGAGCGCCGGTGCGGCCGGGCAAGGCCACGGGATATCCGGGAACGTTGTCGCAGTCGCACCGACCCGCCCCGCAGACTGCGGGCGACGGTCACGCATCCCCTGCGACTGCGATCGTTTGCTCCTTCAGCGTCGCAGTCGCACAACGTTGGCCAGCGTGGGTGCGACACCGCCTCCTGCGACTGCGAAGCCCGGTGCCAGCGGGATCCCGAGTCGCAGTCGCACGGCGCAGACGCCCATTCAGGGCGGCGGGTGCCGCGGCCGGCTCGGCCGGTCAGAGTTCGAGCCGGGGCGGGTCTTCCGGAACGATGGCGGCGATCCGCACGGTCGGTGGCCACTGCGGCGCCGGGGAGCAGGCGTGCACCACGTTGACGGCCGGGCGGCCGGATTCCGCGTCGGCCTCGATCCTGGTGGAATACAGCTCGACCTGCTGGCCGCCTTCGGCAACGACACGGATCAGCCGACCCAGGCGCGGCTGGTGCTCCAGCTCGCAGCGCAGGTTCTCCACCACTTCGTCGGCGCCGAGCTCCTTGGCCCGTTGAGCGGCTCAGTCGGTGACAGCAACGACAACCGGGCCATCGGGCTGGTCGGAGTAGCTCACTCGGCGCCCTGCCGGTCCAGCAGGTCGGCGACGATCTCCTCGACCGCGGCGGCGGCTTCGGGGCTTGCGGCCAGGTGGACTCGGCCGCGGTAGTCGGCGAGGATCTCCGCGACTGTGGGCAGGTCGACGACGGTGCCGAGGTCGTGGACTTCGGTCACCTGGTCGACCGGCACGCTGGGCAGAAACTGCGCGGCGAGTTCGGCGTCCAGGTTCGCCGCGTCGCCCGGGAAGCCGTAGCCTGCGCGCAGCGCGGCCCTGAGTTCCTGCACGGTGTTCATCGGCGGCAGCCCAAGGCGGCCACCTCCGCTGTGTTCGGCGGGCTGGGCGCTCATCTCCGCACCGCCCTCTCCCTGTCGGCGTGTCCCGGTGTGGCCGGGCCTGTGCTGACGACGGTAGCCACTCGCGGGCGGAGTGCGGGGGCGTACCCGAGATCCCGGCTGCGGAGCTGCCGGCCCGGCGCGGAGCTGGGCTCGGGCGCCGGATTGTCGGTCGTAGCGGGCGGTCCGCCAGTGAAGACGGCCGGTCCTCGGGCCGGGTGGCGGTGTTGGTCGGTCGACCGGCGCGGCCCGGCCCGGTGGCCGGTACACCGAGGCTTCCGCGTCAGGGCGGGCGCGGAAGCCGTCGGCACCTCGGCCAGCACTCGAACTGCTGAGGGATCAGGAGGGTTCGTCGCGGGCCAGGGCCCGGTCGAAGGACTCCTTGCGGGTGGCATCGTCGATCTTGCTGTCCAGGACCAGCGACCTGCGGAGGGCTTCGGCACTCAGGGTGGCCGAGATGCCGAGCCGTTCGGCGGCTTCGTACTGGATGCTGCCGAGGGTCAAGTGGGCCCTGCTGGGGTCGAAGCGGATGAACCAGTCGAGCATCTTGGCGATGGGTCGGTTGACGGCGAGTTCGAGCGGGGTGATCGCCCTGGTGTTCTTGCCCTGCCGGTGGCGCTGCACGGTGGTCGTGAACTCGTCGAGGACGGCGTGGCGCAGGGTGGCGCTAGCGTGCCAGCCTCCGTCGCGAAGCATGTCGTAGCGGCCCCACATGCCGCTGCCCTCGTGCCGGCAGGCGGTGATCCGCCCCCGCCCCGAAGGCCGGTACGGAATGCCGGAGGCCAGGTACCTACCGGCGGCGGCCGAGGACAGCCGGAAGCAGCCCTCTTGAGCGACCCCGCACGCCGGTCGGGTAGACCAGCCCGTGCGGGGCCGGTCTCTCGTTCGGCCCGCTGCGGGCTCCGGGTGGCGGCCGGCCTGCTGCGGACTCCGGGACCGCCTCCGGGGGCCGTTCGCCGGTCGGCCCGCTCCGCACCTGCAGGCGTCCGCACCGGGTCGACCGGGGGCGGACCGACGTGGAACCGTGGCGCGGGAAATCTCCACGCGCGAGACATTTCCACACGCGAGAGATTTCTGTGGTTCGCTTTCCGTCGTAGCCCCAACGCGAAAGGTGCCCCCATGACATCCGCTGCCCCGTCCCGGGCCGGGACGCCCGAGGGCGTCGAGAAGTACTACGCGCAGATTCCGGTCGGGGAACTGCTGGTCGACCAGGCCATGGACTCCCAACGGCTCTTCGCGACCAACACCGGTGAGGACGCCGGGCCAGCCGCCCAGCGGAAGCGGGACGCCGCCTGGACGTCGCGGCTCCTCCGGATGTGGGATCCCTTCGCGCTGCTGCCCGCGATCGTCTCGCTGCGGCCCGACGGGAAGTACTACCTCCTGGACGGCCAGCACTCCACCGAGGTGGCCGTGAGGAAGGAGGGCGAGGACTTCCTGCGGGACTGCATGGTCTACAAGGGCTTGTCCGCCGAGCAGGAGGCGAAGCTCTTCCTGGCCGCGAACAGGGACCGGAAGGCGGTGAAGCCCTTCGACATCTTCCGGGTGTCGATCACCGCCGGCGACCCGCGCAACGTCCGAATCCTCAACGAGGTCGAGAGCCGCGACCTCGGCATCTCCGGCAGCACTTCGGCCAACAAGATCGGCGCGGTGCAGGCGCTCACCGCGCTCGCGACGATGGACGAGAAGCACGCCGCCCACGACGACCACAAGGGCCTGATCTACCCTCTCGTGCTCCCCGAGGGCCGCTCTCCCCTGATCCCGCAGGTGCTCCAGGTCGTCGAGGACGCCTGGGGCCGCACCCCGGCCACCTGGGAGGGCATGATGCTGCGGGCCGTCGGCATGGTTCTCGACCGCAACCCCGGGGCCCGGCTCGACCGGCTCAGCTCGAAGCTCGCCGGCCACGGCAAGAAGAAGCCGCTCACGGTCGCACAGTGGAAGGAGACCTCCATCGCCGGAACCGTCGGGGGCGGCGGCTCGTCCTCCCGTTCCATGCCGCTCGCGAAGATCATCGTCGCCGCGTACAACGACGGCCTGACCGACCCGGCGGACTTCCTGGCCACCCCCGGCCGTCCCGACCTGACCTGACCGCCACCACCTCCCGTCAGCGACGGCAGCAGCACGGTGAACGGCCGGGCACCACCATCCAGGTGGTGCCCGGCCGTCAACGATTCGGCCCAAGTCGGACAACGGCGACCGGTTGGTGGCGTGGTCCCCGAAGACCACCAGGCCGCCGGGAGCACTGGGCAGCGTCTCATCCGGCAGAGCAGCCGGGTGTCAGCCCGGATGCGTCGGCGTCGCCCAAGACAACGGCATGGTCACCACCAAGTTCTCCAAAGGCTGCAGAGCCGGGCCCCTACGGCGTGAGGGTGATGACGCGGACGGGTTCGCCCTTCCAGCGGTACGGGTCTGCGGTGGCGACTAGGGCGCCGTCGGGGCGCTGCGGGGTGGGTGCGGCGGCGTCGCGGGTGTGGGCGTGGGCCCAGGTGGTGTCGGCGGCGAGGGCGAGGGCGGCGGGGAGGTCGAGGGCGAGGAGGGTGATGCCGGGGAGGGCGGCGAGGTGTTCGGCGGTGCCGGGGTGTTGGCGGTCGGCTTCGATGAGGGCGCAGGTGGTGGCGTAGAGGTGCCAGCCGGGTTCGGTGTGGGCGCGGTGGATGAGGTGGGTGGCGAGGGGGTTGCCGCGGCTGACGGCGACCATGGCGGTGGCGTCGAGGACGATGTGCAGGTCGGTCACCGGTCGCCTGCCCGGTCGAGGCGGCGGTCGAGTTCGGCGTCGAGTTGAGTGGTGCGGGCGGCGTCGGGGTCGTAGCCGTTCCAGGCATTGAGCTGTCGGCGTGCCTGTTCGGCTCGTTCGGCGCGTTCGGTGGGTGTGAGCAGGGTGTCGGCGAGTCGTGCGAGGTAGGCGCGCAGGGAGAGGTGTTCGGCGGCGGCGATCTCGGCGAGGCGGTCGCGGGTTTCAGCGGGGATGCGGATGTTGGCGTCGGCCATGGCGGTACTCCTTCGGCGGGGTGGGTCGGTGCGGCGACGGGGTTGTGGAGCGGGTGGGCCGCCGGCTGGGGGATGGCCTTGCCTGGCTGCTTCCGTTCCGGTCAGGGTACGGGTGCGTACCCATTCTCTCAATGCGGGTACGTACCCGTACCCGTACCCGTACCCGCTAGAGTGTTCCTGCCGAGCGGTGACCGTCCGCCGGTCCGGAGCGGCAGCAAGGGAGCGCTGGGATGGAAGAACCGAAGCGGGTCCGACCCGGGACGACGGGAAGGGCAACCGCCCCGACACGGCCCACGCCCGGCGGAACCGGCACGATGGGCACCCCGGTGCAGCCCACCTGCGCCCGCTGCGGCACGACCGAGCTGACCTTCGTCCAAGCGGCCGCCACCCGGTGGCGCGTCGTGCTGGGGCGCCTACTGTGCGCCAGCTGCGCGAGCGGCTTCGCCGCCTGGATGCGCTGCACTTTCTGACCAACTCTCTTGGAGAGGAGGGGACATGACGTTGCTTCCCCCGCTGCGGCCACCGGCCGCAGCCGGCGAAGGGGCAGACCGGCCGACGCGGCTGAGCCCCGAGGAGATCTCCGCGCTCCGCGACCGGGCCCGCCGCGAGGCGGGGACGTTCGTGGACCCGAAGGTCGTCCACGCTCCCCGGCACTTCCACAACCGCGACTGGGCCGCCGCCGTCGTCGGGCGCCCCGACTTCGACGTCTACGGGCACTGGCCGACCATGTACCTGCTGTACATCGCGATGCAGGCCGAGCCCGAGCCGCCGGTGACCCGCGCCCAGCTCGCCGAGCGCGCCGAGGCCGAGGCCCGGGTGCGGTCGGCGGAGGAGATGCGCGTGCTGAACCAGCAGCGCGCCGCCGGGCGGCGCCGTGCCGAGGTGCAGGCCTGGGCCGACGCGGTCCGGGGCTGCCTGGTGAAGGTGGTCGTCCGGGAGAACCGCTACGGCCGGGTGCGCGGTGGTGCTCGTGAGCGCCTCCGGCACGCCGTGCCGGTCAGCGAGGCCGTTTCGGGGCGGCGCCGGCGGCACCTCGCGGGCCGCACGCTGTGCGAGACGCCCGGCCGGGCGAAGCCGCTCCGGCTGGCGAACGGCCTGGCCGACGGGCCGGTGACGTGCCAGCGCTGCCTGGCCTACGCCGCCCAGATCCGACCGGGGGGCGCATCGTGAGCGCGCCCCTCGACGCGGCGCGGGCGGCCGCTGCCAGCGCCCCTGGCCCGGCACCCGGCAGCTGGGCCGCGCACCTTCGCGTCGCGCTCACGGAGGTCGACCGGCTCTCGGAACTGCTGGCGGCCCGTCGGGCTCCGCTGTCCGACCCGTCCGGGGTGCGGCTCAAGGACGACGAGGCGTGGGCGAAGAAGGAAGCCCTGCGCGCCGCGGCGGAGACGGGCTGCACCGACTACGCGCCGTTCGTCGGCAGGGTGCTCTGCCCGGCCAGGGAGAAGTGCCCCGCCGGCCTGGTCTCGGTCTTCTCCCCGCTGGCCGACGGCAGGTTGCCCATGCACCGCGACTCGTTCAACGCCCCGTGCCCCGGGGCCCACAAGAAGCCGGTCACGCCGCCGCTGAAGCTGCGGCCGCCGACCTCCGACACCGAGAACCACAACCAGCCCTGAAAGGAGGAGAGATGACGTCTCCGACCACGCCGAACCGGTCGGTCTGGAAGTGCGCCGACTGCGACACCAACAACCTCTCCACGGACTCCCGGTGCATCGTCTGCGACAACAGCCGACCCGTCTCCCGGGTCCGCAGCAGCTTCCCCGCCCCGGCCGCCGCCGGGAGCGGCACGCCGTCGGCCGTCGACCCGATGGCCGCGGCGAGCGCGCTGTGGCGCCAGCTCACCGAGCACCAGCCCGCCGTCGCCGCGGCGCTCGCCATGCAGCTGCGCGGCCTGCCGGAGAGCTGGGCACAGCGCGAACTCGGCCTCGCCCGGCCGCACGCCGCGCTGGAGCTGGCGCCCGCAGGCGGCCTGCCGGTGGAGGTCGCGCCGTACTCCGCCGACTGGGAGAACTGCCCGGCCTGCGCCGAGTCCGGCGAGCTGTGCCGCTACCACGACGGCTGGGCCGCCGGCCACGAAGCGCTGCACCAACCGCTGCTGGAGGCCGTCCGCCTCGACCCGACCGTCACCGTCAAGGACGCCCTGGCCCGCCTGGCGGACGCCGAAGAGGCGGCCGAGAGCGGCGAACTGGCCTCCGCGGTGGAGCGGCTGACCGGTGGCGAAGGATGACGCCCGCCCTGCCCGATCTGGACGACGCGGTCGCCGGTGCGGCCCGGGACCTGCTCCTGACCCGCTACCCGGCCGCGCAGTTCGATGCGACCGGCAGGGTGTCCGTGACCGGCTTCGTGTACGCCCCGGGCGCGCCCGGCGACGGGAAGGCCCGGATCGGCCACCGCACCCCCTTCCCGAGCCCGCTCAACGGCATCAGCTTCGCCGACGCGGCCGCGGAAGAATACGTCCTGGTGTCCGCCTACGCCGACCTTCTGCGGGCGCGCGGCTGGTCGGTCCGCGAGCTGAAGACCACCCGGCCCGCGCTGCTGGCCTCCCCGCCCGCCTGCCCGGACTGCTCGGGCCCGACCCTCCCGATCACCGTGGAGGGCGAGGACATCTGGCGGTGCTCGTGCGGGCGCCGTACGTACGGCGGCGACCCGGACGACGACGTCGACCTGCCCTCGTACCGCGAGACGGACGAGCACGGCGTCGTGACGCTGTACCACGGGACCGGTGAGGTGGACATCGAGGCGACCGCCGAGTGGGCCGCGCAGGAGGACCCGGACGACGAGGACGAGTACGACGACGAGGACCCGCACGCCGGGTGCTTCGAGCCGCACCGTACGGCGGACGGCTACGCGGACTGCGACGGGAGGGCGCTGTGACGGGCCTGCCGCCGCTCGACCTCGCGTCCGGCCCGCTCCTGGTCGCCATCGGCCCCGGCGGGTCGGGCAAGTCGACCGCCGCCGGCCGGATCGGGGTGCCGGTCATCTCGCTCGACACCCTGCGGCAGGAGATCGGCGGGGACGCGGGCGACCAGTCCGTCACCCCCGCCGCCGTCGCACGGCAGGACGCCCTGCTGGAGGAGTACCTGAGCGCCGGAACCGCGGTGCTGCTGGACTCCACCAACGTGGAGGTCCACGTCCGGGCCGCCCTGGTGGAGCGGGCCCGCCGCTACGGCCGCCCGATCGTCGCCCTGCGGCTCCTGCCCGACCTGGACACCTGCCTGTCCCGGAACCGGCTGCGGCCGCCCAACCCGCGCGTGCCGGACGACGTGCTGCGCTGGCAGTACGACCTCGCGGCCGCCGCCACCCCGGACGCTCTGATCGCGGAGGGCTTCTCCGCGGTGCACGAGATCACCACCACTCTCTGACCCTTCAGGAAGGACAAGTCCCTTGGAATCGAAGCGAATTCAGCGCAAGCGCACCGCGGGATGGGGCAAGCCCGACGGGTGCGTGATCGTGGACCGCACCAGCAACCTGGGCAATCCGTTCACCGTCGCGCAGCTGACCGACATCGGCTACGACGAGCCCGCCGCCCGGGAGATGGTCGTCGCCGAGTTCGGGCGCTGGCTGCGCGGCAGCCGCGCGAACTGGGAGTCCGACCGCGGTGACCAGCAGCGGGAGAAGATCCTCGCCCGGCTGCCGGAGCTGCGCGGCATGGACCTGGCCTGCTTCTGCGCGCCCGGCGAGCTGTGCCACGGCGACACGCTGCTGGAGTGGGCCGCGCTCTCCCCGCTGGCCCTGGAGGTCCGGATCGCGTCGGCCCGGGCCCGGGTCGACCACGCCCGCGAGGCCCGGGGCGAGGACCCGATGTACGACGCGGACGAGCTGGCCGCCGTCCTCACCCGCGACGTGACGATCCACTGCCTGGTCGACGTCATCCCGGGCGACCTGCCCGGCGCCCGCTGGGCGGGGCTGCCGCAGCGCTGGACCAACACGGACTGGAACTACCACCTGCGCGTGCAGCGGCTGCACGCGCAGGTGGTGACGGCCCGCCTGGTGGAGATCCTGGCGTGAGCGGGCCGGGCGCCGAGCCGCCCCGGCTGGACCGGGCGGAGAAGCACGTCGCGGTCGCCCGTCGGGTCTACACCGCCCGGCGGCCCTCCTCGTTGGCGAAGGAGTTGCTGCTCGCGGTCGCCCACGGCGTATTCGTCGTGCCCGGCACGGCGGAGGGCGCGCGCTGAACGTGGCTGCCCGTCGTTCAGTTCCGGGCCTGTTCGGGGTCGTTGTTGACGGCTTCCTGGAAGACCTGGAGCAGGTCGGGGTGGTCGTGGTGGAAGGCGATCTGGAACTGATGGACGGCTCCGCCGCGCTTGACGGACTCCACGGGGACGGGAAGGCCGGTGGGCCAGCGGCCGGTGAGCTCGCCCTTGGTCAGGACGCGCCGGAAGAAGGCGGTGGAGCCGCGCAGGTTGTCGGTGCCGAGTTCGGCGCGCAGGTCGGCGGCGCTGTACACGCCGTCGAGGTCGGGGTCGGCGAGCAGCCCCAGGATTTTCCGGGCCCGGGGTGGGAGTTGGCGGTAGTAGTCGCGGGCGAGCGGGACGGTCCAGTGGGGCGGGGAGGCTTCCTCGACGGTGATGGCGTCGCGGTGACGGGCGAGGAACGGGGCGAGCAGTTCCAGATCCTCCGGTGTCGGGTCGATGATGCGGATTTCCATGGTGGGAGGCTAGCCCGCTTCTTGCAATAAACGCCAGTAAAGACGTTCTGTAAGCATGGCGGTGGGTGCGGCGCTACGCTGGCTCCACCGCCGCGGGTCTCCCTGCCGGCGGGTGGCGGCCCTCTCGGGGCCGAGGATCTCGGTGCTCCGGGCACGGCCTCACGGCGGCAGTGCCCCCGGTGCTCCGCCGTGCATCCATCCATCCCGCCGAAGGGGAAGGGACAGACATGACACCGCCGAACGGGAACGACCCCGCGTAGATCTCCCGGCATCAGGAGCAGTTCGCTGCGGCCGAGTTGATGCGCGAGCGGCTGCGGCAGGCCGGCCGCCGACAGCGAGCGGGTCCGCGACGCCGCCGTCCGGCAGGCGGGCCAGGTGCTGGCCGATAACCGCAAGCGGCGCGACGAGATCCTGCCCGCCGATGAGGCCGAGATCTGGAAGCTGGACGGCGAGGGCCTGGCGAACTACGCCGGCCTGTCGGCCGCAGAGCTGCGCCGGGCGCTGGAGGCCGCCGACACCGAGCACTCCACTGCGGGCCCCGTCGCGGGCTGGAGGGGCCAGGCGCTGGCCGACCTCCTGGACCCGTACGACTCGCACGTACCGGAGTCCGAGGAACTGCACCGCCGCTACCCTCACCTGCTCGGCATCCTGGCCGCGCTCGGGGCCTGCAGGCCAACGAGGAGGAGGACTTGGAGGGCGAGCTCTTCGGGCCGATCGGCGACCTCCCTGCCCCCGACCCGCAGGTGACCCTGCTGTATGACCTGTATCGGCGGCACGTCACCGCGATCGCACAGGGCCGGCCCCTGCCGCGGTAGAACGCCTTCGAGGGCTCTGCCAGTCCGGCCCGCCCTGCCTCGGGGACTCCCGTCGTCCGGCCGCCGGAGCACGACGGCCGGGACGGGCCCGGCCGAAAACCGATCTTCCCGTTCGGGCCCCGGGAGAGCCGCCGCTCTGGCAGTCTCACTCCGGGTTTCGACCGGCCGCGGCACCGAACCGTGCTCCTGGGTCGGTGAGGGCGCCAGTGGTCCGGCGGCTCTCCCTGTCCTGCGGGGTGCGCCGCACCGGCAGGCCGGTACGGCGCCAAGGGCCGGCCGAGGGCGGTTCGCAGGGGGAGACGGCCGGTCTCGGCACGAAAGCCGCGCATCCGAATTCCCCGGCGTTGTGCGGCATATGACGCACACGCGGATGCCGTCGGCCGGGCAGGCTCGGACAGTTTCTTCGCGCCGGACAGTCCTTCGCGCGCGATACCACATCCGCGCTGTCCTGGACCTACCAACGGTAGCTACACATGGCCCCGATCAGGGCCATGCTGAGCTGACCGCCAGTCACCGCAGTTGTGCGAACGGAGAGTTCAATGGCCAGCAGCACCGCAGCCACCCGCATCCCCCTGCTCGGATCCCGGTCTCGCCCGTCCCGTCCCGCTCCGGCCGGTGGCCGGGCGGTCGAACGGATCGCGCTCCTGGGCGTGCTGATCGGCCTCTTCGGCGAACTTCATCCGGCACTCGACCAGTGGGGCCAACGCTCGGTCGACGCCCGACTCAAGGACCTGCACGGCCGACACCTCGTCCACCTCGACGGCACGCCTGCCGACGGCCAGGACCCCGACCGCGCCGACGAGGCCACCACGACCGCCGACGCGCTGGGCCGACGCCATGCGGCGCTCCACGTCGCCGCCTACACCGCCGGGCAGTTCGCGGCCGCCGTCGTGGCGACCCGGGCGCTCGGCTACCGCGTCCCGGTCCGGGCGCTGCTGGCCGGGGCGGCTGTCAACGGGGCGACCCACCTGGTGATCGACCGCAGGGAGCCGCTGCTGCACCTTGCCCGGTGGACCGGCCACCTGGGGTACGTCGAGCACTGCACCGCCGCACGGGTGGGCGCGGACGGGGTGGTGCGGGCCGAGCCGTCGGGACCGGGCTCGGCGCTGTTCGAGCTCGACCAGTCGCTCCACAGGGCGATCGGGGTGGCCGCGGCGGTTGCGACCACGTGGTTGGCGACCCGCAGTTCCTGACACGGGGCCTGAGCCGGCCGCGGCAGCACGAGGGGCCGATTCCGTGAACTCCTCCACGGGTCGCGGGCGTTGCGTGCAGGCCGTCCGGACGGCCGCGCTGCTGCGGCTGTGCCGGTGACGGTGTTCCCGGGGCTACCGTCGGCACGGCAGCAGGAGCGTCCGTCCTGCCGCCGGTGGGGGACGTGCGTGGCCGCAGCGACCGGGTGCCCTGGTCGGCGTTGCCCGCCCCGGCGTCCGTGGCCACCTGCGGGCGCTGTGCCGGGGCCGGTAGCGTGGCGGCATGACCTCGACCCCGGCCCGTCCCACGACCAGCGGCGTTCCGGCCCCGTCCGGGCTGTCGGTGGAGGAGGTGGAGTCCCTGGTCGAGGCCGCGGTGGAGGCGCTGGTCACCGATCCCGCGGCGGAGACCGTCGTCGGCCTGATCGACGCGTTGGAAGCAGCGGGGGCTCTGTGGGAGGGCGTGCTGATGCTGCTCGGTCCGGCTGCGGGACGTCCGTCCGGGATCGGCGAGGCGCAGACGGTGGCCCGGCTGCGAAAGGCGGCGGAGACCCCGGACAAAGTCACGGCCCTCACCTACGCCCTGTGGGCCGAGTTCCGCGAGAGCGGGTCGGCGGCCGCGCGCGGGCTCTGGGAGGGCGCCGCGATCGAGATCCGCCGGGGGGCGGCCGCGCAGATGCTGGTCGTGCACTGCGACCGTGTCGGCGGTGAGGGCGGCACCCTGCCCCCGGCGGCGACGGTGCAGCTGCTGCGTGAGGTCGTCCCGATCACCTGGTGAGCCCCGTTCAACGGCTGCTCCGCTTCCGCGCCGGGGTGCTGCGCGGGGAGGCCGCCCGCTGCAGTGGCTTGCCGCCACGAGGCGGCGGGTCTTCCTCACGGCCCGCCGGCCGTGAAGGACGGTGGAAGCGGCCGGGATCGGACCGGCCCGAGCGGCCGAACGCCGGGGGGTGCTCCGCGGAGGCCCGCACGGGGCGTTCGGAGTCGAGCCGAGCGGGCGCCCCGGGAAGCGGCTCCGGGGGAGTCCCGAGCGCGGCGTCGGCGTATCGCCGACGCCGCGCTCGCTGCCGCGGTCAGCCTCAGCCGGCCAGGAGCCGCAGGGCGTCCAGGTCGTGGATCAGCACCGTACGGTGTTCGGTGCTCGCAGTGCCGGCAGCGCGCAGTTGGCGCAGGGCGCGCACCACCGACTCCCGGGTGGTGCCCGCCCAGGCGGCAAGGTCGCTCTGGGTGAACCGGAGCCGGACGGCGCCGCTGCCGGGGTCAGCCTGGCCGAGGACGGGCGCCAGTTCGAGCAGGCGGCGGGCGAGACGCTGGGTGGCAGTGGTGATGGTCGCCTCGACACGGGAGCGGTCGATCCGGCGCAGTCGGGTCCACGTCACACCGAGGAGGGCGAGCCCCGCAGCGGGATCGGCGGCGGCCAGGGCCTGCACGTCTCGAACGGGGACCGCGCGGGTGACGACGCCGCTCAGCGCAACCGCCGTCGACCAGTGCGGTTCACCGGTGACGGCGGCCAGGCCGAGAGGTTCGGGCGGCAGGCGCAGGCCCAGGACGACCTGGCCGTCCTCGCCCATGTACTCGGCGACAGCCCCGTCGAGCAGGAGGTGCAGGACGTCGTCGGTCTCGCCGGCGCTGGTGATCGCCTCCCCCTCGGTGAAGGTCCGCCGGCCACCGAGGCGAGCGGCCGTGACGAAGTGGAGCAGTTGCCGGGCGGCATCGGAGGTGGCGCCGGCCGAGGACTTGTTCTGCACGCAGGCTCCAGGAGTCGGGCGAGGTGGGAAGTGACGGGGGTTCAGGGCCATTCTGCTGTCGGGCGCTTGGCCGGGCGAGTGGCTGCGACCGCTGCGCGGACAGTCGCAGGCGGCGGGCCCGGGCCCCTGCGGATGCCCGGCGATCGATGATCGGCGGACCCTACGCCCGAAGGTACCTGTCGGCCGATTCCATGAGCAGTTCACGCAGCGCGGCCTCCTCCTGGTGCTGGAAGACCACGCTGCCGTCGAACCCGGCGTCCACGCGCAGGCGCTGGATCGCCACGCGGCGGCGGGCCAGGGCGATCCGCTCGACCAGCGGGGCGGGCTCGCCGCGGTCGGCGGCCTCCTGGTGCTCCCCGGTCAGAACGCCCAAGGCGAGCATCTCCTGCAGCAGGTCCTCCTGCCGGGCGTCGAACTGACGCCGCTGCTGCTCGCGCCAGATCGGGTATTCCTGGCGGACGTAGAGACGGGGATTGTCGGTCCAGGCCTCGGCGGCGGGGCCGATCGGGCCGAGGTGGCCGCCGTCGACGCGGTCGTGCTCCAGCAGATCGGCGGCGCTCTGCTCGGCGCTGAGCGTCGTCCACTCGGACAGGTGGGGGAGGGATGGGCCGTACTGGGCCTCGTGCAGAGCGCCGCGGTCGGACAGGGCGGCCTGGCGCAGGAGGAACTCGCGGCGGGTCCGCAGCCGGCCGTCGCGCTCGATGTTGAGCAAGGCCGTCGATTCGGTGTTGCTGTCGGGGGCGTGGCGATAGGCACCAGCCGGGGCGGGGATGGTGGTCATCGAGGTGTCTCCTGGTCGTCTCGGGCGGAGGCGGGCTGCCCGCACCACCGGCAGTCGCCGGTGCGGGCGGCGGTGCGGCCGCCGCAGCGGGGACAGGTGCCGGTGGCGGTGACCGGGCCGCGGCCGACGCGGCAGGCCGGGCAGCGGTCCTCCTCCGGCGGGGCGAACGGGTCGTCCAACGGGTCGAAGAGCTCGAACTTCCGGACCTGCCAGCCGAGGCGCTCGGCCTGGTCGTAGGCGGTGCCGTCGGGGGCGCCGGGCGGGATCGTGACGGCGAACGAGGCCAGGCAGCCGCTGATGTCGCATCGGATGCGGTGGACGTGGGTGTCCAGGCTCACGAGCGCCTCCACGCGGCGTGCACGGCGCGGATGCAGGCGGCGGGGCCGCCCGGAGTCTGCCGGTGCGGGGAGGCGGGGCCGTGCCCGCCGCACCGGGAGCCGGGCTCGGCGTCGTTCTCACCGCTGCCCGGGGCGTTGTCGTGCGCGCGGTCGTGGACGTTGCGCTCGGGGGCGCCGGGCCGGCGCGAGCGGGGTCCTCGTTCGATGCCGGGCCCGAGGCGGTCAGCGAGAAACGAGTCGGCCATCAGCTCCGGCCCATCGGGCGGGAGATGTGGTGGTGCTGGACATCGGCGCCGATCCCGTCACCGCGCAGGTACGCGGCGGCGGCCTCGGCCACGGCGACCGAATGGTGCCGGCCTTCCTTGCAGGCCACGGTGACGTGGACGATCCAGCGGCGGTGGTCGGCCCAGGCGGTGAGGACGCCGCGGGCGGAGGCGGCGATCTGCTCGACCTTCGGCATGATGCCGGGGGTGCTCAGCACGTGCTCGCGCACGGCGGGGTCGAGGCCGGTGAGTTCGCGCATCGCCGGGTCGTGGAGCCGGTCGCGGGCCTCGTCGGTGGCGATGTTGAAGACCAGGCCGCCGCTGCCAGCGGTCAGCAGCGCCAGCGCGTCCTCGTGCAGGATGCCGACGGAGTGGACGACCACCTGGACCAGGCCGTCGGACTGCGGGTTCGGGTGGGGCTCGGCGTGGGTGCTCATGTGTCCATCCTGGGGCGCGAGTTGGAGTGGCGGTAGGGGTGTCCTGTCGCCAGAAGTGCAGCTCACCCCCGCTGCCGCAGCCGGACAGGAGCGGCAGCCGCAGCGGGGCGGGCTCAACGGGGCCAGCGGCTGCGGCCGGTCGAGAGGACCGGCCGCCCCGCTCGGCGGACAGGTCGGTGCG
The DNA here is from genome assembly GCF_044741705.1 of Kitasatospora sp. NPDC088134. Lineage (NCBI taxonomy): Bacteria > Bacillati > Actinomycetota > Actinomycetes > Kitasatosporales > Streptomycetaceae > Kitasatospora > Kitasatospora sp. NPDC088134. The sequence continues at coordinate 96,852 of NZ_JBIUTD010000027.1, read as the reverse complement.
GGCGGTCAGCCCGCGCGGTGGCCGCCAAAGTTCATGACGTTGCCGTTGAACTCGCCGCCGGTCACGTACTGGACGGACATGTTGCTGCCGTTGAACTGGGGGCCGTTGACGGTCTGCTCGCCGACCACGACCTGGCCGACCTCTCCGGCCTGGACGGCGGTGTCGACATGGGCGCCGCTGATGGCGTTAGTGGTGTCCACGGGGTTCCCCTACGGTGTCGGTGGTGCGGGCGGGGCGGGCGGGTGCCCGCCCCGGGGCGGGGGCGGTCAGCGCTCGGCGCGGTCGGCGGTGAACTCGGCGCGAGCGGCCTCCAGCGCGCGGGCGGCCCGGTCGTACTGCTCCCGGTAGTGCTGGGCCAGCTCCTCCACGGCGTCGGCGGCGGCCGGGTCGCCGTGTTCGTCCCAGGCGTGGACCAGGGCGTGGGCGGCGTCGGCCATATCGCCCAGGATCACCTTGCGCACGCTCAGCCAGCCGAAACGGCCCATCGGGTCGCCGACGGGGCAGCCGCCGACCTCGATGTCGGCCAGGCGCTGCTCGTGGGCGTGCAGATCGCTCTTGGCCTGGGCGGGGGTCGGGTAGTGGGCCGCGAACTCGTCGCCGTCGTCGCTCTGGTGGGTCTCGGGCACGGAGAACTCCTTCTCGGTCAGCGGGTGGCGGCCGGGCGGGCGGTCGCGAGGATCGCGGGCAGCACGGTGTGCAGCGTGCGGCCGGCGTCCGCCAGGAGGTGGCGGGCAAGGTCGGTGCCGGGCTGCTCCTGGGCGGAGGTGAGGAGAGCGAGGACGTCCTCCAGGCTCTCGGCCTCCTCCCGGCTGCCCTCGGACTCCAGGGCATCGATCACCTCGAAGAGGGTGGCGGTGAGCAGCTCGGCGGTGACGGTGTCGGGGTCGGTGCCCGCGAAGCGGGCCAGGGCAGGGCCGTGAGCGGCGGCCAGGGAGGCGAGGGTGACGTCCTCGACGGGATGCGGGGTCATGGGCGGTACCTCCGTTCGGGTTGCTGGGCGGTGGTCGGCGGGGCGGCCGACGGGTTCGGCGGTGAGGCGGCCGCCCCGTGCCCGGTCGGGTGTCACTGGTCCCGGTCGACATCGGGGGCGCCGGCCCCGGCGTGGTGTCGGGCCGCCCCGTTCCCGGGCCCTGTCAGCGGTCGCCGGGGCGTTCGGGGTGGACGGTGCACGGTCCGGTGATGCCGGGCCGTCCCGGGGTCTCGGGGTGGACGTGCGGGGTGCCGGAGAGGCTGCACGCCGTCTTCGGGTCCTCGTCGCAGTACTCGATGCAGGTGCAGTCGTCGATCCCGTCCAGGTTCTCGCGGGGCACCGTCCCCTCCCCGGACTCGGCCCTATCGGTCCCCATCAGCATGTCCACTCCCTGGTCAGCACCAATTTATGTATGACAAGAATGCGGCGGCCCATCTCTCTTGTCAACCCGGTCGAGCAGATGGATGCTAATTTCTGTAGGACAAAAATCCAGGGAGGGACCATGGCAGGCAGACCGGCCACCGGGCAGACGCCGCCGATCTCGTTCCGGCCGCCGGTTGCGCTCGTCAAGGAGCTGGACGAGCTGGCGAAGGCCGAGGGGCGCGACCGTACCGACGTGCTGATCGAGGCTGCGCACGACTGGATCCGGAAGAAGAGACGCGAGCAGGCCACAGCCAGGGAGCAGCCGGAGGCGACGTAGCGGGCTCCCGACGGGCTGTCCATGCCGGAGACGGCCCTGCAGCGCCTCGCGTTCGAGGGCCTCGGGCGACCCGCGCCATGGGACACCACAGCTAGGGTCGGCCCATGACTGTTGAGGAGCAGGTGGTCGAGGACTGGGACGACGGGGGCGAGGACTGGGACGACGACGGTGGGGGCGGGAGCCCGATCGGCGAGGAGGAGGAACTCGCGGACCTGGTGCTCCACGAGTTCGCCGAGTATCTGGGGCAGTCCGGTCTTGTCGGCCCGGAGGAGCTGGAGGCGATCCGGCCTGAGCTGAACCGGGTGGCACGGTCGGTCGCGCGGCAGGTCGAGAGCCATTTCGGCATGTGAGCGGCCCTGCCTCCGGTCGGACCCGGCCCACGGGTCCGGCCGGATTTCGCACTCACTCCAGCCGGTGCCCTTTGTTGTGCCGCACCGCGTCCGGCACCGGACGGCCGTCGGGGCCGGTCCGTGCGTGGGCCTTCGCCTGCCATGCCCGCGAGGTCCGGCGGTGGTCGGAGCACGTCCCGGTCCGGCCCGGGAGTGCGCGCGTCGGTCTGTCCGCGTTCGAGCGGACCGCCTCGCGCCGGACCGCGGGTGGGGCGGTCGGCGGCTTCTTCGGTCAGATGGTGACGGCGGGTCAGGGTCCGGCGATGACCCAGGTGATGAACACCGATCGCATCGAACCGTGCACCCGATAGACGATGCTGAGGCGGTCCCCGGTGTCGGCGGCCGGGTCGGTGCGGGCGGTGTAGTCGTCGACCTCGGGGTCGGCGCCGCCGGGTACCGGGATGCCCAGGCGCGGGTGGACGGCGAGGCGCTCGACCAGCTTCTCCACCGCGTCCAGCTCGCCGGGGCGCAGGGCCGCGAGGGCGTGTTCGGCGGCGTCGGAAAGGAAAACGTGCAGCGGCGCCGGGGCGGGCTGCTGTTCGGGTTGGTCGGTCACCGGTCGCCGCCGGCGGCGCGCAGGCGGGCGAACACGCCGTCGGCCGGGCTCCAGCGCTGGCCGCCGATCGGCGCGGCCAGGGAGTCCATGGCGGCCGGGCTGGTGCGCAGGAGCAGGCGGTGGCGGTAGGTGGCGGCGACCTCGGTGACGGCGGCGAGGTCGCCGATCGGGGAGGCGTCCAGGGCGGTGGCCAGGTCCCGCTCGAAGTTCTCGCGGTCGCCGGGCAGGCCGTACCTGCTGAGGGCGGCGCGCAGTTCGTGCAGGGTCGCCGGTCGGGACGCGGCCTGGTCCCGGTGGTCGGGCTCGGTGCTCACCGTTTTCCTCCTCGGTGGTGGTGGCGGTCGCCGCCAGGGCGGGCGCCTGCAGGGTCGACGGTAGCGGTCTCGGGAGGCTCGCGGAGGGTTCTGTCAGTGGGAGGCGGTATGCCGTCAGTGCATTGCGTGCACCATTGGCAACTTTCCGTGATCGAGGTGCTGTGTTCACCGCTCTCCACCCGACCTCCGGCCGTCTGGACGCCACGCTCCCCGACCTGGGGTGCGGCCTGGCGTGGGAGTCCGTCCACAAGGTACGGCCCCGGATCGCGCTCACGTGCCCGGACTGCGGGCACGGCGTCCACGCCCGCCGCTCCTCCCGCAAGCTCCCGCACTTCGCGCACGACAGCCGCCGGCCCGAGCACTGCGAGCTGGCCGAGGAGTCGATGGAGCACCACCTGCTCAAACTGGAGCTCGCCGGGGCGATCCGGGCGGCCGGCTGGCACGCCGAACTCGAAGTCGCCGCCCCGGACGGGTCCTGGCGCGCCGACGTGATGGCCCATTCCCCGGACGGCAGCCGCCGCATCGCCTGGGAGGCGCAGCTGTCGCCGATCACGGTCGACGACATCCGGGCCCGCACCGAGCGCTACGCCGCGGACGGGATCGGGGTGTGCTGGGTGACCAGTAGAAGGGCCGCAGCCTGGATGGGGCAGGTGCCCTCGGTCCGGGTCGACGCCGAGGACGGCCGGTGGCGGGTCGACGACGGGGTCGCGGGCTTCAACGCCGCCACCGGCCGGTGGCGGATGGTGCCGTCGCCGCTGGCCGACGTCGTGCGGTGGGTCAACACCGGCGGCCTGGCCGTCCACGGCGTCCTGCCCCGCTACCGCCGGGTCTACCGGCCGGTCGAGGAGGACTTCGCCCGCCGCCCGCTGGTGTGGGCCAGCAGCGCCTCCCGGGAGGCCGAGGCCGGGCACGAGGTGATGCGCCGGCGCCAGGACGCGCAGAAGCAGGCCCGGCTGGAGCGCGAAGCCGCCCTCGAACAGCAGCGCAAGGAGGAGGAGGCCGAGGCGAAGCGGCTGCGGGAGGAGGCCGAGGCCCGCCGCCGGGAGCGGCAGCGGCGGCGCCAGCGGCTGCTGAACGATCACAACCGGCTCCAGTGGGACCTCGACGACCTGCTGCGCCGGGGCCGGTGGGCGCTGGAGCGGCGGCGGGAGGAGCACGAGGCCGAGCAGTTGCGCCTGCGCAAGGAGGAGCAGCGGGCGGCGGACCTCGCCGCCGGCCGGGCCTGGTGGGCGGAGCTGTCGCAGGAGCAGCGGGCCGAGCTGGTGGCCGCGGTGGAGGCCGAGGCGTGGAAGGCGCTGGTGACCCGGGCGGAGATCGACGCCACCGTGATCGCCCCGCAGTACGCCTACGGCATGACCGCCCGGGTCGGCGGGCGCCGCCCCGGGGTGTTCGGGGTGCTGCGCCCCTGTCCGGCGCTGGTCGGCCGCTCGCCCGGACTGCTGGACGTCCGGGTCTTCGTCCGCAACGCCCGCGAGGTGCGGCTGCTGGTCGAGGCCGGTCTCGATCCGGCCTCGATCACGCACTTCGGACTACCGGAGTTCGAGCAGACCGCGCTGTGCTGAACCGCGGACGCGGGGTGAGGGCCGCGGTTGCGGGTCGCTGTTCCCGCCCGGAGGGCTCGTCCTGTTCGGCGTCCGGACGGCGGGGCCGCCCGCGAGGCGGGCGGCCGTGCCGTCACCGGGCTGCCGCCGCCGGGGCCGCCGTGCGGTCGTCCAGGACGATCGCGGGGGCGGCGGAGCGGTCGCCCTCGGCGGGCACCACGTGCCGCAGCGCCTGCATGATCGCCGCCGCCACCCTGCGGCCGATCGCCTTGTCCAGGTCGGATGCCATGGCGCCGAACTGCAGGTCCCGGCACTTGGACAGGAGGGCGGCCAACGTGCTGCCGGACAGCGGCACGGTGATCATCCCCTCGCCCTCGTCGGTGATGTCCTCGTCGGCGGGCGGGCGGAAAGCGGCGGCGTCGCGGTCCATCGGCTTGTTCGCGAACTTGTCCACGAAGTAGGCCCAGGTGTCGCGGTGGCAGCGCAGGGTCGCCACGCCGATGCCCGCGGCCTTCACCATGCCCATGCGGTGGTGATCCCAGCCCAAGGGATCGAAGTCCTCGTCGAGGCCCTTGCGGCGGAACAGGTCCATGATGCCCATGGTGTGCGTCCTCACGGTGGGGTCGGCCGTCCCGTTGCGGGAGCGGCAGTCGGCGACAGCGGGTAGTGCGTCGAGAGCTGATTGTGGCGGCCCGGACGGCGGCCCGTAGGTGTTCTGCGGGAACGGCCGGACCCGATCCGGCGGCTCTCGGACGGGCGGGACGGCGCCCGAGGGCGGGGCTGGGCCGGGCGGCGGCACGAACCACCCCGTGGGGAACCTCTCCGACGTCGCCGGGGCTCTGCGTGACGCCGTCTCCCCGCACGTCTGACGTTGAGTTTCAGCCGATCCGGCGCATCCTCGGCCCGGACGCCGTCTGCCTGCGGGATTCTGTGACGCCACGGTCACGACGAGCACCCGTACCGGTCATCGGCCGTCCGGCGCCGACAACGGACAGCGAACTTGAGGAAGGGGAGCAGTGGCGTTTCGTGCTGTGCACGCCGAGTGGGGCACCGTCTTCGCGCACCTGCCGGACCTCGGCTGCGGGCGGGCCTGGGAGGCGGTGTGGAAGGCCCGTCCGGCCGCGCCCCTGGCGTGCCCGGAGTGCCTCCACCCGGTGCATGCGAAGGTCTCCAGGGGAGGGCTGAGGTTCTTCGCCCATGCTCCCCGCCCGCCGCACTGCGAGATTGCCCTGCAGGGCGAGTCCGAGGCCCATCACCTTCTCAAGCTGGAACTCGCCGGCGCTGCCCGGGACGCCGGCGCCCACGCCGAGCTGGAGGTCCGCTCCGCCGACGGGTCCTGGCGCGCCGACGTGCTGGCCACCGACCCCGCGGGGACCTGGCGCATGGCGCTGGAGGCCCAGCTGTCCCCGATCACCGCCGACCACATCACCGCCCGCACCGAGCGGATGCTCGCCGACGGCGTGACCAGCTGCTGGTTCAGCGACCGCCCGCGGCCGCCGTGGCTCGGCGCCGTCCCCTCGCTGCGCCTGGCCGCCACGGATGCCGGCCTGATGGTCGCCGAGGGGCTGGTGAAGTTCGCCGGCGGCAGCTGGTTCGCCGCGCCGCCGGTGCCGGTCGCCGAGTTCCTGCGCTGGGCCTTCACTGGCAAGGTGGAGCAGCACACCCCCCTCTGCCCGCTCGGCTACCCACAGCGGCAGTTGGACCGGGTCTGGACCGCCCCGACGTACGTCGCCGCCGAGGACGCCCACCTGGTGGAGGTCCGCCGGCGCGAGCTGGAGCGCGAGCGGCTGCTGGCCGAGCAGCGGGCCAAGGAGGTGAGGCGGCGGGCCGAGATCGACGCGAGCAACGCCGTCTCCCGCGCCGAAGCGCTGGAGTTGGCGGCCGATGCCGAGGAGCAGGCTCGGCTAGCGCCCAGCGGCGCGGCCGAGGTCAGCCACCACGTGCTGGGGATGAACCGCGGCGTGCGCCGGGCGATCGCCTACCTGGCCGAGGAGTTCGGCATCGCGGCCGAGATCGGCTGGAGCAGCTTCGACCCGCGATGGGCGGGCGGAACCCCGCTCATTGCCGAGGACGGCACCCCGGTCGCGGTCGTCGACCCGGTGGCGTTCCTCGTCAAGGGCGAGGCGTTCCGGCTGCTGGCCGGGATGCTGCTGCTGTTCGCCACACCTGACGACATGAAGCGTTTCGACCGCACCACCCGAGGTGCCCGAAAGCCCCGCGTGCCCATCGACGGCTGGAAGATGAAGTACACCGAGCCGGAGCCTCGCGCCGTGCCGGTGGCGGATGGGGTGGCGGACACGAAGACCCGGACGCGCCGTCCCGCCGACCGGCCGTGCCCGCGCCCTGCCGACGCCGGCCAGGCCGCTTCTTTCAGATCATCGGATCGTTTGATCTGATGTGTCGTTGACTGATGCCCAGTGGGCGCGGACGGCAGGACCGCCTCCGTTATTGACTGGACTCGAACATATCTGTGCGTCGGAGGCAGGGGCAGGGCGGACGGCGGCACACGGGGAGTGCGCGGGGCGAGACGGGGAGGACTCTCTCTCCGACCGCGCGCCGATCAATGCACTTCTGCTTCCCGATTCCGCCGCGGTCGATCCTTGCCCTGCACAAACACGGGTCTGAGGGGCGGAGGAGTTCCTGCCGTGCAGCAGCGGCCCGGAAGGCATCGGAGCCTTCGCCCGTCCGGTGGCGCAGTTCCCGGCGGGCGGCCCGGTGATGAGGGGTGCGCTGCAGGCCGGTCGGCACCGGCGGAGAGGTCCGGGCGCGGGGCGGCATCGGCTCTACGGGATCGCGGCGCCGAGGGTGCGGGGCCGGTGCGTCGGCTGTGCGTCGCGGGTCAGCGGCGTGCGGTCGAGCGGGACGCGGGACGGTCCGGAGCGGCCGTCCGGGCGGCGGGCAGTGTCCAGCGGCGCGGGTCGGGCAGCGGGGCACTGCCGAAGAAGTGGTCGTGGACCTTGTCGAGGTAGGTGTAGAGCGCCGTTGTCGAGCGCATCGGCACACCGGTGAGCCGCTCCCACTGCACGAGGGTGAGCTCTTTGGTGTCGATGAGGGTGCGCAGGCCTTCGCGTACGGCGACGGTGTACGCCGAGTCGGGGTCGCTCAGGCCGCTCTTGAGCTCCGCGACCTGCCCGATCCACTGGCGGGAGAAGGCGTTGGTGACGAACTGGCGGACGAAGGGGTCCAGGGGCACGGGGCGGGTCCTGTCATGGGGCGGTTACGGGGACGGGGGACGTCGGCAGGACGTCCGGGGCCTGTGCGTAGCGCTCCAGCGCCAGCAGGACGGTGCGGCGCACGGAGGCGTGGTGCTCGTTCCAGGTCTCGGGGAGCCGGCCGGTGGAGTCCTGGTAGGGGTACAGGTGGGCGCGGGCGATGGCGTAGAGCTGCGGGTGCAGTCGCCGCAGGTGCGCGTCGGCGGCCTCGACGGCGGCGCCGACGGTTTCGCGGACGGGGTCGGCCTGCTCCAGCGCCATCACGGTGTCGCTCAGGGCCAGGCGCAGCCGCTCGCATTCGTGGGCGCGTTCGATCAGGCGGGCGTGGGCCTGGCGGCGGCCGGCCAGTTCGTCGGCCGCGCCGAGGGAGAGTCGGCCGGAGGCCATCGGCGGGAGTTCGGACAGGCGGCCGGTGGTCTGGCTGTGGGCTGTCGGGGCGGCCACGCTGCTGAGGAAGTCGAGTTGGGCCGCCCACTTCTCCAGCATCAGGGGGTGGGCGAGGGCGTCGGTGCGGCCCGCGGGCTGCAGGGCGTCGCGCAGGACGATCTCGCGCAGTTCCTCGACCGGGCAGTCCAGGAGGCGCTCCACCTGCGGGCCGACCGGGGCCTTCAGCCGGCCGGTGGCGACCATGCGGCGGACCCGCTCGTAGAACGTCCCGTTGGTGAGCAGCACGGGGTCGACGCCGGCGTCCGTGGCGTACTGGGTGACGAGGGCGCGGCGCTCGTCCTTGAGGAACCGGCCGAGCCAGGCACTGGCGATGCGCTGCGGATCGGCGCTGATGGAGATCGGCGCCGACACGGCGGGCAGGGCCGACTTCCTGGTCCGGTCGACGTGGTCGCGGGCTTCCTTGAGGCGGCGGCGTACGGCGTTGCGGCAGTGGATCATGTCGCGATCGGGGGTGCCGGTGAGGAGCTGGCCGGTCTCCGCGCGGATCTGCAGGTCGTGCGCCGTACGCAGCAGCACATCCAGGGTGGTGTCGATCCAGTCGGACCCGTAGAGGACCTCGGAGACGGCTTCGGCGGCAAGGCCGCGGGCCTCCATGATCACCACGTTCTCGTACGCGGCGGGCTGGACGGCGATCAGGTCGACGAGCGTATCGGGGTCCTCCCACTGCCAGTCGTCCAGGTCGCGGAACTTCCCGCGCAGGGCCGTGCCGCGGCGGCGGGCTTCGGTGGCCGAGAGCAGGGCCTGCCAGGTGGTGGCGGGCTGGGGGATCACCGCGAAGTGCACTTCGAGGTAGCGGTGGGTGCGGGCCTGGTGGACGACGGGAGAGGGCTTGTCCCGCAGGGTGACGCACTGCTCGCGGTGGCGGGCGCCGCAGGTCGGGCAGGGCACGGTCCGCACGGCTGCGGAGGTCACGCGCCACGTCGCGGCGGGAACGGGTTGGCGCACGCCTGGTCCTTCGGTGGGGCGCGGGGCTGCCGCGCCGCTGGCAGGGGTCGGCGGCATCATCGCCGCCCCGGAACCCGCAGGCCGGCCCGCCCCACCGCGGCACATCCGGATTCACCCGGACGGCCGCACGGTAGGAGTTCGCCGGAGCCGGCCGCCGGTCTCCGGCCGGTCAGACCAGGTGCAGGCGGGTGGGCGAGCAGGACCGGCAAGCGGGGTCGGGAACGCGCCGGGTGTCGAACAGCTGCTGCTTGGAGGTGTACAGCTCCTCCCAGAGGGCGGCGGAGTACTCCAGGAACCGGACGGGTTCGGGCGCCGACAGGCCGCCTTGGCCGAGGACGGGGTAGGGAAAGCGGTATCGGGCGGCGAGCGGCCGCGGGTCGGTTCCGCCGTCGCACGCGACCGCGGGGTTGAGCCAGAGCCTCATGACGCCGTCGGCGAATCCCTCCTGGTGCAGGAAACGGTCGCTGTCGGCGAGCCACCCCAGCTCCGCGACCAGGTGCTCCGGCTTCCGGCCGAGGTCGTCGGCGACTGCCGCGACATCGACCCGCACGGGGGCGTCCCCGTCCAGCAGCCCGCCCAGGTAGCCCAGCGTGATCCCCGGTTCGAAGTCGCTGTGCCGGGCCCGAAACCGCCGGTCCCCGCTGGTGCGCTCCGCGCGGATGCTGCTCCAGTAGAGGTACTGCGCGGCCAGGATGCCGGGGCCGTAGGACGTGCTCTCGCGGCACGTGCAGGTGGAGTTCACCGCCCCAGTGTGCCCGTCGGCCGTCGCCGGACCTGACATCCGCGGGTGCGACACCGCCGCGCCCGGGCACGGCGCGACGGGCCGCGGGCGCATGCCGCCGCGCTGTGCCCCCGGAGAAGGCCGGGGTGCTGAACGGAGTGATCCCGTCGGGCCAGGGTGTCCGTTCGGGGAGGCGGAGGGTGGAGCTCCGCGCATTGATCGTCCCCGCGCCCCCTGCCGTCAGGGGTCGACCGCGAACGGCTGGGCCGCCCGCGACAGCGCGGCGGGTACTCCGCCCCGGCGGTCCGGGGCGGAGCAGGAGGGCTGTCGGTTCAGCGTGCGGCGGCCGGCCGGACGTCGGGCAGTTCGGCCAGGGGGGAGCGCCGTCCGGGCGGGGTAGCGCAGACCTGCTCCCAGTCGATCCGCCGGCTGTTCAGCAGCCGCTGGAGGTCGGCCCACCGGTACAGCGGCACGACGGTGCGGCGGTGGTGGCTGGAGCGGGTGGTCTCGGCCGGGGTCAGGAGGCCGGCGCGGATCAGGTGGTCGATGTCGGAGGTGCGCAGGGCCATCAGGACGGGCAGGGCCTCGCGCTGGTGGAGGTGGCCGGCGGCCGAGGCGGCGAGCACGGTGCGGCGGGGCAGGCCGCGCTCCAGGGTCAGCCCGCAGTACAGGGGGCCGTGGTAGTCGCCCCGGACGGGCAGGCGGCCTCGGCGACGGTGCCGGGCGCGACCTGCTCGCCCGGGCGCAGGCGGTCGGCCAGGTACTGCTCGGCCCGGCGGGCGCCGACGTCCGGGATCGTTCCGACGGCGGCGAGGACCGCGTTGGCGCGGGCGGCCAGGTCGTCGGCCTGCTGCGCCGTCCAGCGTGCCGTGGACGGGTCCGGGCCGGGGATCAGGCCCTCGCGGAGTGCCCTGTCCCGCTGCCACTCCTCCATCCCCAGGTGGCGGGCGAGCTGGCGCGGCCCGTAGGTCTTGGTCTTCCTGGTCACTTCCTCTTCTCCTCCCAGCCGTCGAACGGCGGTTCGTTGGAAAGGCTCAGCTTCCAGAGGCGGCCCAGCGCCTCGGCGACGGTCTCGCCCTCGCCCTCGGCGAGGAGGGCGCCGTCACCGCCGCGGGCCTGCGCGACGTACGCGTCCGGCACCGATTCCTCGGTGTCCTCCCAGCCCTCCCGCCCCGCTCCACCGATGATCTTTTCGGCCAACCTAGGCGCGGCCGCTGACAGGACCCCGCCCCGGCGGACGGGCCAGCCGGCGACCCCGTCCGGCTCCGGGCGCTCCGGCAGCCGGAGCGGGGCTCGACCGGCCGGAGGGCCACCCGCCGCTCGGCAGGGCGCGGGACATGAAGAGGAGGAGAGGTCGGCGAACTTCTCGCACTCGCGGGGCGGGCCGGGCAGGATCGGGGGATGGCTGAAGACGACTTCCCTGCATCCGGGCCGGATGCCTGCGGCCCGGTGCCGGTTCTCCCGTTCGGGGCCCGGCGCGAGCGCACCGTGGACGAGCACATGTACCGCCCGTTGCCGGACCGGCCCGAGTGCTCGTTGCGGCTGCAGCTGTTCACGGCCGCGGGTGAGCGGACGGTGGCGGTGGTGACGCAGGTCTTCGCGGAGGGGATGGGCCTGACGACCGGCGTGGAGCAGTACGCCGCGGCGGTGTGGGAGCAGTGGTGTCCGCAAGAGGTGGTGCCGCCGCTGTGGGTGCAGCGCCAGCTGCTCGGGGACGGACCTGCCGGGGAGCAATCGGTGTTCGAGGACGAGCCGGTGTGGGAGCTGCCGGGCTTCGAGCTGGTGGAGTTCGGGGAGGTCGAGCCGTACCGGCTGGGTGCGCCGCGGTGGTGGCCGATCACCGCGGAGGAGGTGGAGCGTCTGGTCGGCGGGCCGGTGGACGCGGGACGCGGTGGGGGTTACGTCGCGCCCGTGCCGGAGCCCGAGCCGGAGCAGCGCTTCGAGGTGATGGAGGTCGCCCGGCTCGGTGTGCCGAGCCCGTTCCGCACTGCGGGGTGCATGCCGGCCGGGGCGGCGCGGCCGCCCGGGCGAGGGCGCCGTCTGGCGCGGGCGATCGGCGGCCGGGGTTGCTGCTGGTATCACGAGGGGGACTGGCGACCGGTCGCCGAGTTCGCGGTCGGGGTACTCGCCGAGGGGGTGGCAGCCGGTATCGGTGCCGAAGGTATGGCGGCCTTCGCGCTGCGGCGGGCCCGCGAGGACGGTCTGGACTCCTGGCAGCGCCAGGCGCTCGATTCCCTGTTCGGGCTGGACTCGGCGATCACCCCGGACGGCGCCGGGGGCTTCGTCAACGGCCAGCACCGCTCGCGGGCGATGCTCGACCAGGAGGTGCAGCGCACGGTCGTGCTGATGACCGTGGCGTCGGAGGGGTAGCGGCCGGGGCGGACGGGGGATGGGCATGCCATCGGGCCGGGCGGCCGCAAGCGGGGAAGGCTGGCGGCATCTGCGCGGGCGGAGCCGTTCACCGTTGCAGCTGGTAGGGCCTGCGGTCCCCGGCCGGTGGTCCGGCGTGGTGTCACGTCGGCCGCGTGGTCATGCCTGGGGGATGTGGTCGACCGGGCAGGAGATGCCGGGCACGCCGGCCATCTTGCTGTCGGTCGTCACCAGCGGGCAGTTCAGCGTCTCCGCGAGGGAGATGTAGATCGCGTCCCCGACGTAGGTGTTGTGCCGCAGCTCCCAGGCACGGAGCAGCAGCCCGGGGATCGGGATCCGCTGCACCTCAAGGGCGTCCAGGTCCTCGATCGCGGCCTGGGCGTCCTGCTCGGTCAGCAGCTTCTTCTGGAGCAGCCGGCCGATCACCCGGGAGACTTCGTGGTCCAGGTGGGCCGGGGCGTAGACGTCCTCCCCGATCAGGCGCCGGCGGACCCGGTCGGCCGTCGGTCCGGCCCCGATCAGGGCTTCGACCACCGCGCTCGCGTCCACGACGATCACTGGCTGCCGCCCTGCTGCTTCTCGGCCCAGGCTGCCAGCACGTCCGCCATCGTCAGGTCCGCCGGCAGCGCTTCCAGGCCTTCGGCCGCGAGGGAGGTGTGCGCCAGGAGGTCGCGCACCGGCATGTTCATCGCGATCGGGGACCAGTCGCCCCTGGCCGGGACGATGTGCTGGGGACGGAGGTCCCGGTGCGGGAGAGGGCCGGTGTTCGGTTCGGTGTCTTCGGCCCGGACGTCCTCGACAGCGGCGGTGATGTCGTCACTGGTCGGGCGCCGGTCGGCGGACCGGGCCCGATCGGCCAGCCGTTCCATCTCGGATGGCTCGATCGGCCGCGGGCCGATGTGCGCCCCGGACAGCAGGTGCAGCAGCGCGGCCGGGACGACCGCGGCGACGGGCTTGCCGTACCGGGTGATGGCCGTGATCCGGCCGGTGTGCTCGGCCAGCGTCACGATCTTGGAGAGTTCGGCGCGGGCGTCGGCCAGCGCCACGGTGGGAACGTTCGCCGGGAGATCGGGACGGCCCTGCGACTCTGTAGTCATGTAAAGACTTTACAACTTTGGTCGCCTGCGGCAAGCCGGACCGTCAGCTCCGATCCTGCGGATGGTCGACCCCGGCCGGGCCCCGGCCGCAGCAGGGCAGCGACCCGGCAGGCGCGGTCCCGGTGCAACAGCTGTTGGGCATCCTTGCCGTCGATGTACGCCGCCGTGCGCCCCACTGCACGTTCTCCTTGCCCGTCACCACGGCCCGGTGGGCGCAGGCCGACCCGCCGAGCCGGCCTGCGCGACGGCGGCCGGGAGGGGATCGCACGCGCCTCCGGGGCTCAGGAGTTGGGCAGGTCGACGAACCGGTGGTACTCGGGTTCGAAGCGCACGGTGGCCGTCTCGGCCGCGCTCCAGCCGTGCGCGGCGATCACGTCGACCAGCCCGGCGCGCCCGGGGGCCTTCCCGTACCGGTTCGGGTTGTGGAGCAGGAGCACCGCGTCGGCCGCCCGCCGGACGTGCGGGTCTGCGAAGTCGGCGGCGGTGGGCAGGTCGCTCTCGGCCATCTCCGTGCCGAAGCGCAGGTGCGCGGCGAGCAGGACCGGGATGTCGAGGTCGCGGGCAAGGCGCGCGAGGTCCCGGACGGCCTGCCCGCCGGTCGGCTCCCGGTGGGCCAGGAGGGAGAGGTCGTCGACGAGGACCAGGCCGAGTGGGCTGCGCCGGTGGAGTTCGCGAAGCCGGTCGCAGACCTCCCCAGAGGTCTCCGCGGTGGGCTGGCCGCTGTCGCCCTGGATCGGGTTCCAGGTGCAGATCTCGGCTTTCTCCAGGGCGCTCCCGGCCCGGCGGGTCCGGGCCCACCGTCCGGCGTTCACCGTGCGGGGGCGGTCGAGGTTGACGCCGGCGAGGGCGGCCAGCAGGTTGCGCCTGGATTGCTCCTCGCTGACCTGCGTGGTCACGAAAGCGGTGGCGGTGCCGGCGAGGGCGTTGTGCAGGGCGGTGGTGACCATGAAGGCGGTCGAGCCGGCCGAGGTGCGGCCGCCGAGGACGCTCAGGCGGCCGGACGGGAGGGGCCCGATGAGCTCGTCCAGGTCGCTCAGCCCGGTCAGGACGCCCAGGTGCGCTTCGTCGGGGGCGGGCGGGGTGGCGGCGGGCTCGGTGGCGGTGTGCAGCATGTGCTGCTCCTCGTGGGGTGCGGGCGGGCCGGGCGGGTGTCGTCGCGGAAACCTTGTCGCACTGGCGGGCGGCTGTCCGGGCTTTTCCCGAACGGGTGACAGCGGCAGGCGCACGCACCGGCGCGGTGGCCGGGGCGGAGGCGTACCGGGGCGGTGGCTGCCCGGACCCGACGCCCACCGGGAGCGCAGCCCCTGCCCTGCCGGTGGGCCTCCTTGCCGTCGTTGTACGGCCTCCTGCGTCCTGCTCCACGCTCCCCCTTCCCGTCACCGCCCGCGACGGCGGCCGGTGCGGTACGCCTTCTCGGCCGTGCAGTCCTCACGAGACGGCTGCCGGGCCCGGCCGCGCTGATGCGGTGTCAGGAGTCGGCGGCTGCGCCGCTGTCCTCCTCCTGGATGTCGGCGAGGTAGTTCATGAAGACGGTGCGGGCCCTGGGAACTCGCGTCAGGGTGCCGTTCAGGTCGGGGTGGCAGTCCGGGCAGGGCATGTACCCGGGGCTCCGGTCCGGTCCCCAGGTGGTCCAGCGGGCTGCGGGGTGCAGGCAGTGCCCGCACCACTTGGGCTGGTCGGCGGCCTCGGGCTCCCTCTTCCAGCAGTCCGGGCAGTGGGCTTGGCGGCCGTTGTCCGCGGTGATCCACCGCTGCCCCATGTCGCCGGTGGGGCGGCCGTCGTTGCAGTAGCCGCACCACTGGACCAGTGCCTCCGCGACGTGCAGGTCGGCTTGGCGGGTGCGGAC
Source organism: Kitasatospora sp. NPDC088134 (assembly GCF_044741705.1). Taxonomy (NCBI): domain Bacteria; kingdom Bacillati; phylum Actinomycetota; class Actinomycetes; order Kitasatosporales; family Streptomycetaceae; genus Kitasatospora; species Kitasatospora sp. NPDC088134. Next base: position 81,744 of record NZ_JBIUTD010000027.1, on the reverse strand, counting down.
GGCGAGGACGGAGGTGAGCGGCCCGGTGACGGTGCTGCCGTCGGCGCTGCCGAAGGCGAAGGCGGCCGCCTGCGGGGGCTGCTGCCCTCGGCGGCGCCCCCGGGGCCGCGGAACGGGCTCGGTGACCTTGTAGGTGCCGGCGCGGACGTCGTGCCAGCCGTCGGCCAGCAGGACCTGGGTGACGCCGGCGGTGGAGCGGAGGTTCATCGGGTTCAGGACTCCGGGTGCGGGGAGGAGGGCCGGCCGGTGGGGCGGAGGGTCTCGGACTCGCGCAGGGTGTAGCGCGGCGGGGCCTGGGTGACCTGGTCGTCGTCGGGCGGGAGTTCGGGCTCGCGCAGGGTGTACGGCGCCGGCACGTAGGTGCTCCTGGCCTTCGTGGGCAGCGGGGCGCCGGGGCGGGGGCGGCGATCGCGGGGGAAGCCGTTGCGCTGGCGCAGCTGCGCCCGGATGGCGCTGGCGGCGCCGTTGACGGCGGCCGGGGTGGAGCGGCGCCCGTCGGGAACGTCCTCGGCCCGCATGTTGATCTCGCTGCGGGCCGGCAGGCACAGGCGGCAGGTGCGGCTGCCGGTGAGCAGCAGGCCGTCCTCGCAGTCGGGGTCGGTGCAGTCGGAGGGCGCGACCAGGGCGATGGCGATCTCGTCGGCGCGGCGCCGGAGTTCGTCGCGGGTGAGGCGGGAGTAGCGCAGGAACCAGCGCTGCTCGACGCGGTCGGCGAGGCGCTCAGGGGTGCGCACGCCCTGCCGGAGCTGGTCGGTGATGATCTGTCGGACGTCGGCGGGCAGGCCTCCGTGGTAGTCGGTGAGGACGTTGACCAGGGGGCCGGGGTAGTGGCCCATGACCCACTGGACGGGGTCGCGGCCGGGGGAGGGGCTGTAGGGGGTGGTCACGGCTGCTGTCCTTCCTGCTTCTGCCAGGGCCGGAGTCGGGGCGGGGCGTCGTCGGGCTGGTGCTGCCAGCGCCGGTGGGTCTCGCTGCGGCGTTGCCGGGTGCGGGCGCAGGCGTAGCAGAGCCAGTCGGGCGGCACGTCGGGGACGACGGTGGTGTTGGTGCAGTTGTCGCCGGAGCAGACGGTGCGAACGGGTTCGCCGGGTTCGGCGCCGGGCTCGGGGGCGGGGGCGGGGCGCTGGTAGCCGGGCGGGCGGTGGCGCAGGACGAAGTTGCCGTGCCGGTCGGCGTTGAACTCGACGAACTCGCAGGGCACGGCGTCGGGGGCGTCGCTGTCGTGGTGCAGGGTGCAGCGCTGCTGCATCCAGCGCAGGGCGTCGCGGTAATGGAGGGGGGCGAGTTCCCACACCCACATCGCCCCGCGGGGCCGGGTGTTCTTGCGGCCGGGCGGGACGGGGACGGGGATCTGCTCCCAGCTTCCTTCGGCGAGGTCGAAGAGGGTGTCCTCGCAGCGGTCGCCGCTCTCGTCGTCCAGGGCGATGCAGCGGACCTCGTCGATGGGGCAGGGGGCGATCCGCAGGCGGCCGCCCCAGGCCAGGACGTGGCGGCCGGCGGGGGCGGGGGCGTCGGGGGCCGGGGCGGGTTCGGGTTCCTCGGCGGCATCCTCCGCGGTGTCGTCGGCCAGGGGCGCGGTGAAGGTCCCGGCGTCGATCATCCTGCGGGTGCGCAGGGCGAGGGCCTGCTGCAGCGGCACCAGCACCGGGTCGAGGCCGGTGTGCTGGACGCCGGGGCACACCGCGGGGTGCGCGATGCGGCAGAACTTGTCGATGCGGCCGTGGCTGCCGTGGCGGGCCGAGCCGCCTTCGACGGTCCAGCGGTAGCGGCCGGGGATGCGGCGGGCGGGGAACTCGCCGGGCAGCATGGGGATGCGGCCGCCGTCGGCGCGGTCGTACCACTCGACCGGGTTGCCGCAGTACTGGCAGGCCCCGGTGGCGTGCGAGCGCAGGGTCTTGGAGGGGCTCCACGGATCGAGGCGGGCGGCGGGGGTGAGCCGCGCGCCGATCGGGATGGTGTAGGGCGTCTGGGTCATCGTCAGCTTTCCCCTGGGGCTGTTGATGTGGGGGTCCATCATGCCGTATCCGACAGTGCGGCCGGGGCTCGTGCCTGCCGGGCTCGCGGGCGGACGGTGGCTGTGGCGGGGGCCGCCGCCGGGCGGCGGCCGAACCGGTACAAGGGGATTGTAGGGTCGGCCCCGACCTGATACAAGGGACTTGTACAAGGATCTAGTGGCGCCTGCTGCCTCCGACTTCCCGCAACGGCGCAGGGACCGGCCCAGCCGGTATCCGTCGAGCGGCCTCCCACCCGAACCGACCAGGAGACCCAGCATGGACAACGAACTGCCCGTGTACATCTGCGACGTCTGCGAGGACGACTTCTGCGGGCACTGCACCGGCTGCATGTGCCCGGACTGCACCGAGGACCGCGCCACCTCCCGCCCCGGCCGGGAGGGATGACGCGGCGGTCCGCACCGCTGAAGCGCGTGCTCGGCGTCTGCACCGGATCGCCACCGGGACGGTGCACGTCCTGCGCGAGCCCGGAAACGTCGGCGCCGGCCCGTCGCGCCGCACCCCCGACGCGCCGCTCGCCGCCCCGGCCAGGTCGCGATGGAGCCGTACGGGCCGACGGAGGGCCTCCGCCTCTCCCCGACCGACTACGGCCGCCTCCTGCTCGCCCCCCCGTTACCGCACCGAGCAGGAACGACCTGGCGGGTGCCCGGCCGCGGCAGCCGGGCACCCGCCCCCGACCCGCCCCGGCATCCGTCCGCGACGCCCAGCACCCGAAGGAGCCCCTGTGCCCGACAGCACTTCGCCCCGACCCGGCGCCGACAGCACCCCTGCGCAAGCCCCGCCCCGCAGCGCCCGGCCTTTCGCCGTCGCGGACCTGGACATGGACGTGGTCCGCGAGGAGTTCACCGCCCTCGCCCGGCGGATCGCCGACGGCAAGCTGGCCGAGCAGGAGCGGTCGGAGCTGATGAGGATCCTGCACGCCGAGGGCAAGGGCCTGACGCAGAGCCAGATCGCCGACCTGGCCGCCATCACCCAGCAGGCCGTCTCCCTCGCCGTCCGCAAGGTGCCCGCCGTCGACCTGGACGGCAGCGACGCGCCCTGGCTCGTCGGCCGCCTCCTGGGCATCGCCGACCGCCTGGTGGCCGCCGGCAGCACGCGGCCGGCCGCCTCCGAACTGCTTGCCTTCCGGCTCTCGTCCGGCCGGACGCCCTTCACCCCGCCCTCGATCGCCCAACTGTGCGCGCTGCTCGAACGCGACCTTCGCCGCCCCGGCGCCCCGAGCGCCGCCCGCACCGCGTACGCCGACGTCAAGGGCCTGCTCGCCGCGGTGGAACTGCCCGACTCCCTCGGCCGCGCCCCTGACGCGTGGAACAGGCTCTTTCGGGCCCGGGCCCGCCAGAGCCTCGCCCTGGCCGAGTCCGCCTGAACCCTGCTGCCCCGTCTCGACGAAGTTCGACCGGTGGCGATCTGTCTCATCGAAGTTCGCCTGCGGTGCAAGGCGTGGGCTGGAGCGTTCGCCGGCGGGCTCTCGGAGACCGCCCGCGCCAGCCATTAATGTCACATTGACGATAAATGGGCTCGGCGGCTACCGTGCCGGACATGACGACGAAGGTGGTCCTGACGCGCGACAGCGTGTGCACGGGGGATGACGTCCATGCACCGCACCAGCAGAACGTCACCTTCCACGGCGCCACGCTGGGCGAGTTCGTGGCCTGGGTGGCCGACTATCCCGTGCGCATGCGCGGCGCCCGTTGGGTGATGTTCCGCGGCTGGAACCGCGCCGAGGGTGCCCCGATCGCGGAGATCTCGCCGGAGTGGGAGAAGCCGCGCTTCATGGCCGGGACGGATCCCCTGGTTCCCCTGGAATCCCTTGCCTCCGCCGACGGCGATCTGAGCTTCTTCTTCCAGTACCACGCGGGCAGCGTTCCCCCGGCGGGGCCGCCAGCTCCACCGCGCGGCCTCGATCCGCTCGCAGGCAGGCTCGCCCCATGGCTCGCCGAGCGCCGTTGAGACGCTTCCTCCCGCCTGGTGGCGGAGGTCGGCCCCAAGGGCTGCTGCGCCCGGCCCGGATGCTGCAAGCTGTTCAAGCAGGCGCTCGTCGCCGCGACGGAGTGAGCTCCCGTCGGACGTGCACGAGGGCGGCCCCGGTGAATCCGGGGCCGCCCTCGTGTTGTGGTGGTGTGCCGCCGCCAGAAGACCTGGGCGCGGCCGAGGCGGTCGTGCGTGCAGTTGGACAGGATGTCGACATAGGCACGCAGACGCTGCGGTTCGGCGCAGCACATGGTGGCCGGCGAGAGCGTGCCCCCGGTGGTCGTGGGGTAGCGGCCCTGGTCGCCCTTCGGGTCGTGGCCGTACAGGTCCCGGACGAACGCGACGACCAGATTCTGGCGCTCGCCGCCGGAGAACAGGTCGTCGCCCTGGTCCTCCAGTTCCTGCAGCATCGCCGCGAGGTCGTGACCGCGGCGGCCGGGTCCGAGGAGGGCCTTGGGGGAGAGCTCGGCCAACTGCCGGGAGCGGAAGAACGCCGGCTGCGGGATGCCGTCGTTGATCGCTGCGGCGGCCGCCGCGTTGAACTCCCTGAGGGCCTGCTCGGGGGCGTCCGTGCAGTGGGTGCGGGACAGGCACAGCGCGTCGGGCCATTCGTGTTCGGCGTCCATGCTGCCGAACGGGCCCACATAGGGCATAGGAGATATTTTGTACCGTCAGCTTCTCGGCGGGGAGCGGGTTTCGCCGCCGGGGCCGCCTTCCGCCGCGGCGGCGGGTGGCGAGCCCCGACACCCGTTTCGTAAATACCTTTACGCATAGGCGTAAAAGTGTTTACATAGTGGGGTGATTACCGTAGACACCTCCCACGATGCCGCCCCCGTCCAGCCCCTGAACCGCGCCCTGCACGAACTCGCACTCGCCGACGGCCTGCCCCTCGCGGGCCGCGGCGACCAGGGGATGGCCCAGGCGGCGGAGCACATCCTCGCCACCCGCCCCGCGAGCCCGGTCCTGCGCGTGCGCCCGCACCCCGACGGCGACGGCTGCATCCGCCCGGCCCAGACCCACGCCGCCTACAGCCTGAGCTGGGCGATGCCCGCCGTGTGCCCCGGCCCCGCCGGCGGCGCGCCCGACTGCCCGACCTGCACCCGGGAAGTCCTCCAGCCCGACGAGCGCCTCCCGCCCCACCTGCGCTGGGAGGACGTCGCGCAGATCGGCAGCGTCCGCCCCGAGGCCGTCCGCGGCGCACTGTCGACGGGGCCGGCCACCGACCGGCTGGGCCTCGACTGGGCCCAGCTGGACTGGGCCGGCCTGGCCGCCCGGATCGCCGAGGTGCACGCGCTGCGCCCGCCCCGCCTGGACAAGGTGCAGCGGGTCGCGGTCGCCGGCGCCCGCGTCCACGCGCTCGAACAGGCCCTCGGCAGCGCCCGGGCCAGCCTCGGCCAGTTCGCCCGCAACGCCTGGGAGGGGCGCAGCGCGAAGCTGACCCGGGCCGAGCTGGCGGAGCGGGCGGGCGTCTCCCGCCCCACCCTCAACGCCTATCTCAAGGGCGCGGGCGGCGGCGAGGAACCCGATGGGGCGGACGAGCTGTAACCGCACAGAGCAAGCGTTCGATGCAGAGCACTCTGGGCACCGAGGACCAGGCCGGGACTGCGATCCCCGGCACCTACGCCGACCTCCGCCACGGCGCCCGCTTCAGTATCGCCGTCGACGACAGCGTCCCGTACGGCGAGCGGCTCGGACTGTCGGTCATCGGCCTGGAGGACGGCCGCTCCGCGATCGACGGCGACGGCGTCCTGCAACTGGGCAACCTGCCCGTCCTCGACGGCGAGTTCCTCGGCGGCTCCGACGGCCCGCCGGCTGCGACCGCGCCGATCACCATCCACGAACACGACACCGTCCACGACCACCACGTCCACCACCGCGGCCGCGGGGAGGACCCGGGCCGGTGCGCCGCCCGCGACGAACTGCCGCTGACCCGTCTCGGCGAAGTCTGACTATGGCCTCCGGCTTCAGAACGGTGGTTCGTTGGAGTAGGTGCCGACCCGGGGATCGGGATCCGGGGCGGTGGTCGGCCGGGCTTGGAGGAGGTGGACGGCCTCCTTGATGCGGCCGAGGCCGATGAGATGGTGGGCCAGGACAGCGTCGTTGTAACCGGGGTGCTGTTCGAGGACCGTGACGGCTTCCTCGGTGCGGCCTGCCTCGGCGAGCAGGTGCGAGAGGGACCAGGCCGCGTACCAGGTGCCGCCTTCAGGGTGTGCCAGGGCCTGCTCGATCACTTCGTCGAGCAGGCCGCAGTCGGCCATGAGCGGCAGCCGTATCCGGAAGAAGTCCCACTCCTCCTCACCGCCACGCCGCTCCTTGAGGGCGTCGAGGTGGGCCAGCGCCTCCTGAGCGCGGCCGTGCTCGGCATACAGGGCGCACAGCGCGTCGACGGCGCAGTCGTCCGCGCCGCCGGGGGCATCGGTCAGAGCGCGCAGCACCGCGATCGCCTCGTCGACGCGGCCGTGCCGGACCAGGAGCCGGGACAGCAGATGGGCAACACGCCAGATGCCGTGGGGCTTCTCGGCGAAGGTCCGGTAGACGGCGATCGCTCCCTCCGCGTCGCCGTGTTCCTCCAGCACCTCGGCCAGACTCTGCACGGCGTGCCCGTGGTACTCGGAGTCGGCGTACGCGCGCAGTTCCCCGATCCGTCCGTGCCTGGCCAGCAGGTCGGCCAGCGCGTCCCGGCCGTTGACCGACGTGGCCTCCCTGCGGCGCAGCAGGGCGATCGCCTCGTCGACGTGTCCCTGCCGTTCCCGGACGGTGGCGAGCAGGTCGAAGGCGTTGGACGGCTCCAGGCGGAGCCGGTGGCAGTCGGGGTCGTCGCAGGCCGGGACCGCGGCCTCGATCCGGGCTTCCAGCAGCGCCGCCACATCCTCGTCCCGGCCTGCGGCATCGCCGACGTCGACCAGGGCCTGGGCGATGAACCAGTCCCCTACGCCGGGCCTCAGCAGCGCGACCGCCTCGGCGGCCCGGCCGTGGCGGGCGAGCAGACGTGCGAAGAAGTTCAGGGCCAGCCGGTCGCCGGCCTGCGTGTGGGGGCGGGACGTCTCGATCGCCTCCTGCGCCCTGCCCCAGCCTTCCAGCAGTTCGGCCCGGGCCCGGGCGGCCGGCCACCAGCCCGTCGCGATGTACGGGGCAAGCACCTGAAGCGCCTGCTCGTACTGCCGTCGGCCGCCGAGCAGCCGCGCCCACTCCAGCGCGCAGTACCACTCCCCGCGCCCGGCCTGGAACTCCACTTCCCGCTCGTGGCCAAGCTCCAGAAGCCGGATCACCAGCGACGCGGGAATGCAGTGCGACAAGGTCCGGGCCCGGTGATCAAGATCAGCAGCGTCCATGGCCCCGCACCCTAGCCGCCACTCCCGACACACCGCAGATCCGCCCGCAGGCACTGTCCGACGAGGCGAATCCGGCCCGTCGAACTTCGCTGAGACTGATCAGACTTCGGCGAGACGGGTCAGCCGTCCCCCGGGACCGGATCCGCTTCCCGGCCGGCACCGGCCGCGGTGCCCCGGCCCGGGGCGAAGGCCGACCGGCTGTAGGGTCTCGCAGCTCGTGGCACAGGCCGTGCCCGCTGACCAGGGGCTCTGTCGCCGTCTCAGACCGATGGCACAGCTCCCAGTCTCACGAACGTGGCACTTCCTCACGGTCTCGACTGGCCCGCCGGGAGCGGCGGGGCTCTGAACTGCGGCTTCTCTGTTCGATGCCGCGTTCGATGCCAAGATCGTGAGACTGTGCCCCGAAACCTGAGACCCTACACCGGCTACTCGCGGGAAGGCAGAAGGTCCATGAACCGCGAGTAGTGGGGTTGGAAGGCCACCTCCAGCAGGCCGGTCGGCCCGTGCACCTGCTTGGCCACCGCGATCTCCCCGATGCCCGCGTTCGGGGACTCCTTCTCGTAGGCATCCTCACGGTGCAGCAGGAGCAGCAGGTCGGCGTCGTCCTCCAGCGTCCCGGAGTCGCGCAGGTCGACCGGTTGCGGGCGCCGGTCCGGGCGCTGGGCGGGGCCGCGGTTGAGCTTGGAGACCGCGAGCACCGGCACGCCCAGCTCCTTCGCCATCAGCTTCAGGTGCCGGCTGATCTCGTTGACCTCCTCGTAGCGGCTGGCGAACGGCCGCAGGCCGTAGTTGAGGAGCTGGACGGGGTCCACGACGATGAGCTTGACGCCGCGTCGGGCGACCAGGCGGCGCGCCCTGGAGCGGATGTCGACCAGGGTGGTGGCGGTGTCGTCGACGTACAGCGGCGCCTTGACGATCTTGGGCATCCGGCGGGCCAGCCGGGTCCAGTCGTCGTCGCTCATCATGCCGCTGCGCAGGTGGTGCAGCGGCACGGCGGCCGTGGCGGACAGCACGCGCCGCGACACCTCCTGCTTGGTCATCTGCCCGGCGAAGAGCACGGCGGGCACGTCCTGCTCGACGGTGCACGAGCGCAGGATGTCCAGGGCGAGGGTGCTGCTGCCGATCCCGGGCCGGGAGCCGATGACGATCAGGTTCCCGGCCTGCAGGCCGCCGGTGATCAGGTCCAGGTCGGCGAAGCCGGTGGGGATGCCGGTGAGGTGCTGGTAGCGGGCCGTGCCGTGGCCGACGGCCTCGATGTCGTCGAGGGTCTGCTCCATGAAGTCCGCCAGCTGCGGCACTTCTTCGTCCTGGCGGGGGCCGACCGCAGTGAACACGGCCCGCTCCGCGACGCCGGCGATCTCCTCGGCGGGCGCTTCGCTGGCCACGGCCTCCTCGATGGCCGCCGCGGCGGCGGCCAGGCGCCGGCGTACGGCCGCGCCCCGGATGCGCCGGGCCCGGGCCAGCGCCCCGGAGCGGTCGGGGGAACCGGTGGCCATCGCGTCCAGGGCGTCCTGCCCGCCGACGCGCTCCAGGTCGCCGAGGTCGGCGAGCTTCCGACCGACCTCCACCGCGCCCACCTCGCCGTCCTCGCCGGCGACTTCCAGCACCGCGAGGAAGACCAGGCCCAGCAGCGCGTCGGCGAAGTCGGCCGGGTCGATGATCCGGGCGACGTCCGCCACCAGGTCCCCGTCCAGGAGCACATCGCGCAGCAGGTCGCGCTCGTCACGCCCCGCGGGCCTCTCCGGCGCCAGGTCCGGCTCCGGCTCCGGAACTGATTCCGCGCCAGGTTCCGTCTCAGCCACAGGTGTCCGCCCCTCGTCCACGCGCCCGACCCTCACGCCGGCGGGCCAGGAACACCTCTATGGGCTCCGTCTCCGGCAGCTGCCAGTCAGCGTATCCGAGCGCCCCGTCCTCCCCGGACGCCTCCTCGGCCGCGGGGCAGCGCTCGCGCAGCGCGGGCGGGTCGAGCAGCTCCTCGCCCTCCAGCCAGGCCGCGGGCACCTTCCACTGCTGTGCGCGCCGCTCGCGCTCGCGGGCGGCGGCCCCGGTCTGCTCCCCGATGGCGTCGTACAGGTCGAGGCGAACCTCCCACCCGTTGGGCGCCCGCTGCTCCTCGGCCCGCCGGCGGCGTGCGGCCTCGCGCATGGCCCGGTCCACCGCCAGGACGTCGCCCGGCCGGGGCTCGGCGTTCACGACAGCGATGGACACGCAGCCCAGCAGCGGGTACTCGTGGTCCACGCGCCGCGCCAACTGCCCCTTGAGGAGGTCGAGCTGCTGGGCCCAGGCCCGATTCGGCGCGGCCACGGTGAGCGTGCCGGTCGCGGCGTCCAGGTGGACGGGCTGGGCGTTGCCGGCGATGTCCGGGCCGACGACGGCCTCCCACCGCGGGGAGCGCACGCCCTCCACCTGCAGCAGGTCGATCAGGAGCTCCGGCCCCGGGCGGCGCGGCTCGGACACCGGCTCGGACCGCCGGCGGGCCCGTCGGGGCTCGGGAACCGGTCGCCGGCCGGTCCGGTAGAAGCGCAGCAGCTCCCGGGCGGGATCGCGGCCCTGTTGGTACGGGGGGACCGGTCCGTCCGCCGGCGTGCTGTCCATGCCGGTCATCATCGCGCACCGACACCCCACCGCAGGCCGGCCCCGGCCGCCGCCGGGCGCGCACGCCCCGACCCCGGCAGGGAACCCCGCCGCCGCACCGGGCGCGCTGCCACTCGGGGCCGCACTCCCGTGCCGCGTCACGGCCGGGCCGCCACACGCACCGGCCCACCCGCCCGCAGGGCCCGGACCGCCTCCAGCCGCTCCGCCAGCACGTACCGGGCCACCCGCTCCCGGGCCCGCTGCACCGCGCGCTCGCACGCCGCCCTCTCGGCCCGGCTGCCCTGCACCGAGGCCCACCGGCGCTCCTCCGTCTCCCGGACCCGCTGCGCCTCGAACCGGGCGGCCCCGCACTGCGACAGCGCCTTCCGGGCCGCGGCCCGGATCGAGTCGAGCATGCCCAGGACCGTCACCCGGTTGCTCAACCGCCTGCCCTGCAGGTCGACGCCGACGGGGCACGCCGCCTCCACCGCCTGCTCCAGTTCCCGGGCGGCCCGGGCGCGGACCGCCGCGACGTCGCCCTCCGACGCCAGGTCCGCCTCGAACGCCACCGCGATGTCGCAGTAGTCCTCCCTCGCGGACACGACCTCGCTGTCGGCCTCGCACCGCTCGCACACCCCGGCCACCCCCGGCTCCGCGCACACCGCGCAGCCCGCGGCCCGCTCGGCCGCGGCCCGCTCCTCGGCCAGGCGCAGCCGACGGGCCTCCCACCGGTCGTGCTCCGCCAGCGCTTCGGCACGCCGGGCGGCAGCCGCCTCGGTGCGCGCCGCCAACTGACGGTCGATCACCGGCCGCCGGGCATCGAAGTCCAGCTCGGGCGTCATCCGCACGACCTCGCGCACCACGATGCGCCGCAGGACCCGCCGGGTGGCAAGGGACGCGGCACACCCCGCACACGGCCCGTCCGTCAGCAGGCACTGCCCGTCGTCGCAGCTGTCCAGCCCGCACCCGGGGCGCTGCGGCAGACCGACGCCCAGCAGCCAGCCGACCGCGTCCCGCACCGGCGACGCCCCGCCCTGAACCCGCAGACGCCGCACCAGGCGCTGCTGAAGCACCTCCACCGCCCGGGCCGGGTCCTGCGACCAGCCCTCCGCCACCCGCAGGTGCTCGCGCAGCGCCGACAGCACCACCGGCCGCGCGCCCGGCCGCACCCGCGACCACAGCAGGGCAGCGGGCTCCAGCGCCTGCGGCACCCGGCCGCAACCAACCTCCGCCCGCCCGGCCGCACGGCCCGTCTGCTGCTCGCCGAAGCCGTTCCGCTCGTGCCCGGTCTTTGGCTTCTCCCTGCGCAGCGGGCCCGGCCCAGGCCAGGCAGCCCCGGCCTGCGACGAGCTGGAGCACGCCGTGATCCCGTGCTCCTCGCGCGCGCCCGCGCGCCCCGGCCGACGGCGGGTCACCCCCGCGGCGCTCGCGCCGGAAAAACCACCAATTTCACGGTCACCATCACCACCTACAGCAACAACAGGAGCGTGGGGAGCGTGGAAGTCGGCACTCGGCGAACCCGCCGCATCCGACGCCTCGGTCGGCATTTCCGCAGGTCCGGAGCCTTCCGGAGCCTCCGACAGCCGATCCGTGCTTCCAAGATCTCCTTCGGTACTCACCGGAGGCAACGAAGAAGCCGCCGCAGCCTCCCGGACCGCCTCCGCGTCCGGGCATACCGGACCGGCCGCCGGCGCGGCGACCGGCGGCACCTCCACCACACGCAGCCGCGGCCGGGCCGCCGGACGCACGGCCGGGACCTTCTTGCCCGGGCGCACCGCCGCGTAGCTCTCGGCCACCGGCAGCAGCCTCACCCGGCCCGTCGGCACGCCGTTCTCGTCCCGCTCCACCTCGGCCGCGCCGTACCCCTCCAGCCGCGACAGCATCCGGTCGGCCGCCGCCGGGGTGACCGCCTTCGCCCCGCCGCGCATCAGCAGCCCGAGAGTGGCCGCACCTCGGCCCAACTCCGGGGCCTTCAACGTGCCGGAGCACAGCTTCAACCAGCCGTTTTCCCGGCACGACAGCACCAACAGCAGCAACGCCAGCCGATCGCTGGCCGCACCGTGCCGCTGCTCCCGCTCGCGCTGGGCGAGGAGGCCGGGCGGGGTCGGCGCCGCATTCTTCGGCGTCCGGCCCGGACCGAACAGCGCCTGGCACAGCCGCATCAGGGTCGTCAGCTCGGGCCGGGTCAGCGCGAGCGGGTGCCGGACGTCGCGGGCACGCCGCAGCCGCGCCACCGGCTCCAGGCTCAGGTCGAGCGCCACCGGCTCGCCGGCGTCGTTGGTGACCACCAGGGTCCGCAGCGCGCCCTTCGCGCGCAGCGGCGGCAGCACCCGGTGGCTGACCATGGAGACGCTCACGCCGAGCCACTTGGCGAGCTCGCCCGACCAGAGCACGGTCCGGCCGGTCTCCACCGCGCCCTTGGCGAAGACCACCACCGCCGCCAGGCGCGCGGCGTCCGGCAGGCCGGCCACCGACTCGTCCGCCAGCAGGGCGTGCACCGCAGCCTGCAGACGCAGCCGCATCGGCTCACCCAGCAGCAATGCCTCCGGAGCCACCGCCTGGTTCGGGACAGCACGAAGCCACCCGCGGCCGCGCGCCGGCCCGGGGCGGAGCCCTGGGGCGGGCCGGGGGGCGGGCCGGGGGGCCGCCGCGATGGCGGTCGCGTTCACCGGCCATCCCCCAGGGCGCGCAGCGACACGACGAAGGCCGGCCGGCCGGCCAGGACGGCCGAAAACGGGCGGGTTTCCCGGCACGCGGGCATGCCGGAGTGGAAAACGGCAGCGGCGTGCTGCATGATGACCGTGCTTCCTGTGCAGTGAAAACGCGACAGCGCCTCACTGGACCGGTGGCGGTTCTGGGAGAACCGAATGGAGTAGCGAGTCGACAGGCCGGGCCCCGGGAAGGGCACGGCGGTCACTCACTGAGGGACCCTTGGGGCTACACCGGCGGGAACCGGTGGAACTCCCGGGGCGGCGTCACCGCAAGGCCTCCCTGGGAGGAGGACGAGCGGATCATGGGCGCCGCCCAGAGCGGCCTAGGTCATGACCACCCCCGCGCGCAGCCGGCCGCGCGAGAGGGCCGACACCGACACCGAGCTCCTGACAACGCGGAGCACGGCGGAACCCGAACGGATCAAGCCCTTGATGCGGGCGATACACGAACGGGTGACCCCCACACGGCGGAACTCGCCGACGAGCAGGGAAAACTGAGACTCGTACGGGCCCGAAGCAGCCGGGCGCGGCAGCATGCCGCGCGACATCGGCCGGGCGCTGTTGCGCCTACGGGCCTCCCAACGGGTACGCTGAATCACAGCGCACACCTCCTCTCGTTAAAGACAGGTGTCGCAACTGAGCCAGTCGAGCCGCTCTCACACAGCTCCTGGCTCACCGGCCCCGGGCAACCGAGTCCGGCGGGACTTTCCACCCCGCCGCGGATGCCACGGGGCCGCTAACTTTTTTGCCGTCACCCCTCGACAGCGGCAGGGCTTCCACCCCCTGCCAAACAGCCTTTGGTCACGGTCTGCACCCGATCCTAAACCCACGGCACCCCCCACGCGCCACACACATGCACAGCGGGCGCCCGAGTGTCGTGCTTGACCGTTCATCGCACTACCTGCTGCCCGAACCGGGAGTACAGCTCCAGCGCGGCCCGTGCGCCGGCCCCGCTGGCGACCGAGACGCGCTGTGCGAGCCGCCCGCTCATGTCGCCCGCCGTCATGATCCGCGGGTGCTGGCGATCGGGCGGACAGAATCCGTCCGGCCCTGTCGTCAGGCCCGGGAGCGGAACAGGCAGGTTGCCGGCGTTCGTCACCACCGAATCGGCAGCCAGGGCTTCCCGGCCGCCGTCGGAACGGGCGACGGTGACCGCGAACGGGCCGCGGCCGGCGACGCCGACGGACTCCACGCTCACGAGCCGGACCCGAGGGTCGCCCTGGACTTCCTCAACCTTGTACGCCTCTGCGGCGGTGTGACAAACCGTCAGTTTTTGGACAGCTTCAGGATGGGTGCGCAGCCACGTACCCAGCGGGCGATCGCCGCCGACCACGACCACGTGCTGGCCGAGCTCGTCCGGAGCGGAGCTGGCCAGCTGGGGGAAGTCGGCGTCGCTGGTCACCCAGGGGACCTCGGCGGTCCGGGCGGCCCGTACGCCGGTGGCTGCGACCAGCACGGCGCCGGTGAGTGTGGTGCCGTCCCCGAGCGTGACGCGTACGCAGTGGTCGTCGGCCGCGATCTGCTCCGCTTCGGCCTGAACGTACGAGCAGAAGCCGTCGAGCCCCGCCAAGTGGCTACGCAGCGCCTGCGCGTAGGCCTCGCCCGTGCCGAACCCCGGGAGGTTGTCGAGGTGGGTGATGCGGGGCAGGTTGCCTCCGGCCAGCGCGGCCGGGTCGATCAGCAGCGAGTCGCGCTTGACTCCGGCTGCTGCTGCGGCGGCGTTGCAGCCGGCCGGTCCGGCGCCCACGATCAGCAGCCAGGCGTCGAGTGCGGTCCGGTCGGTCACTGGAGCTCTCCCTCGGTGAGCGTGCGGTGGACGTCCCCGGTGGTGATGAGCAGTCGCGGGGCGAGGTTGCGCTTGGCCAGGAGCAGCGCGGCGGCGTGGAATTTCTCGCCGCCCGAGGAGGCACAGGCGTCGGTCAGCAGCCATGGGGTGATGGAGTACTGGAACAGGTCGATCGCGCTGTCGTAGACGCAGCTGTCGGTGTCGATTCCGCAGACCAGCGCGTGCTGCCATCCCCGCGCGCGGAAGGTGTCGAGTACGCCGGACACCTTCAGGATGCTGGAGGTGGACTTCGACACCCGCAGGTCTGCCCGGGCGGCGAGCGGGACCAGTTCGGGGGCGAGGGCCTGTTCCTCGGCGCTGCGGAGCCTGAGCCAGCCGGTGATCGTCTCGTACTGGGAGCCCGGTGGGTTCTCGAAGGTGGCGATCACCGAGGCTCCGCCCGCGCGCTGCCAGGCGTCGAGCAACTCGGCGATAGGGGCGACCACGTGTTGGCTGGACTCTCGCAGGAATCCGGCCTGAACGTCGACGACCACCAGCACGGTCGACTGCAGCGGGGGAACAGGCAGCATGTTCACGACGCCTCCTTGAGAGCCGACCACGCGTCCCGCAGACGCTCGGGGAGGTCGCTGGTTCCGAGGACAGCTGCCCGCATCGCCCGGTGTGCCGCGGACTCCGTGGGTCGGGCAGAGGTCAGACGCGACGCCGCTCCGCGAAGCCACCTCCATCCGAACTGCTCGGGCATCTGGGGGTCGGCGCCCTCCTCGACCCGGTGGAGCAGCTCCGAAGAGAGCGACCACAGTGCCTGGGTGTCGAGCTCCATGGCCACGATGTCGTCGATGGACAGCGCCGTCTCTCCCGGATCCTGCCAGTAGGAGACCCCTGACCAGCCCGCGACCCCGCGCGAGGTGGCGCCGGTGAACTCGATCGCGTCCGAGTGTGTCCAACGCTCCCCGAACCGAAGGGGCTCCGTCCCGAGCGAAACAGGAGCCGTCTCGACCGTCCGATCCACCAAGACGCCGGGCGTTGCCAGCAGGTGAAGGGCGGTCACGAGGTTCTCCGCGCCCCATCCGTGCCGTATCAGCTCGTAGACAGACAGGGTGTACTGGGGCACCGCCGCGATGCTGCGCCCGACGACGTCCGAGACCAGATCCGACACAGCCGTCCGGGCCCAGGCCCGGTTGTGCTCGTAGGACGGGTAGCGCCATACCGCCAGGTCCGTGATCGAGTCGAACTCCATCCGCTGCTGGATGTGGAGTACCGCGACACCGAACTCGTAGACGTGCAGCCGGCAGTGGTGGTGCCCGTCTCCGCCGGGAACCACGAGTGTGCGCTGGGCGAGATTTCCCGGGCCGGAGCCGTAGGGCTCACCGGCGCGATAGAGCTCGGTGTGCTCCAGCTCGAGTCGGACCGGGACGAACTGGTGCGAATTCACCGCGAATCCAGAACCTGCGGAAGCAGGCTGCTGCGAGGCCGACGGTATGGAGGCGGCGGAGCACCGCTCCAGGAAGGTGAGCCGGACGGCTTCCGGCAGCAGCTGCACCTGGGCATCGAGGACCTGCTGCAGCTCGTAGCTGACCATGAGGCCCGCTCCCCCCTTCTTCCAGTTCTGCACGGTGGCCGGGTTCACCCCGAGCTGCTGGGCGAACTGACGGATCGACAGCCGCAGCACCTCCTGGAGCAGCCCTGCCTCCTGGCCGGTCCACCGTTCGATGCTGACCACAGTCGCACCCCCTCCCCTACCGGTCACCGTGAACTCATACAGCGCTCGTACGCCGATCGCACAGCAGGTCATCTTCAGGCCCGCAGGTACTTGACATGCTCGATTGGGGCGCCGTCCGGTGCCGCCAAGAGGAGCTGGCTATGCAGAATCACCGCGCAGTTCGCGCAGTTCGTCCTCGAGGGCGAGGACCCGATGTTCGAGTGCCGAGAGGCGGGACAGGGTGTCGGCCGCAGTCGTCTCGCCAGCCCGGTCTTCGGGGACGCCGCGCACGTAGGAGCCGAGTCCCTGGTGCGAGTAGATCCAGCCCTTCGCCTTGAGCTCGCCGAGGGCGCGCTGAACGGTGCCGGTCGCGACACCGAACTCCTCCGAGAGCTCGCGGGTGCTGGGCAGTTTCTCGTCGACCGCCAACCGGGTTGAGGTGATCCGCTCCTGGATGGCGAGGACGACGCGCATGTAGGGCTGCGTGGGCCCGGTCGGCTGTGTCGGTCGAGTCATGAGCCTCATCGTAGGTCCACCTCCTTAGCTATCTCGCTTTAGTAGCTTACTTGACACAGGCTAGCTTGCATATGTAAGTTGGTAAAGCCCGACGGGGAGACCCAAGGGCACAGCAGGTCAGGGCCGGTAGCACCACCAAACCGCCCGACGTACCTGCGCACGCATCGCCGATGCGTTGTCCTTCCTCCAGGACGTGCCGCCTCGAACGGCTCCCTGGCAGAAGGAGAGAGCACCGCGACGCCACCCCCGACTTCCCCAGCCAGAGGAGCCCGAGATGACCCCTCCGACCACGACTCCCGTCGCCCAGAAGCGCAAGCGCCGAACCCGCACGACGAACGTCTCCCACCGCCCGGCGCTCACCCTCTCCACCCTGCTCCCCAACAACTACGAGCTGCTCCCCGGCGGCGAACACCTGCGCTGCCCGGACTGCGAGACCTGGTGCCCGCTGACCACCGACAAGGGCAGCCAGGAGTGGAAGCAAGCCCCGCACCACACCGAGCGCGCCGGCACCCCGGGCGCCCGCCGCTGCCCCGGCTCCAACCGCCGGGTCCTGCTGGACCTGACCATCGCCCAGTGGCAGGAGCGCCTCGCCGATGCCGCGAAGGAAACCGCCTCCCGCCGACCGACCACCGTGCTCAAGAAGGTGAAGGCCCCGCTCCCGCCGGCACTCCACCAGCTCGCCCCGGCCGTGCCGACCGCCGACTCCGCCCGCAGCACCTTCGAGACGCACCGCCGCCGCTGCGCGGCCTGCATCGACCCGGCCAAGCGCTGCACCGACGGCCTGCGGCTGGAGGGCGAACTGCGTGTCGCGCTGTACCGGGAGCCGAAGCGCCGCGCGGCCGCGGCCCGCGCCGAGCAGGAGCAGCGGGCCGCCGAACGCGACCAGGCCAAGCGGCAGTTGCGGCGCCGGACCGCCGAGTGGGCCGAGCGCTACCCCGTGGCCGAGACCACCGACATGGTCCGCCGGAGCCTGTCCTACGCCCTGCCCGCCGACAGCCGGACCCGCCTGTACGGCCCGGACCTCCGGGTCGAGGAGCGCGACACCCGGGAGCAGGCCCGGGCGCGGGCCGAGGCCCGCACCGAGGCCGCGATCCGCCGCTCCAGCCCGCTGCGCAGGCAGAGCGCCTGATCCCGCGTCACCTCCGCACGATCGACCACGGCCCCGGCCGGCCCCGCACACTGCGGTGGTCGGCCGGGGCCGTGGCTGCTCGTACGACCAGCCAGCACAGCGAGAGGCCCCGGGGATTGCGCCCCCGGGGCCTCACCGGTCGCACCACCCACCCCGTAGAAGACGAGAGGACATCGACCGTGGGCACCATCATGCACCGTGACCGTCGGTCCGCCCAGGACCTCGACGCCCTGTACGACCGGCACGCCGGCGAACTCCGTACCTACGCCGACGAGCAGCTCACCGAGCTCGACCCCGCCGCCGACGGCGACCTGGCCGAGCAGCTGGTCGAGCGGGTCTGGCAGGACGTCGCCCGGGGCCTCTACCCCGAGGGCCGCCGCGGCCTGGACGGCCTGCTCGCCCTGCTGCTCGGCCAGGTCCGCGCCGTCCGCGCCCGTGCCGTCGCGGCCAGCCACGCGCTGCGCGAAGTCGTCATCGACCTGGACGACACCTCCGACACCGTCCCGCTCACCGCGATCCGCACCCGCCGGCCGCTGCCGACCACGGTCGCCGCCGCCGTCGCCTCGCTGCGCACGCTCCCGCTGGCCGGGTGATCGCGATGACCCACCAGCACCTGGGCGAGCAGGAGTTCGCCCGCCGCATGGAGGAGATCCGGCAGGCCGCGGCCGCCGCCGAGGCCGCCCGCCAGCAGGCCGAGCAGTTCCGCCAGCAGCAGGCCGCGCAGCAGGGAGGCACCCGATGAACCGCCCCGCCGACTTCGCCGTCTGCCGCTCCTTCATCGGCGGCGGCACCCCCGTCCCGCCGGCCCCGCCGGCTCCGCCCGCGCCCGCCCCGGGCGGTGGCCGGTGACTCCCGAAGAGGCCCAGCGCCGGCAGCAGGAGGAGTTCCTGCGCCGGGCGCGGGAGGCGACGGCCCGGGCCGAGGCCGCCCGCGCCGGACAGCAGCAGAGCTGAGAAGGAGAAGCCGATCGTGCCCGACCACCAGTTCAACGGCGGCTACGACGTGCCGTCGCAGCCGCAGCCCCTGCCCACCCCTCCCCCGCCGGCCCCCGCCCCGCAGCCCTCCAAGTAGCCCGCCACCAGCCCGAAGGAGCCCGCTGTGCCGTTCGACGTCAAGAAGTACCGCGCCGACGAGGCCGAGATTCAGCAGATGAACCGCGACTACGAGGACGCCGACCAGGCGGGGTACCTCCGGTGGCTCGACGAGCAGGACGCCCAGGCGCTGCGCCCGTGGGCCGAGTCCCTGCTCCAGAAGCCGGACAGGCAGCTGTCGGGCGCCGAACTCGAACAGCGCCACACCCTCGACGAGGCCGCCAACCCCGAGTTCGTCGACACGCTGTTCCAACTCGCCCTCACCGCCCGCTCCCCCCAGCACATCGCCTGATCACCCAGCCACAGAGAGAAGAAGGAGGCCGTCATGGACTGGCGCCACCGCGCGGTATGCCGCGAAGAGGACCCGGAGCTGTTCTTCCCGATCGGGAACACCGGCCCCGCCCTGCTGCAGATCGAGGGAGCCAAGGCCGTGTGCCGTCGCTGCCCCGTCATGGAGCAGTGCCTGCAGTGGGCCCTCGAGACCGCCCAGGACACCGGCGTCTGGGGCGGCATGAGCGAGGACGAGCGCCGCGCGATGAAGCGCCGCGCCCGCGACCGCGCCCGCACCGCCTGACCGCCGGTTGCTGTCGTTCGCCGCCGCACCCGCCCCGGACCGCCGGGGCGGGTGCGGCGGTGTTCGTCGGTGCCCGACGCACCGCCCGCCACCCCCGATCGAGGAGGACCCGATGTCCCAGACCACCACCGAACAGAACCCCGCCGCCCAGGCCCAGGGCACCCACCACTACATCCTGACGCTGCAGCGGCCGATCCCCGGCGGCGGCTCCGGGGTCGCCACCAGCAGCGGCACCTGCAATGTGCCGCCGGGCCTGACCCGCCACGACGTGTACACCCAGCTGCTCGCCAACGCGGTCGCCGCGGACCCGCAGCTGGCCGGCGCCGCCGTCCTCTTCTTCGACCTCCAGCCCAACCGGCTCTGATGCGCCGATTCCTGCGCGAGACCTTCACCGAGTTCAGCGGCCACTGCCGCTTCACCCGCGCCGTCGCCGACCGGATCGCCATCGGCGACCGGGAGGCCGCCGCCGTGTTCCGCACCGGCACCCTGGCCGCCGCACTGACCCGGCGCGGCCTCGACGCCAGAGGCCGCGAGATCGCCGCCTACGTCCGCCTGGTCCTCGCCGCCGACGGCGCCCCGGACCGCCTCGCCTGGCTCCACCACCCCTGACCCCGCCCCTGAGGAGACCATCGGCATGTTCACCATCATCAGCACCGCCTGCCTCGACGCCCTGCGCGAGCGCGCCGAGAAGGCCGAGGCCGACCTCGCCGCCCTGCGCCAGCAGGACAGCGCCCGGGTGCAGGACCTGGCCCGCATGGACGCCGAGCTGGCCCGGGCCTGCGCCGAGATCGGCGACCTGGCGCTGCGGCTGCGCACCGCCGAGGCCCAGCTGCAGGCCTCCATGGCCGCCCGGGCCGAGGACTGGCGGATCTACTGGGCCTCCGTCCAGGACCGCGAGCGCACCATCGCCATCCTGCGCGAGCGCCCCGCAGTCGAGGAGCCGACCGTGCCCGCGCTGCCGGAGAACACCGTGATGCTCTACCGCACCGCCGGCGGCTCGGTGGTCGCGGTGGTGCGCACCTCGCGCGACGACATCGACGAGCAGTACGCGGAGTACGCCTGGCGCTGCCTGGGCTGCACCGAGGCGCAGCCGGACTACCTCAAGCGGGAGCGGCAGCTGAGCAGCGCGCGCACCAACGCCGACCGGCACGCCGCCGACTGCCGGGCCGTCCCCGTCGCCCCCGCCGTTTCGCCCGCACCCGGCGCCTCCGCCGTCTTGGACCCGTCGGCTGTTCCCGCACCCCTCTGACCGCGTCCTGCTCCGGGCACGGCCGCCCACCTTTCCTCGCCCGACGACGGGCGGCCGCCCCGCGCCCACCACCGCGCCGCGGCCGCCCTGCCCGTCCGGGCCCCCTACGAGCCCCTTCAGGGAGGCCTTCGTGACGATCACCGACATGCCGTCGCCGGCGGCGCCGCCCGTGCCGGCCACCACCGTCCCCGCCCCGGCCCGCGCGAACACCACCGGCGCCCGCACCGCACCCCGCACCACCGCCGTGCACACCATCACGCGCCAGGAGTACGACGCGGCCCGCACCGCCGTGGACCGCCTCACCCGCCTGGGGAAGATGATCACCAACTCGCTGATGTCGATCGGCGGCGGCGCCCTCGTCTTCACCTGCGCCAACGTGACCCTGTTCGCGATGAGCCACGACATCCCCGGCTGGATCGCCTGGATGCTCGACCCGATGGCCTCCCTCGCCCTGATCACCGTCCTGTACGTCGACGGCGTCCTGGCCGAACAGGGCGGCGAGCGCGCCGGCACCTGGCCGTTCCTGCTCAGGTGGTTCGCCGGCATCAGCACCTGGCTCATGAACTCCTGGACCAGCCTCTACCCCGGCGGCCGCTTCACCCTGATCCCCGAGTACCCCGACGCCGGCGGCCTGCTGCTCCACTCCGTCGCCCCGTTCCTCCTGATCACGATGGCCGAGGCCTCCTCCGGCTACCGCACGTACCTCGCCAAGCGCCTCGCCGAGCTGCGCCGGATCATCCAGGCATTCGAGGACCAGCAGCACGCCGAGAAGAGCGAACGCGAGCGCCGCAGCCGCGAGGCAGCCGAGCGGGCCGAGGCCGAACGGCGCGAAACCGAGAAGGCCGAACGCGAGGACCGCCGCCTCCGCGAGGAACGCGAGCACGAGCAGCAGTTGGAGAACGAGCGGATGCGCCAGGCCGCCGAGGTCGCCCGCATCGCCTCGCAGACGGAAACCGAGCGGCTCCGCGAGCAGCGCGAGCTGGAAAACGCGAGAGCCGCACGCGAGGACCGCCGCCTCCGCGAGGAACGCGAGGCAGAAATCGAGCGCCTCCGCGAGCAACGCGAACTGGAGAACGCGAAGGCGAAGCGCGAGGCCGAGCGGCTGCGGATCGAGCGCGAAAACGAGGACGCCCGGCTGCGCCGCGAGCAGGAAATCGAGGCGGAGAAGCTTCGGATCGCGAGGGAGAACGAGGAGGCCCGCCAGCGCTCGGAAGCCGAGAGCGAGGCGCTGCGGATCAAGGCCGAGGCCGATGCGCAGGCGCGGATTCTGATGGCGAATGAGCAGGTCAGGCAGCAACAGGAGGCCGAGCGGGAGCGCCGGGCGAAGGAGGCCGCAGAAGCCGCGGACAAGCACCGCAAGGCGCAGGAGCGGGCCGCCGCGCGCCAGCAGCGACTGGCCTCGCAGACCGCTCGCACTTCCCGGACGGCCACCTCGCGTTCCGTCTCGGAAATCGCCTCGAACAGCGGCGGCACGGTTCCTCGCGAAGTCCGCTCGCAGCTTCGCGAGCAGGCCGAGCGGGAAGTTGCGCGGCTGATTCTGGAGGGCTCGGAGATCGACCAGCAAGCGATCGGCGAGCGCTACGGCAAGGGCGAGACGTGGGTCGGGGACCGCATCAGGTCCGCGAGGAAGCGCCTCGCGAACGACACCGAGTTCGAGAACGCGGTCATCGTCTCCGCCTTCGAGGACGAGATGCCGGTTTCCGAGGAGACCAAGGACGACGACCGGGCCACCGAGGCGGTCTGACGGGAGCGCGGCCTCCCCGGTGGCCACCAGAGCGGGGACCCGCCCCCTGGTGACTGGTGACCGCCGAAGGCGCCGAAGCGCCGAGCACCACAGCAGCGGGCCCCGGCATCGCCCGGGGCCCGGTTCAACCCATCCGAACCCGCCCATCACCGCAGGTCAGCGTCTTGGCCTGCCCGAATGCAAGGAGAACCCGGTGAACCCGATCGCGTACGCGACCGGCCTCGTGCTGATCGCGCTGCTGGTCGTCGCGGCCGCCGTGACGCCCCTGTTCCTCGCCCACGCCCGCACCACCAGAGACCACGGCCCCGAGTGCTGGTGGTGCCACCCCCGTGTCATCCGCCGCCGCTGACCCCTCAGCCCGGCGTTTTCCCAACTCAGAGCAAGAAAGTCCTGGGCGTCAACCAGTACCGGGCCGAGCGGATCATGGCCCTGGCCTTGGTCGGGGAGCAGTGCCACCGGCCCGGGGCAGGGAGTTGATCGATGCCCCGGCCCCACTGCGCCGACCTCCGTTCGGCCTGCCCCGCACGGCCTCCGGATGCCTCCCAGAACGCCCGCACAGGGCCCGTGGGCGGGCTTGCCGCTCCCGGCCCAAGGCCGAAGAGGGCGGGGCTCGTTCAGTGCCTTCCAAGGCCCTTGCAGGGCCGGAACCCGGCTTCTTCGCCGGCCACCGGGGCGTCCCCGTCCCGGTGGCGGACAAAGGCGTCGCGGCGCCGAGCACCACCTTGCGACCCGGACATTCGGCCGAAGCCCGGGTCCCACTGAAAAGTCCAGGTCACGGCCCCGCCGGACCGCCCCCCCGTGGACCCCTGGAGGAACCACCATGACCAACACCGCCGAGAGCCGTGAAGCGCTCAGGCGCGTCGCGCAGAGCCCGCAGGCCTTCGCCGGCTACCTCGCCAACATCCAGAGCACGCTGCTGGAGCTGGGCAACACCATCGAGGTCCTCGCCCAGGAGCAGCAGATCGTCCTACGCGGCACCCACGTGAAGGGCGACCGGTTCTACGACGCCCGCCTGCGGGCCCGGGCGACGGAGCGGCAGATCCACCAGCTGCTCGTCGCGCTGCGCAGCGCCGGCCGGGCCGCGGAGGTGAGCGCCTACCGCCGCCAGGCGTTCGAGGACAAGGTCGCCGCGCTTCCCGGAATCCGCGAGCAGAAGGCGCTGGGCAAGGCCAACAAGCGCAATCGGAAGCAGATTCCGGTGAATCAGATGCCGGGCCAGGCATCCACTTCCGAGGAAAAGCGCTACGATGAGCCCGCGTCGCTCTTCGACCTCCGCGACAGGAGGGCCTCTTGAATCGGCCCCTGACCGGAGAGGAGCGCACCGCCCACAATCGGCGGGCGCATTTCCGGAAGATCGAGGAGAGTGCGATCAGGAGCCGCGGCGAGGACAAGGGTTCCGCCGATTCCTGGCTCCAAATCCTCAAGGCCCGGCTCGTGAAGGATGCGCGGGCGGGGAATCCGGATATCTGGAGCGGCTGGGTGGCGATCTGCCGAATGGTTCTCTCCGCACTCCAGCGGCGGGCCGCTGGCGACCGCCGCATCTGGGACCAGGTGGTCGCCTACGCCGAGCAGGTCTGCGAGATGTATCCCCCCGAGTGACTCAACGTCACCACAAGCACCGCAGAACCGCGGGGTGGGGTCTCGCGCGCGTATCGCGGGCCCGCGGGCCCGCTCGCTCGCGGGCGCGAGGCCCCACCCTACGTCACCTCTTGGAAGGGAGCAAGTTGGCCGGCGACGACGACATGGAGGGGAGGGTGTTCACCTTTCCTCCGCCAGGGGCGCAGTCCGGGCCCCCGCAGCGGCGGATTCCCCGCTACTCGGACATTCCCGAGCCCCGCAGCAATGACATCCCGGAAATTCCGGAAGTTCCTCGGCCGCTGCCTGCCGAAGCGTTCCTCCGGGCCGAATCCATTTCTCCTCAAGCCCCTCCCGTCGCGCTTTCGGAAAACGCCATGGAAGGGGAAGTAGAATATGAAGAATATGGCGAGGATTATGGCCAGGAATATGAGCGGCGGTCCCTTGCCGAGGTAATTTCTGACTGGCTCCAGTATGTGGTCGACAGGGCCCGCGAGGAGAGGGACGAGCAGGCTCCGTTCCGGGAGGCGCATGTTGCCGACAAGGTGGCGCGCCTGAATGCGGCGACCGCCCGGGAAATGGGAATGCTGGAGCAGGTCAACGCGCTGCGGAAGGCCGAGGTCGATGCCCGTGCGGCCCGGGTCGCGGCGCACGGCCGGGGCGCGGGCGGCGGTGGCGGGGAGGCCGGCAAGGGGCTCCACAAGAGCTCCGACCGCAGCCCCGGCGCGTCTAACAACCGCAACTCCGGCGCGTTGAACAACCGCAGCCCCGGAGGGCCGGGCGGCCGCCACGACCCGGCGCGTCCGAACACCGGGCACCAGCGCCGCGGCCAGGACCGCGAGCAGCGTCCGGGCGGTCACCGCCAGCCCCCCGGCGGGACGCCGGGCGGCTCGCAGCGGCCCGGCGGGCCCGGGCCGACGGGCCGTCACAGCGGCGGCAGCACCAGCGGCTCCGGGAGCGGGTCCGCGGGCGGCCGGGGCCTGTTGAGCAAGGGGGACGGCGTCGGCTCCAAGGGCGCCGACAGCGCCAAGGCGGAGCGCACCCGGCTCCGCGAACAGCGCTTGGCGGACAGGCAGGCCGCCGACCTGGCGGACCGCACCAAGGACCGGGACCGCGACCGGAACAACAAGCAGACCCTCTGGGACGACAAGCGCCACGAGCGCAACGCCGAGCGGGAGCGGCGCCGCAGGGACGCCGAGGCGCGCGCCGGGGAGCCGGGCCTGGCAGGACGCCTCTTCACGACCGTGAAGTCGAAGCTCAAGCGCGGCGGGTCCGGAGACGGGGACGCCGCGGCCGGCGCGGCGGAGGAGGCGACGGCGAAGCCGGCCGATTCGGCGGACACCTCCGGGGCCCCGGAGGAGAAGCCCGGCACGGAGAAGCCGGACACGGAGAAGCCCGACGCCGGCTTCGGGGCCTTCAAACCCGGTGACAGGTTCGCGGAGTTCCTCGCGGGCCTGTACGACCCCGACGCGTCCGCCCACAGCGGCAAGGACGCGGATCCGGAGCCGGAGCTGCTGTTCACCGAGCCCGTCGACATGGCGCCGGCAGGGGCCTCGGCCGTGCGCGAGGAGGACATCCCGGACGCGGAGATTGTGGTCGACGCGCTGCCGGCCAAGGGCCCCGACGCGCTGCCGCCGGCGCCCGAACCGCACACCGAGCGCCCGGGCACCTACCAGCCCGCCGCCCGGGTGCGGGGCGGTTCGGCCGGCAGGCGCGGCTTCGCCCGCCAGCACGCCACCGACATCACCCTGGACGAGATCCTGGTGGCCCTGGCCAACGTCACCGTCGACGCGCTGAAGGACCACGAGCTCTCCCAGGCGTCCGCCGCGCAGCTCAACGCACTGGCGCAGTCACTGGCGGCGATGTGCGACGAGCTGCTCAACGACCACAACCTCACCAAGAAGCTGGTCAACCTGATCGGCGCCCTGAGAGACCTGGTGGTCGTGACCGCCCGCGAGGCGAACCGGCTGACCGAAGCGTGCGAGAAGGCCGCGAAGACGGCGCACATCGCCGCCGCCGTGATCGCCAAGGAGTACGAGAAGGACAAGGCCGCGATGGCCGACGGAGGCCTCGACCAGGCGTCCGCAGCGGTCCACCACGCCTAGAACACCGAAAGGAGTACCGGTCCATGACCGAGCAGCCCGACAACCTCCCCGCCCCCGTGCCCGAAGCACCGAACCCGGCCCCCGCTCCGGCCCCGAGGAGAGGCGTGGAGATCGACCGGGTCTCGGGCCCCGGGGTGGTGTGGTGCCGCACCAGGGGCGACCACCACTACGAGGCCGTCCAGTACAAGCTGAAGCTCCTGGTGGGGGCGATGCACCAGGCCACCGGCAACCTGGAGGGACTGGACAAGCGGTCCAGGCGCAACGCCGTCGCCGCGTCCAAACTGGCCGAGGTCAGCGCGGACGCGCACGTCGACGACGCCTACGTCGCGCTGCTCCTGCAGGTCGCCGACGCCCTGAACGAGTCGGCGAAGGCCGTCCGCAAGATGCTCCGCGCCGCAGAGCTCGTCGAGAGCGACGCGGAGGCCCTCAAGAACCGGCACCGCCGGCTGTACGGCCCGCTGCACTTCGTCCGCAAGGGCCGCCGCGCCAAGACGCCGAAGCCCGGCTTCTTCGGCGGGGGCTGACCGCACCGCCAGGGGGTGTCCCGCCCCGTCCGGGCGGGCCCGGCGCACCGGCGCCGGGCCCGCCCGCCGTCTGTTCCCACGAAAGGAAGACCCGCCATGGCGCCCGTCGCCACCACGCTGGAACGCACCGTGTACGTGGCGGCCGCGCCCATCCTCGGCGCGGCCGCCAGCCTCCCCCCGGACCACCCCGTCGCCCTGGGCGCCACCGTCGCCGCCGGCGTCGGCGTGGCAGCCGGGCTCGGCGTCGTCCTGGGCAGGCCCGACAACGAGGGCCGCTGGCTGGTGCGGCTCTCGCCGCTCCTGGAGTTCGCCGCCGTCGACTTCGCGAACTACCACCTGGCCGGCTGGCACTGGGACGCGGCACTGGCCGGGGCCTGGCTGCTCCTGAACTTCGCGCTCAAGCCCCTGTCGGGCACCTCGCGCCGCCACCGCATCCAGCTGGCGGCCGCAGCCGCGCCCCGGCAACTGCCCGCCGCCCCGGCCGCAGCGCCCGCGGCGCAGCCCGCCGAGACGGCCGACCCGTTCACGGCCGGGATGCGGCAGCTGTGGGCCCGGGCCAAGAACCCGGGCGACACCCACGTCGCCAAGGCGATTCCGCACGAGGGCAAGGACCACGACCTGACCCTGCTGCTGCGCAGCAACGAGCCCGGCCGCCCCATCAGCCGGCTCTCCGAGGAAGACGTCGCCGCGGCCCTCGGCATCGACGTCGTGCACGCCGCGAGCGGCAAGAACAACATCGTCTTCATGCCGGTGGCCAGCACGGCCGGACGGCAGAGCGGGCCCGGGTGGCTGGAAGTGCAGGTCGTCCCAGACGAGCGCGAGCGGCGCCACAAGCGGCCGACCACCGCGGAGTGGTGGGACGACAAGATCGGCGACAGCGCCATCCCCGGCTCCCGCTTCATCGACCGCATCCGCAACCAGGAGAAGGGCGTCACCTACTGGACCGCGCAGCTGCCCGACGGCATCGGCGAGCCCCGCATGGACCTGCCGGCACTGTGCCGCGCGATGCGCACCACCTACGAGGAAGGGCGGGTCTTCGTCACCCTGGACGTCGACCGCGTCCTGGTCGCCGTGTGGGACGTCTCCCCGCTCGCCAAGATCTACCCCGCCACCCGGGAACTGCTCACCCCGGACAGCGACGGCTGGTGGACGGCCGGGTTCCTGGCCAACGGCCAGCCCGCGCGCAACCGGGTGTGCACCGACCGGGGCGCGGCCCACGGCCTGTACACGGCGCCGTCGGGCGCCGGCAAGACCCAGCTGATGGCCGAGGCCATCGTCGCCCACGCCAACGTCGGTGCCGCGCTGTTCCTGTGCACCGAGGCGCCGGACGAGAAGACCGCAGCCCTGGGAAGGCACTGCTACCGCTACGGTGTCGGCGCCCTGTACATGGTGCGGCTGCTGCGCGTGCTGGAGGCGCTGATCGATATCCGCGGCACCATGCTGTGGGCCGACGGCAAGGTCCACGACTGGGCCTTCGGCAAGCCCGGCTGCCCCTACAGCCAGGTCGCGGCGTTCCTGGACGAGTTCCTGTCCGCCGCCCTGAACGGCGACTACGGCCCCGACATCCAGGAACTCGCGGAGATCGTGTCGGTCAAGGCCCGCAAGCAGGCCATCGGCCTGCACGTGGCCGGACAGAGCATCTACGTCCAGGACGGCTTCTCGCAGTTGTTGTTGGAGAACATCCGCGAGAACGGCGTGCCGATCGTGCTCAAGGTCGCGCCGAAGAAGATCGGCGAGATGTTCAAGACGCTCAACATCGCGCCGGACGACATCCCCGAGCCGCTGCCGCGCTCCTTCTCCCCGGAGAAGGGCGGCCGCATCGAGCGGATCATGAACGGGGAGGCCGAACCGCCCTCCGACTCCAACACCGGCGGTGTCGGCTGGATCGTCCCCAACCGCAAGCCGGAGGCGATGCGCGCCCTGTTCATCGACTTCAACGAGCCCATTGACCACCTGTTCCCGAACACCGTCGTCGGCCTGACCGACCACGAGATCCGCGAACTGGAGGCACGGGACCTGTGGTTCGACTGGACCCTGCCGCCCCGCCCCGGGGAGTTCGGCCCGGAACCCGTTGACGAGGACGACGAGGATCGGAACATCCCCGCCCCCCGGCGCAAGGCCGACCGGAAGGCCACGGCACCCGAGATGCCCAGCGCCAGCAGCATCGACAACCCCCAGGACGCCCTGGCGGCGATCGCCGCACTCCGCAAGAAGTGACCTCCACCGGCCGGGCACGGGCGCACCGACATGCCCGTGCCCGGCCGCCCGCCCCGGAGGACTCAGTCCTCCGGGGTGATGTTCACCGCCCCGCAGTTCCAGCACTCCCACTCGACCGGCACATCGACGCTCTCGCAGCAGTCGTGGCCCTCGCCCTCCACCGCGCAATCCGCTCCGCAGTCCCAGCACTCGAAGTGCAGGTGCGCCACGCCAACCCCTTCCGGCGACGACGGGTCCGCCCCGGCGCGCCCCGTACCACCGGCATCATGCCGCGCACGGCGGCCGGCGGCCTTTCCGACGATCCGGTGCCGCCGACCCGCCGAGCACAGCAGACCCAGCCTTCACCCGCCCACCCACCCGCACCCATCCGGTCCTGCGGGGCCGAGAACGGAGCACGCCGTGGCGACCGCCACCGACAAGAGCACCACCGACACCGCTTCGGACGCGGACCTCACCGAAGTCACCCTCACGATCGTCACCGAGGACGGCTCCGACCACCGCGACGTGCGGAACCTGACGCCGCAGCAGCTCGGCGAGCTGCTCCTCGTGTTCGACGACGGCCAGGTCCACGAGGACTTCCTGGACGAGGGGGAGGGCTGCGAGATGATGCTGGAGTACGCGCCCTCCGAGTACGGCGGCCGGCTCTGGGCCGAGACCCGGTCCTTCGAGGAAGGCACGGCGGCACGGCTGCTGCGGGCCTTCGAGACGGGCACGTCCCTGGAGTGATCCGGGCGGCCACGCTTCCCGCCAGAGTGCTGCGCCGCAGCCGGGCCAGGCCGGTCCGGCGGCGCAGCACTCTGGCGGGCTGCGCGGCCGCCCGGCCCGCACCCCGCACCGGATGGGAGACCACCGCCCGTGCCCGCACACCCGACCGCCGGCCACTACGGTCCCGGCCCCCACGGCCTGCTGGCCTTCCTCGCCGCGCACGACCGGGGCGACGGTATCCGCTTCGACCAGCTGCCCGACGGCCGCTGGCACGCGGGCGACGGCGAAGAAGGCTTCACCGCGGACAGCACCGACTTCCGCCGCCTCGCCGCCGCCCACCTGGCCGACGTCGGCGACTTCAACGACTCGCCCGTGCGCATCACCCCCGCGGGCCGCAACCACGTCCAGGCCGGGCTCACGCCCCGGAGTGCGGCGCCCAACGGATCGCCCTGACCGGGGCCCGGCCGCCCCGCCCGCCGCCCCTGGCCCGTGCGGCCGGGGCCGGAGCACGCCCTCCTTCGTCCCGCTCCCTTCACGAGAGGAATCCCGCCATGAACACCCCGCAGCCCACCCGGTCCGCCGCCTCCGCCACCCCGGACCACCAGCAGGTCACCCTGGTCGAGGACGGCTTCACCCCGATGTTCGTCGACGGCCGGCTCGTCGCCGTCCCCCTGCACCCCGGAAGCGCCGACAGCACCCGGTTCGTGCCCGCGATCGTGGACGGCGACGTCCGGCCGGTACCCGTCTACGACCCGATCGCGGCCGCGCTGGCGGCCGTCGCCGCCTCCGCCCGGACGCCCCCGGCCGCCGAGCCCGACACGCCGGCCGACGACCCGGGCCTGCCCCGCGCGGTGCGCCAGTGCGTGCAGTACGGCTGCGGCGCGCTGCTGACCGCCGGCGCGGCGACGTGGATGATCGGCGAGGGCGTCGGCAGCGTCGCGCCGTACGCCGACCAGATCGGCAAGATCCTCATGCTCACCGCCGTCACCGGCGGCGTCATCGTCGGCGGCCTGGTCCTCCTCCTCGGCCGCCTGCGCGCCGTCACCGCCGCACCGGACGGCGGCACGGCGACCGCGAGCGGCGACAACTCCACCGCCACCGGAGCGGTCTTCGCGCTCACCTACCGGCCCCAGCACAACGTTCGCACCACCAACATCGGCAAGCAGTCCGCCGGGTGGCGCGGTTCCATCACCAACAACGGCTGACCCGCCGTCACCCCACCGAAGGAGACGAGATGTTCTTCCAGCCCGGAGACAGCGTCGAGGTCCTGGACGGCCCGTACGAGGGAGCGACCGGCACCGTCGGCATCACCCGCACCGACAACGGCATGGTCGAAGTGAAGGGCCTCATCGGCTGGTTCGCGGAGGCGTTCAGCAGCCTCCCCCAGATCCACCCCGACGACCTGGCGCTCATCGAACCCGCCTGCTGACCGGCCGACCTGCCTCGACCCCGAAACCGCTCCCGCCCCGCAGCCCGTACCCGCCCACCGACCGCCTTCCGGAGGAACACCTTGACCGACACCACCACCAGCACGACCGGCACCGTCCGGGACAGCGCCGCGACGATCCGCTACACCGCGGACACGGTGATCCTGGACAGCGACGGCCGCGTCCTGCTGATCGAGCGCGGCCACCCCGCCTACCAGGGGCTGCTCGCCCTGCCCGGCGGCCACGTCAACGTCGGCGAGACCTCGCGCCGGGCCGCCGCCCGCGAGGCCCTGGAGGAGACCGGCATCCTCGTCAACCCCGATGACCTCGTCTTCGTCGGCCTCTACGACGAGCCCGACCGCGACCCGCGCGGCCGCTACATCGGCACCGCCTACCTCGCCCGCGTCCCCGCCGGCACCTTCGCCCGTGCCGGGGACGACGCCGCCGCCGTCCACTGGACCCCGATCGACGCCCTCCCCGAACGCCTCGCCTTCGACCACGCGCAGATCCTCGCCGACGCCCGCCGGATCGCCTCCGGACGCTGACGCTGCCCACCACGGCGCCCCGCTCGCCTCGCCCACCAGGTGCAGTGGGCGGGGCGCCGTGGTGCGTGGCGCGGCCGTCCGGCCGACACCCGCCACCAAGAGGAAGAACACCATGGCCACCTTGACCGTCCCCGGCCCCGCCTTCGACGCTGCCTGCCCCGACGCCGGCACCGTGACCTGCGAGGAGGACCACTGCGGCGAGGAGATCGACCGCAGCCCCGCCTACCAGTGCGGCACCGTCACCGAGATCCCCCGTGACGACGCGCACGGCTGCGGCCGCTACTTCTGCAGCCCGCACCTGCAGGCGCCGGACCCGGCCGACTGCGGCACCCCGCAGCCGCAGCACTGCGGCGGCTGCCTCGCCCCGCACCGCGCACCGACCGCGGCCTGAACCCGTGTTCAAGCAGCACCTGTTCATGAGCCGGGCCGACCGGGCCCGCTGGCGCGCCGCCACCGATCTGGGCGGCCTGGGCGAGCTCACCGCCCAGTGGCTGGAGGGCACGATCCCCTCCCACCCCGCCGTGGTGCCCAACTGGGGCCCCGACGAGGAGACCACCCGGACTCCCGGCCTGGTGAGGGTCCTGGCCCGGGCCAACCGGGCCGGGTTCCTCACCGCCGCCAGCCAACCCGGCCAGCACGCCGCCTCCCGCCGGGGCGAGAGCGCCGCCCAGCGCGCCGCGGTCGAGGGCTTCGCCCGCACCCCGGACGTCCGCGAAGCCCTCCGGCAGGCGGCCCACCGGCACGGCCTGCTCCACGTCGAGCACGCCCCCGCCGCGCCCGCGCAGCAGCACGGCGGCGTCGTCGTCACCACCGTCCGCGGCCGGCCGTTCACCGTCTTCGGCCGCCCGATGGCGCCCGAGGACATCCGCTTCGCCTGGAAGGGCACCCGGCCGACAGCCGTCGCCGAGGTGGAGCAAGCCTGGCAGATCACCCTCTCCCACCCAGAGTTCGGCCCCACCCGCCCGCTGCTGGCAGCCCTCGCCGAGGCCTTCGCCGCCCCGGACACCGTCCGCTGCGCCCGCTGCTACTGCACCGAGGACGACCCCTGCCCCGGCGGGTGCAGTCGGGCGAGCAACCCGCTGACGGAGGACCTCTGCAGCGCCTGCGCGCCGTACCGGTCCCTCGGGGCGGCCACGCTGCCCGACCGCTCCTGAACCTTGCCGCCGGGCGCCCGCCCGGTCGGCCGGCCTTCTCCGCCGCCGCGGGGGGCGGTGCACCCGAGCGCCCCCGCGGCGGCGGCCTTCCCCCATCGAGGAGAAAACGATGGAACAGCCCGCAACCACCCCCTGCGCCGCCGGCGCGCAGGAGGGCATCTTGACCTTCGGCGGCGGCGAGGTGCTTGTCCTGACGTCCTGGGGCGTCACCGAGTACGCCCCGGACGCCGACGGCCGCGTGTACGCGAAACTCTTCGGCCGCGTCGCCAACCCCGGTGGCCGCGCCACCGCTGCGGACCCGACCGTCCTGCCTATCCGCAGCGGCCCCGCCCAGCTGACGAGCGCCCACCTGCGCGGCCGCCCGCCGCTGCGCCACCGCGCCGTCCACGTCCGCCACCGCGGCACCGGCGAGGGCACCGGCCCGGACTTCCGGTGCGAGGTGCCGTGGCTGGAGAGGCGGGTCGACGAGGGGGGAGCGCCTGTCCCGGAGACCGAGGTCGGCCGCACCTCCTGGACCGACCCCGCCACCGGCCAGGACTTCGACCTGCGCATCGCCTACCTCGAAGAGGAAGCGGCCTATAACCCCCTGGGCTTCACCTGGCAGCACTTCGGCCGCTGGAGCGGGGGAGTGCCCCTGCTGCACGCGGTGTGGGGCGAGGACCGCACCCCCGCCGACGGCCTGGTCGGCGGCGTCCCGCTGAATTCCCGCCGCTGGACGCGGGCGCAGTGCAGCAGTGCCACCGAGGACTGCACCTGCGTCGAGCACTGCGACGAGGACCCGGCCACGGTGTGCAACCTCTCCGGGCGACCGCACGTCCACCCGGCCGACCCGCCCAGGCCCGGCGTCTGGGGGCCGTGCCCCGAGCACCCGGGCCGTCCCGGGGACCGCTGACCGGCCGTCAGGCCTCCCAGGCTCGGGCCGCCTCCGGCCCGAGCCGCTACGTCGACCCTCCAGCAAGGAGAAGAATATGCCCACCTCCACCGGTCCCACCCACCCGCCCGGCCGCACGCTGGCAGCCGCCGCCGGGCGGCGCTGGCGCCGACTCACCGCCCCCGGCGGCTTCCTCACCCGGCGCCACGACGACCTGGTCCACGTGCTCGAACACGGCCTGCGGGCCGGAGCCGGATGGGTCCGCGTGCTGGGAGCGTTACTGGCCGCCGCCGCGGCCGCCGGTGCCGGCACCGTGCTGTACGACCTCGCACAGCGGCTGCTGGCGGCCGCCGGGACCAACCCCCACCTGGCCGCGCTGATCGCCACCGTCACCCGCCCGATGCACCACTACCTGGACCAGCACACCCAGGGCCTGCCGATCACCGCCGCCGACGCCTACCTGCTGTGGCAGGCCACCGGGGCCGCAGCCGCGCTGCTGGCCTTCGCCTCGACCACCGCCGCCGCGCGCCTGGCCTGGACCGCCTGGGCCGCCGCCACCTTGACGGTCGTGTGGCAGGCCAGCCCCGAGGGCGGCCGGACGGTCGCCACCGCCGTTGCCGCCGCCGGCCTGGCGCTCGCCTCCCTGCCCGCCCTGCGCGGCCTGCGTCTGCCGCTCGGCCCCCGGATCATGCTGCACCTCGCCGTCACGCCCGCCCCCTGCGCGGCCCGGCCCCCGATCGCGCACACCCACCGATGGCCCGGCCAGGGCTGAGCACTGCCCGCCACGATGCCGAGCGTGGTGGTACCCGCCGCCGCCCCCTTTCCCCTCCGCCGTCCAGAGCGCCCGTCTACGAACCCCACGTGGAAGCCGTGGTGGTGAAGGCGCAGCACCTGGTGATCGACCCCGGCGGACGCCGCATCAACCCCGAGAACCGTCAACCGTCCTGATCCCGCATCCGTGCCCGGCCGGGTCCGGCTGCTGCCCGCGCTGTGCCCTCCCCACCCACCTGGGCCGGGAGGGCGCAGCGCTTCCCACCCCTTCCGACCGAGAGGACGTCCCGATCGTGCGCGTCGACATCACCTCCTTCGGCCACCTCCACGGCCCTGCTCCGACCGCCCACCTCACCTTCGACCTCCGCCCGTTCCGTGACCCCCACCACGACCCGGCCGTTCGCCACCTGACCGCCCGCCACCGCACCGTCCGCGACCAGGTCGCCGCCACCCCCGGCATCCCGCAGCTCCTGGACGCCGCCGTCGCCGCCGCCCAGGCCTACGCCGCCGGCCCCGGCACCGAGCACCGGCTGGCCGTCGCGGTCGGCTGTGCCGGCGGCAGGCACCGCGCCGGGTACGTCGCCGACGAGCTCGCCCGCCGCCTCGACGCGCTCGGCCACCACGCTCACATCCACCACCGCGACATCGACAAACCCGTCGTCGACCGCTGACCCGTATCCCGGCGCCCGTGCTGCCCACCGCCCCGCCCCGCCCGGTCAGTGCGCGGTGGCGGGCAGCACGGCGGCCGGCCGACGGGCACGGCGAGATCGTCGTGCGCCGCGACAAGCCCGGCGGCCGCTGGGCGGTGACCGACGGCGCGCAGGTCGGCCTGCGGGCCTGGACCGAGACCGAGGGCTGGCGGCCCGTCTGGGACATCGGCCGCGCCGTCGCCTTCCGCTACACCCGTGAAGTCGCCCTCGCGCTCGCCCACCAGGTCGCCGAGCAGGAGGCCGCCAACCACCAGGCACTGCTCGCGGTGGCCGCCGACCCCTTCAGCCGCGCTGCGCCGACCGGCCACCGCGCGACCGCCTTACCGCGCCGCCGCGTGCCGGCCACCGAGGGGAACGGCGAACCGACCAGCAGCCCCGACTCCAACCACCGGGGCCTCGACAAGCCCGTCGCCGACCGCTGAACATCCGTCACCGCACCGCGAAGGACTCGCTGATGGACACCGCCACCGCTCCGGCCGAAACACCGGACGCTGCAGGAATCACCGAACCCGCCCGCCCTACCACGCCCCTGCTCCTCGCCCCGGAAGCCGACCGGGACCTGGAACGCGCCCACGCCACGACCCTGGTCGAGGTCGGGCGCACCGACACCAAGGCCGGCCTGCTGCTGGCGCTGGACGCCGGGATCGCCGCAACCGGCGTCGCGGCCGCCGCGCTCGGCGCGATCCCCCGCACCGCCCTGGTCCCCGTCGCCGCCGGGGTGCTCACCCTCGCCGCCGCGGCGGTCCTGGCCCTGCTCGCCGTGATGCCGCGCCTGCGCCCCGCGCCGGAACCGCCCTGCTCCACCTGGGCGACCGACGGCGACCGCCCCGGCGGCGGATTCCTGCGCTGGGCCCGTTGCACTGGCCCCGACGACCTCCTGCGCGCCCTCGCCGAGGAGGACCGGCTCCACACCGTCAACCGTCTCTCCCGCCTCGCCGAACGCAAGTACCAACTGCTGGCCTGGTCGGTCGGCCTCGACATCGCCACCGTCGCCGCGATCACCGCTGCCGCCCTGCTCGCCCTCGCCACCCACTGACCCCGGAGGACCCCGTTGCCCACCGCGCACCCGACCCTCACCCCCGTGGACGAAGGCTCGCTCGTTGTGATGATCGGCCCCCCGGCCGCCGGCAAGACCACGCTGCTGCGGGAGGTCCCCGCGCACCAGGTCGTCTCGCTCGACCTGCTGCGCGCCGCCGCCAGCCGCCCCGGCGACCAGACGGCGACCGCCGACGCCCTCCTGCTGCAGCAGCAGATCCTCACCATGCGGCTGCGCCGCGGCGAGACGACGTACGTCGACAACTGCTCCCTGACTCCCGGGCACCGCGAGCAACTGCTTTGGCTGGCCCGCCAGTTCGCGCGCCCGACCGTCGCCGTCACCGTCGACGCCCCCTACGATCAGCTGGCGCTGCGCAACTGCGTCCGCCCGGCCGAGCAGCGCGTGCCCGAGGACTTCCTGCGCGCCGCCCACCGCCTCGCCCGCGACGCCCGGCCCCTGCTCGAAGCCGAAGGCTTCGACGAGATCCGCCACTACCGCACCGCCTGACACCGAGCAACCGGCCCGCCCGTCCCCGGGGCGGGCCGACACTTCCTTGCTCCCGCCACCGCTTCCGGGCAGGGGCCGTGCGCTTTGCCGGGGCCCTGCCCCGTCACCGACTGCTCCTCATCTCCTGCCCACCGCACCCCACCACGGAAGGAATCCCTGATGGACACCGCCACCTACACCCCCGACCCCGGAGACCTGCTCCCCCTGACCGTCACGATCTGCGGCAGCACCCGTTTCTGGCAGGAGATCGCCGAGGCCGCCCTCCAGGAAACCGTCGCCGGGCGGATGGTCCTCGCCCCCGCCGTCGACATGCGCCGCACCCACCCGCTGTGGAGCTCCCCCGACACCGCGCAGGACCTCAAGAAGCGCCTCGACACCCTGCACCTGGCGAAGATCAGCTTCTCCGACGAGGTCCTGGTCGTCACCGACACCGAGTTCTACCTCGGCGAATCGACCCGCAGGGAGATCCTCTTCGCCGAAGGCCTCGACATCCCGGTCGCCTATTCCTTGTCAAGTCAGTGTGTTCAGCTTGGGGTCCGGCCAAGGGCCTGCAAACCCACATTGAGATGATCTTGAAGCCTGGAGCTGTCAGTGATCCCACCGGACCACCGAACGCCTACCTCTGCCACGTGCCTGCGTGTCGAGGCAATCCGCCGCCCCGCTTACGGCGTGGACTGCGGGGTCGCCCTCCGGCAGCATTGCGGGCAGCCCTCATTTGCACCCCCCTGCCCGAATGAGATGCCATCTAACACGATTGTGTCGGCTATCCGCCGATTCGTGTCACACCGACGGTCGCCGTCCCAAATATGACACTGCCGCCCGCAAGTCTCATTAGGGAGTTCTGTCACCCCGATCAGCCGGGTCAAGCGTCAGCAAAATATTCCCCCCTTCTCCCGATCGGCAGTTCGCCCGTCGGCGCGCCTGGTAGGTTCGCACGAGACCGACGCGGGGCTCGCTCTCATATCCGACTTCGGGTCTGCCGCGTTCTAAATTTTGGGGGAATATCTTTTGAAGGCATTCAAGCGCATAGCGACCCTTGCCTCGACCGTGGGCCTCATGGTCGGCATCAGCATCTCCGGCGCCCCATCCGCATCCGCCACCAGTTTCGTGTGCAACTACTGGGGAGGTGCCAACGGAGCAAAGTGCCAGCACCAGTCCAGCTTCCACACCGGCCTCGAAACCGGCCCGACCACCTGGTGGACCGAGGACGAGAAGCTCTCTTACCAAGATGACGGCAATCTCGTCATCTACTGCCTCAACCGCGGAACCAATGCCTACGGAAAGTGGATCAACAACGGCCAAGCCGTCTGGGCATCAGGAGTGGTTTCGCCGAACACCTTCTTCAATCCAACCAGTCACAAGTTGAATTTTTGGAGTGACGGGAACCTCGCCACGTACTACGCCAACAGTGGCACTGCGTTCCAATACAGGCCGGAATGGGATGCCCACGCCTGGGCGGGCAGCGACAGCTGGGCCGTACTGCAAGCTGACGGCAACTTCGTGATCTGGCAGGGAGGCCGGGCCGTGTGGGCTACCAACACCTATCATGTGTGCCCCGGCACGGAGGACTACTGGAACGGCTACCAGTGATATATCCGCGGAACAGGGCGGCTCGCCTCGCCGCAGAGATAGTCCACTCCGCAGCACAGCATCTTGCCTGAACCCAGCCGCCCCATATCACTCCGTACCGGTGCAGGGCCCGGCCTGACCCAGCCCGGGCCCTGCGTGCCGACTTGTGTGGTCAGCCTCAGAACCGCGGGGATCAGCTGAAGGCGAGACCGCGGAATTGGTTGTGGATGTTCCTTCTGCCACGTAGTCGGGGTGGGCACGGACAGCCTCTCTGATGAGTTCGAATCGGCGGCCCCGACGGGTGACGCTGATGAGGTTGTCATTGAAGGCGACGCTGACGACTTCTTCTCTGAGGACGACTGAGTCGAATCCGCCTGGTAGGCCCCAGAAGGCGACTTCAAGGGCCTTTCCAAGAAGTAGTCCTGGCTCACGGCCGGGACTGGACGGCCGAATTGTTACGGTCTCAGCTCAGGTGCTGGGCCGCCTGAAGGGGATCACGTTCCCGTCCTTCCCGCCGCCGCTCTCGGGCCTGTCCGAGGCGGAGGTGAGGACGGCCGCGGCGAGGACGGTCTGCTCCAAGGCCCACCTGGCTTCCGCTTCGGCGGCGCGGGCGTCCTTGAGGGACTGCCTCAGGGTGGCGTTGTCCTTGCGGAGCCGCTTCTCGCTCTCCGGCATCTGCCGGGTCTCGGTGCGGACGCGTTCGTTGAAGAGCTCGCGCAGGTCGGAGTGGCGCTTGTAGAGCGCCATGCGGTGGACGTCCGCTTCGATGGCCAGGCCCTCGACGGTGAGGCTGCCGCTGGAGCGGGCGGGGGCGCCGGCTAGGAGGCGGTCGATGGCCTCCTTGATCCGTTCGCGTTCGGCGGCGTGGGCGGCCTGGTCGGGGTTCATCCGAGGATCTCCTGGGCGGTTCGGGCGGTGGCGTCGTGGGTGTCGGCGACGCCACGCCACTTCGCGGCGGCGGCGTGCAGGGCTTTGGCCATCGGCCCCGGAACGTACGCGGCGCGTTGTTCGAGTCGGTCGGCGTGGTGGCGGGCGGCTTGGGCGTGGGCGTCGGTGCGGACCGCGTTGCCGCAGCCGGTCTGGCAGGCGAACGGCAGCGGGGCGATGGCGCCCGCGTCCGGCCCGCACAGCGCGTTGTCCTCCTTGAACGCGCAGATCAGGAAGCTGTCGGGGTTGTCGTAGAGCAGGTGGCCGCGCATCTGGTTCAGCTGCCGGGTGGCGCGGGCGGTCAGAAGGGCGCCTTCGAAGCGCGGGGTGTCGGCGGCGTCGACCAGGGCCCGGCCGGCGGCCGGGCCGGAGATCCGCTCCCCGGCGGCCGCGGCGTCGCGCAGGTTCGCGGCCGCGTCGGCGGTGGCCAGCACCGTCTCCACGTCGAGGACGCCGTGCATGCCGCGCCGGCCTCGGGCGCCGTAGCCAGCGGAGGTGCGGGCGTCGAGGAAGGCCCGCATGTGCCCGTACTGGATCGCCAGGGCCACCAGCCCGCCGGGGCGGCGGGCGACGTGCCAGGCCAGCGTGCGCCGCCAGCGGCTGGTGCTGATCGCCCCGTGCGGGTCGGCGGGGACCGTCTGGCCCGGCAAGTCCTGAACGGTGGCCTCGCGGTTGATCCAGGCCACGAGGTCCTCGATTCGCCGGGCGAGCACCGACAGGGCCAGGCTGCCGGTCCTCGTGCGCTGCCGAGTGTCGTGGTGGGTGGAGCTGAGCAGGAGTTCGCCGGTGGGCACCATGCGTTCCAGGACGCGGATGGCGTTGACCACCGGTGTGATCGCCACCCAGGGAACGGTCCGGATCTCGCCCGCGCTGATGTGGTTTCCGTCGTCGTCCCTGACGGACTTGTAGTGCCGGCCGGTGATCAGATGAGGCTCCTCAGCGTCCTCGCCGGCCTCGCCGGTGACCGGGTTCTCGTTGTCCGTGGGGTTGGCGACCTCACTGTTGATGAGGTGGTGGTTGGTGCCGTCGGAGTCCGGGGCGGGGTCGGGGCAGCACCCGGAGCGCAACGCCTGCACCTCCTGGGGACGCATGCCCGTCAGATACATGATGATCACGGTGGCGGCTGTGCCCAGATGGCGCCACAGGGCTTCGGCCTCGCCGAAGTCGATGCGGGTCCGCCAGGGCCGCCCCTCGATGAGACCGGTGACCGGCGTGGTCAGCGGGCATGGGCCGGGCCGCTGGGCGGCGACGTTGGCCAGGTCGTAACTGGTGAAGGCCCGGTGCACCTGCTGGAGGCTGGCGCCGGTGAGGTCGGCGATGTAGAGGCGGGCCGCACCGGTCTGACCGCGGATCGTGGCGGTGGGTATCGGGGCGCCATCGGCCAGCAGCTTCCGCACGTAGGTGTGGAGGGCGGCGTGGCCTTCGGGGGTGGCGGGGTTCGAGTGTGCCCGGCTGGCGATGCGGGTGCGTTCGTCCCAGGCGGCGAGGATGTCGTCGGCGAGGTCCTCGACGAAGCGGATCGCCCACACCAGTAGCGGGCCCACCACACTCGGGGCCAGCGGTTCGGTGGTGTTCTCCCGGCCGCCTTCCTGCTTCTCTTCGGGCAGGTAGTCGTCGACGCCTTCGGTGTCCCACGGCGGCCGGAGGATTCCTGTGGGCAGTGCGGTGAGCTGGTCGAACTCCCACAGTTCCGACAGGAAGGAGAGGTAGTTCTCCATCGTGCGGCGGCGGACTCCCCTCGACCGGAGGGTGTCGGCGAAGGCCTGCCAGTGCACGCCGGTGACGTCGGCGAGTGTTTGCACCCCTTGCCGCTGCAGCCAGCGGGCCCAGCTCATCCACATCCAGATCCGCGCGGTCGCGTTGCTGTAGGTGGAGAGGGTGCCCCGTTTGCCCGCCTGCTGGACCGTGGTCGGGCGGCGCTCGCCGTTGAGCATGGTCCATGCCAGGGTCGTCAACTCCTTCCGCAGCGGTGCGGGGCAGTTCTTCCAGTGGATCCGGTTGAGGACCTGTCCGGGCCGGTCGATAAGCGGCCCGAGCGACCAGATGTCGTCGCGGACGCGGTTGTTGGCGCGGGTGTTGCCGGGTCTGATCCGGTGCGGCAGGACGACCAAGTCGTCGGGGAGCGGGGCGCGCAGGATGTACGGGTCTTCGGCGAAGGCGAGATCGGGGCTGGTCACCGGTCCAGTTCTCCCTTCAGGAGGAGGTTGACGATCATGTGGTCGCGTTCGGTCGCGCGCTGGCCGGCGTGGTCCAAGGTGTTCTCGCCGACCCGCTCTCGCAGGTTCTCCAAGCGGTGCATGAACTCCTCCCACCGGGTGGCCCAGTGGTGGCCGGGCAAGACGCCCCGCAGGGAAAGCAGTTGCTGGCGCAGGACGGCCAGGCGGGGGTGGTGGCCGGTGTGGACACGGGAGTTCTCGCAGCCCAGGCAGGCCAGGAAGCCGGCTCCGCAGCCGCCGTCGGACGCGGGCCAGGGGCTGGTCTTCTCGTCCGCGCAGTCGGCGGAGACGGTCTCCTGGTGAGCGACGTCCGGCCCGTCTGCGAGGCGCCCCTTGAAGGTGAGGTCGCGGGCCTGCTGAAGGGCCTCCCAGGCGCCGGCGGCGATGACCGTCCGGGACCGCTTCTGCACGCGCCGATCCGGCAGGACGTAGACACTCTCGTGCGTTCTCTGCTTGTGCTGAAGCGGCCAGCCGTCCTCGACGACCGTGGTGCGGCGAAGAGGTTGGAACGGCGACCTCGCCAGCCCGTGCCGCTTCCGCCACGCGGTGGCGTCATCACTGGTGATGCCGAAGCCGATGGGGCCCACCGGCTGAGAGCGGTCGTGGTTGCTGTGGTCCCTGCCCAGCTGGGTCATCCGG
The DNA here is from genome assembly GCF_044741705.1 of Kitasatospora sp. NPDC088134. Classification (NCBI taxonomy): domain Bacteria; kingdom Bacillati; phylum Actinomycetota; class Actinomycetes; order Kitasatosporales; family Streptomycetaceae; genus Kitasatospora; species Kitasatospora sp. NPDC088134. Next base: position 39,858 of record NZ_JBIUTD010000027.1, on the reverse strand, counting down.
TAGGTCATAAGCAGGTCGGTGCCGGGAGCGAGGCGGGCGACGAGGGCACGGGCATGGGCGGTGGCCTCCAGCGCCTGTGTGATCAGGCGCCCGTCCGAGCCGGCCCCCGAGTCGGTGATGTTCTCCGTGTCCCACCAGCGTCCCTCCCGGGCGCGGTGCTTCTCGACCTGGACCTGGTAGGTGATCACGCCGCTCTCCCCGGCCGACGGCGACCGCACTGGTACCGGCACGCGGTGGTACATCGACAGGTTCCAACCCCACTGAGCGGTCATCAGCACCGCCAGCGCGATGATCTCGGACCGGGTCAGGAACAGCCGCCCCCACGTCTGCAGCGGATGTTTCCCGCCCAGCAACCGTGGGTTGGTCACCGAGCGCGCGCTGTTCGGCAGGACGGTGCGGGGGACATCGCCGGTGGCGGCGAGGTGGTCCAGGACCTGGCCGACCTTCCAGTCGCGGCTGCCCTCGGCCAGTTCTCCGCGGCGGTAGCGCTCGAGGTGGGCCGTGTTCTCGCGGATCCGCAGCAATCCGGCCCGGAATTCCACGCGCGCGGCGTTCTTGACCTGCTCGTACTCGTCATCCTCCAGTGAGGTGCGGGTCGACGGCGCCCTGCGGACCGGCCGGGCAAGCACTTCGGCCACCGGCCCACCGGCCAGCCTCGGATCGCGCCCCAGCAGACGCCGCAGGTTCGCGAGGTCAATGCGGGTGCCGGCCGCCTGGAGGAAGTTCTGCCGCAGGAGCTCGACCGTCGGTGCGGGCAGTTCGTCCAGATCCTGACCCGGATGCTCCTGAGCTTTGAGGAACGTGGCGAACATGGTCAGCGCATTCCAGTAGCTGTTGGCGCTGGCATGGGAGTTCCAGCCGGCGGACTGGCCGGCGTACGCGGTCGCCAGGGACAGCTGCATCGGAGCCGGGACCTTGAGATCCGCGAAGTCGAACACCTTCCCCAGGCCCCGATTGTTGACCACGGTGACCCGCAGGCCCGTCGTGTCGATACGGGGTGTGGCCTGGAAGTCCGCCGGCGGAGGCACCGCCTTGCGGCCGCGCGGGCTCATCCCTGCCCCTCCTCGTCGCCGACCAGCTCGGCGTCACGGTCGGCGGACATCGGGTGGGGGTCCATCAGCGCGTCCAAGTCCTGGATTCCCGACGTCTCCCGCGCCAGCCGCGCGAACAGGCCCGTCACCCGCGCATCCGAATCCCCGGCCCCGACGGCTGTCTCGTCGTCCTCGTCGAACGCGAGGATCGACTCCAGCCGCATGTGCCGCACCGGCGAGAGGTAGTGCTCCTTCGTCGTCTCCACGTCCGCGTGCCCCAACAGCTCCGCGACCAGCCACCACGGATCCCCGAACAGGTTGGCGAAGTCCCGCCGCTGATCCGGCGTCAGCCCGTACTTGCGCTCCACCAGGTCGTTCAGCACGATCAGCATGAATAAGGCGAAGGAGTGGCGGGTGCCATGCGGAATCGCCCAGGGCACCCGGCCACGAGCCTCGGCGGTCCGCAGGTGCCGGGGCGTCTCCCGCTCCCGCGCGGTCAGCAACTCCTCCTCGCACCGCAGGTTCGCCAACCGGAACACAGTGTTCCAACGGTCGGGCAGCATCGGCAGACCCTCCTCGGTCAGCCACAGCCACAACGGCTCCGGCCCGTCCGGGCCCTCGGTGAACAACCGCTGCCGGTCCCGCCAGTCCAGTTGGCCCAGGTCCGCCCGGCCCACCGTGCCATCCCCGTCCACCCACGTGACCCGCGGCTTCAGGCCACGCGTCACGTCGTTGACCAGCCACATCCCCGGCAAACGGTCATAGCGGCCCTTGCGCTGGGCCTGCTGCACCGCCCAGGCCCGCTCCGTCTCCTGATACGCGGTCACCTGCTGCAGCGCGTCCGCCCGCGCATAAAACACCCGGCTCTTCTTCGAGCGGGTCAACGCCCACGGGACCGTGCCATGCGAGTACAAGCCCCGCCGCAACCGCTGCGTCGGCAGTTCGAGCGTCAGCAGCCCACCGCCTTCCTGCTTGCGCAGCCCCGAACTCAGCCCGAGCTGTACGAACGCGGTGTTCCGCATCTCGGTCCGCCCGTCCCAGCCCGGATGCGGCGAACCGTCCGCCCGAAAACCCCGCAGACCCAGATCCATCCACAGGCGCCACGTCCGCGGCGTCAACCACCGCACGTTCCGATTCCGAGCGTTCGCCGCCCGGTCCTGGCTCCGGCCCGTGTCCACCGGCAGCGGATGGACCTTTCCCCACTTGAACAGCTTCGTCAGCGCGGCGGCTTCACGATTCCACTTCGCGCCGCCTATCCGCTCCGGATTCATCGGTGACTCGCACCGCCACTCCCGGTACGCGGTCAGGTCAGCTTCGCTGGCCTGCCACCACGCCGCACCCCGGTCCCACAGCCAGTCCAGCAGCAAGCGGATATCCGTCGCATAATCCTCACGAGTCGACCGTTCGAGACTCCGGAATGCCGGGGACAACACGAACTTCAGCAGATCCGGATCCACCTGGAAATCAGGACGAAGAAACACCGGATCACCTGGTCGCAAGCCGATCCGGTCCACCGCCAGCTTCAGATCCCGGACCCCCAGCACCCCCGACTCGTGCACCGGCCCCCACACGTGCCAGTCCCGCACGAGCACCACTTGCCACCCCGCCACGACACCCCTCCTTGAGCGCTTGAACACACCCAAGCATCAGGGAAGCGGTACTGGACGGCCGAGCACGGCCGGATCGGCCGACCCCGCCCCCAGCCCTCCGAAGCCCGCGACCGCGGCCGCGTCCGCCGCCAGTGGGACACCGCCTACACCGAACTCCTGCGAGTGGCACCGACCGGTCCCTCCCGCGAAGACCTCCTCGCCCTCGCCGCCGCCGACCTGGCCGTCGCCGAACACGGCAGCGCCGCCTCGATCGTCGACCTGCGCCAGGCCGCCCGCACCCGCTTCGGCCTGGAAATCCCCCACACCCGGGCCCAGGCGGCCCTCGCCACCCGCACCGAGGGGCAGCCCACCACCGATTTCCTCCTCAGCAACTGACCCCGCCACCGCCCCACCCACCGGCCCCCGGCACCGCCGGGGGCCCCCACCACGGCCGCCGAGACCCGACAGGAAGCAACGGCGGCCGAACGCGCGTACTGGACCCGCCGAAGCCGTGGTCACCGAAGCAGGCAGTCCGCCGTGACCGGCATCCTCGGCATGAACCGGAAGACCGTACGCAAAGACATCCTCGGCCGGGCCCCGACAGACACCGGTACCAGCAGCACCTCACCACCCCGTGCCGCACCGGCGGCCGCCACCGGGCACCACCGCGGCACTTCGCGGCCCGCCCAGCCGGCCCCGGTGGGCGGGCCGGGCGCAGCGAGAGCGCGGCGACACCCGGTCGGGCTCCGTACCTGCTCGCCGCCCGACCACTGCCACCGCTCAACAAGGCCGTGCCCCTGCCGACCTGTGTCAAGACAGTCGGCCGGCACGGCCACCGCATCACCCGGGCACCCGGGCCTTCGTCCTGCACATCGTCGGCGCCGTGCCAGCGGCGCCGTTCCAAGGGAATCGAGTTTCACGTTGACCAGCGTTCTACGAGCGGCCGCGCTGCTCGCCCTCGCCGTCCTCCTGCTCATCCTGGTACTGCCCGCCCCCCGGCGGTCCCGGCCTGTACACGCCCTCCGGTCCGCGGTACGCCACTGGCTCCGCCCGGTCGAAGGACCGCAGTCGCAACTGGTGCGCCGCGGTGTCGGAGGTGCTGTCGCCGTCGTCGGCATCGCCACCTTCGCCATGGCGGACAGCACCTCCTCGGCCGCTGCCGCCTACGTCCTGGCCACCGCCGGGATCCTGATCTACGGCACCTGACCGTCGCCCCGACGACCGGCGTCCCCGCTCTGCCGCACCGGCCTCCGGTGCGGCAGAGCGCAAAACACGGGACACCGGCCCCCTGGCGCAAACAAGATGTCCACGTACAACCCCGCCACCGCTGCAGCGCCGCCCGTCCGTACGCCACAACCGACTCACCGACCGACACCGCCAGGGGGAGTCCCGCCGTGTTCCGCCACCGACGCCGTTCGATCCTCAACACCATCGACCTGATGCAGCAGCTCAACGCCTCGCTGCGCCGGCACCGGGACAACTGGCGCCGCTCGCGGTTCGCCGGGTGCCCGCTCGACGGACCCTCGGACCTCCAGCAGCAGCTCACGGCCGCCTTCCACGACCACACCCGGTTCCTGTCCGACATGACCGGACTCGCCGTCACCGCCCGCGCTTCCCTGCCCGACACCCCCGAGACCCGCGCCGCCCAGGAGGAGCTGGACTGGGCGGTTTTCCTCACCGGGCAGGTCAACGAGGCGCTGCGGAGCGCCGCCCTCGCGACCTGCCCCGACTACGGGGGCATCTCCTCCCACAGCACGTTCAGGACCTGAACCGCCACCCGGGGGAGCCGGAGAACACCATGCGCGCCGTCCGGCGTGCAGAAGTGACCACAACCATGCCCGCACTTCCTCACGGTATGCCCGGCACCGATGCCGCTGGCCGGCCCGTCTCGGTCCACGACCTGGCCGAAGCGCTTGCCGCCGGCACCGTGGTGCTCGACCTGCCCTACCGCGGCCACCGGGTCCAGGCCGTCGTCACCGGGTTCGGCGCGTTCGCCCGGCGCGACGTCTTCGGCTGCTTCGCGCCGATCTCGCCGGACACCCTGGGCGGGTGGTGGGCATTCGCCGACGTCGAGAGCGCGACCGCGTGGTGCTGCAACTCCCTCGCCGGGAGCCTCTACCGCATCAGCCCGGCCGGCGTCGGCCGACAGTTCGCCGTCTGGCACGGCTCCGGCTGGAGCGTCGAGATCGACCTGGGCCGCCAGCGCTACACGATCGCGACGGGCGCCTCCCCGGCCGCTACCTTCGAGGTCCTGGAGGCCCGCGAGGGCGCCGACGAGCCGCTTGGGCTGGTTGAGGCCCGCGGCTGGGCCTGGCTGCTGGGGCGGATGCCGATCCCCGCTCCCGACTGGCCCCGCAGCATGATCGACGAGTACCTGAGCCGCGTGCTGCTGGTCGGCATCCAGTAGTACGTCGACCCGGGCGCGCCAGGGGTCCAGGGGGTGTCGGCTCCAGTGCCCGGGGAAACCCGGGGCTGATCGACGGTGGTCGGCGCTAGCATGCCCGCAGGTCGGTCGGGGGCGGAGCAGCAGCCTCCCGACCGGCCTGCGGGCGTACAGGCCTGCCCGGCCGGGTCACCCCGTCGCGCCGGAACTCCTCGACGTGAAAGGGGCTGTGACGTGACGGCCAACCTCGACAAATCTCCTTCCGAGGGGGCTGTGGCGCGACCGGTCTTCGACCCTGCCCTGCCCGATTCGCTCGCGCACGCGGTCGCCGACCTGGCCGACGCGGTGCCGCAACTGCTCATAGACGACGGCGAGCCCCTCACCGTCTCGGCCACCGGGGGCAGCTTGATCCCCCCTCAATCCCTGAAGGCCATGGTGTACGGCGCCTGCGGCGGTGGCGGCGCCTGGCTGACGGAGCACCTTCTGGGACCGCGTCAGGAATCCGCCGACACCGACCTCGGCCACCGTCTGGGGCAGATCGACTCCTTGGCGCGCTCCGTCCTCGACGTGTTCCAGACCATCGGGGCGGCCGTCGTCGTCATTGGGGCATGCATCGCCGTTGCGGAGGTCGGCTTCCAGGTGATGCGGAACCGCCTGATGAACAAGGTTCTCGGGCAGGCCCGCGGACACTACGTTCAACCGGGCTGGCTCAGCGCCGACGCCGCCCAGCTCCTCGTCCGGGCGCAGCAAGCCGCCGACGCCGTTCTGTGTTCCCGACTGCACGCGCAGGACATGGAGGGCCTGGGGGCCGCCAACCGCGTGCAGTTGCCGGAGCGGATCTGGTTGCTCGCCCAGTCCCTGCACCGATACAGCCGGGCGAAGGCCGCCGCCACCGTCCGATCGGACAGCGACGGGACGACGCTTCAGGAGTTGCTGGCGGGAGAGCAGGCTGCCCTGGCCACGGTGTACTCCTCCCTCGAGGACCAGGTGCTCGCGCTGGAGGCGTACGCCCGCCAGGCGCAGGAAGTCGACCGGATCGCTGCCGAGCACAGGGCGGTGGAGCAGGTGGAGGCGCGCAGCGGGGCGCTGATGGACCTGGTCGCCGGGACGGCGGCGTCCCAGCTCGCGGTCGCCGAGATCGACCCGTTGGCCGAGAGGGCTTCCGCGGTGGCCCTCTCGCTCGCCGAGGCGCTGACGGCGGCCAAGGAGGCCGCGGCCGCCGCGCTGCCGCCCGGCCGCCGGTAGGTGGTCAGAAGGACCGCTCTTCAGCGCGCGGTCCACACCGGGCAGCCGGCCGTGTGCCGGGTGAGTACCAGCACCGTGCCGCCGTCCAGCACGCTCCTGGTCAGCGTCGTCGAACAGCAGGTGGGCCGCTCCCCGGGCGGCATCGTGTCCGGGGCGGTCTTGCCGACGATGCCGTTCGGTGACAGCGGGGACACCGAGGTGCGGCGGGGGCGGGCCTGCCGCCGGTGGAAGGCTGTTCCTGGTCTGGCCATGCCGCCACCCTGCCTGCTGGTGCCGACGTCGGGGGGCGACACGCCGTTTTTGGCCGCCAGCTCCCGTTTCCGCTGGAGAACGGGGTGTTAGCAGGGCTCCTGCCACCGACACCCCGGCGGCCGGCTCACTACGGGCGCGGGGGAGCCGCCCGGTAGAGGGCGGGGACCTGCGCCGCGCCGCGCCGGTGGAGTCCTGCGGGGGCGGTCCAGTGCGCCGACGGCCACGGAAGGGCGAGTTCGGGTCCGCAGGCGGCGGGGTTCTTGACCGTGTCGAGCACGGCGAGGAACTTCAGCTCCCCGCCGGCCGGGGCGAGGGCGGGTACGGCGTAGATCCGGTTGTCGTTCTCGGACATCCACGGAGTGCCGCAGCCGACGCAGTACCAGCCCTGGCTCGTCCAGGACGTCTTGAGCGTCGCACCGTTCACCGGGCCCAGCGCGAACCGGTCGGCCCCGGTGCCGCACGGGCACCCGGCAACCGAGCGGTACAGGTCGATGTCCGGTACCGAGTCGCGCTGGACGTTGAACCAGCCGGCCGCGGCGCCCAGGGTGCGGGCGAGGGCGGTGCGCTGCCGGGCGTCGGGACGGGTGCGCCCCGCGGTCCACCGGGCGATGTGGTGGTACTCGACCCGGGCGGTGTCGGCCAGCCACTTCGCGCTCTGGCCGGAGGCGGCGTGCAGCAGGCGCAGCCGGCGCGCCAGCGCGTCGAGCCGGTGGACTTCCCAGCAGCGGTGGCTCTCGAGTTCGGCGCGGGCCTGGACCGGGTCGGCTCCGGCGGCCGTCGCCCGCAGCGCGGCACGCTGCAGGTGCGCGTCGGCCAGCCAGGCACGGGCCTTCGCCTCCTCCCACGGCTCGTCGTAGGAGAGGGTGTTGACGATGTCGCCGGCCACTTGGAGCTCCCGGGCCGCGTCCGCAGTGCCCGCGCCGGCCTCGAACACGACGGCCAGGAGCCGCTGGAGGACCGTCAGGCCCACCGGGCCAACCCCCTCCGACAGCAGCGCGGTGGCGGCATCGACCGCCCGCAGCAGCCGTCGTTCGCTGCTCTTGTCCCACCGCTCCAGCATGCTGCGCACCCACATCCTCGGGCCGGCGTCGCGCGGCCAGCGTGGGCAGCAGGCTATCGGCCGCCCTGTGGTGTCCCGGACGAGTTGACCCTTTCGAGTGAACTGCCCACCCACTGCCAGTCCGTGCATAAATCACACGGATACACATAAGATGCACGGAGTTGCATTTAATGCACGGCAATGCAATAATGGCACCATGACTTCACCCATGCGCACGATGGGCGCGCTTGCTACAGCTGCCGCGGGCCTACCGGGGATCGCCCCCCGCGAGCCGGACTCGGAGGAGCCGGTCGGCCTGGAGGAATCCGTACGACTGGCAATCAAGGCCCTGCTGGACGGGACCGGCGAGTCCATCACGAAGCTCGCCGATGGGATCGGCCTCGACCGCTCGAAGATCAGCCGCCGCCTCGACGGCAAGACCGGCTGGACCCTCGGTGACTGCGAGCAGGTCGCCGTTCACTACGAGATCCCCGCTGTCGCTCTGTTCGCGGGCCCCTTCGCTGCGTACCAACTGCTGCCCGAGGCGCGCCGCCGGGCCCCGACCGTCTCCGAGCGGTTCCTGATCCAGCACTTCGGAATCCCGCTCACCGACTTCGTCGCCACCTACCTGCCGCCCGACTTCGCTGCCGTCGCGGAGCCGGCTGCCGAAGCAGCGCCGGCGCAGCCCGAGCCCGCCGAAGCGCCGCCGGCACCGGTCGCAGCCGAACCGGCTCCGGCGAAGGACGCACCCACCCAGCCCGCCCCGGCCGCACCGGCCCCCGTGCCCGACCCGGTGCCCACCGGGGTCTCCTTCCCGGATGAGCGCTACCTGGACCTGGACCTCGGTCCGGACGGGAATCCGGTGCAGGCAGACGAGGCCCCGTGCCTGCGCTGCGGGGTACCCACCCGGCAGCGGATCGGCGGCGAGCCCCGCCACCTCGGCGGGATGTGCTCGCCGACGGCCGCCGGGGCCGCCTCCACCGGCCCGGAAAACCGGCCGGAGAAGCCCGCCACCGTCGAGCTGCCCGCCTCGCAGTCCGAACTGCTCGGCATGATCCACAAGCGGGTCGACGAGGAGGCGCGCCGCCACCAGGGCGAGGTGCGGCCCGCACTGACCGCCCTCACCAAGAAGTCGGTGGTCGACGTGACAGCGCTGTTCCTGCGCTCCCGGGTCGGCGCACGGTACCAGCACACCGCGCACCCCCCGAGCCTGGAGATCCTGCGCCAGCCCGCCCAGGGCAAGTCCGACCAAGTCTGGGAGGCCCGCCCGAACTGGCGGAACGAGGCGCTCATCGCCGAACTCCGCACGGGGGAGCGCCGACTCGTCGAACGACTCGACATCAACGGCGCCTACCTGTCGGCCCTTAAGGTGCACTTGCCGATCGGTCAGCTCCACCACAACCCCGACGGCACGTACGACCCCAAGCACGCCGGCCTCTACCTCATCACCCCTCCGACCTGGAATCACCCCCACCTGCCCAACCCCATCGGCAACCGCGACGAACCGGGCCCCATCTGGATCACCAGCTCCACGCTGCGCCTGCTGCTGCGCCTCGCGGGGCCCAGGATGGGCAGCCTCTGCGAGAAGCCGATCATCCACGAGTCGTACACCGCCTACGCCAGCGAGAACCTCCTGGAGGAATTCCGAGTCGTCCTGACTAAAGCCCGCCAGGAGGCGATCGACGCAGGCGACGATCTGACGTATGAATACGTCAAGGACATGTATTCGAAATTCGTCTCAACCATGGGCGAGAGCGGGGCGCAGCGCAAACTCCACCGCCCCGACTGGATGCACATCATCCGGTCGCAGGCGTTCGCCAACCTGTGGCTCAAGGGTCACAAGCTGCACCTTGCAGGTGTGCATCTTGTGGCCATGAAGGGTACCGACGAAATCCACGTCGTCGGCGACTGGCGATCGGTGTTCACCGAAGGAAGGAAGGTCACCGAAGTGAAGCTTAAGGAATCCGATTTTTCGGTAGGGGGTGAATAGTAAATGGCAGGCAGGTGGACGGACCTCGGCCGATACAAGGCCCGGGGAATTCCTGGCGGTATCGCCATGGCCATCACCCTGGAGCAGGCGGTCACCGGCATCAAATCACCGGTCACCACGGCCCGAGGACTCGCCGCCCGGCTGAAGTACCTCACCAAGAGCAAGGGCGGCCGGGAGGCGATGGCCCGCGCGGGAATCACGGTCAAGCCGGAGACGGTCGACAACTGGATCAACAAGAAAACGGTCCCGCAGCGCGGCAACCTGGAGAAGATCGACGCCGCCTACTGGGACTACCGGCGCCGCAACCTCGCCAAGGAGTTCAAGGACCGCCTGAACGACGACGGCAACGGCACCGAGATCGAGATCTACCCGGTGGACCAGCGCCAGGTCGAGCAGAAGTACAAGCGGGACATCCAGATCCGGCGGAAGAACATCCGCGGGAACCTGTGGAACGCCATCGTCGACGCCTGGGCCGAGGGCGACGAGAACGCACTCGACATCTGCTGGGACGAGATCCTCAACGAGCTGGACAGCGACTACGACAGCTACACCTTCGTCAGCGCGGTCGGGTTCGGCGTGTAGGCCAGCGGCCGTCCAGTCGGGTCGGGAGCAGCGGCATACGCGGCTGCTCCCGACCCGCTTGTGCAAGCGGACAGCGATAGAAGCCGGGCCGGAACCGCTCCTGCCCGATGTAGCCCCCTCGCCGACAGCAGGCCGCTCACCACCCCGGTGGACCTCACTGACTGTCCCCACCTTCGGATCGGAGCAACAGCGATGAACGGCTACGGCCGCATCCAGCTCGCGCAGCACCTCATGGACGCCGGTCACTCCCTCGACTACGCCGCCGGAGCCGCCGCCCGCAACGACTTCGACGTCCTCGACTGGGCCGCCAGCGCAGCGGAGTCGGCGATGTTCGACAGCCCCGACGGCCGCAGCGACGACTACGGCCAGGGGTGGATGGACGGTGCCGCCGCCGTCGAAGAGCGGCTGCTCGTCGAAGCCGAACGCGCCCGTCTCGAGGCAGCCGCTGCCGGCATCACCGTCCCGCCGCAGTCGCCGTCCCTGCGCCCCGAGCTGGCCGAACGGGCCGCCGCCCGCGTCGCCGAACGCGAGGGCTCGCTCGCCCGTGCCTTGACCCCTCGGACAGCCCAACTCCCCACCCGGCCGGAGGGACAGCCCCGCGTCGAGGACGAGTACCGGCAACCCCTGGACGAGGACGGGGAGCCGGTTCGCCTGGCCGTCCACCACGTCGACGGCCAGCTGCTGCTCCCGGCCGAGCAGGTGACCGCCATGGTGAGGGGCATCGCCCACCTCTGGAGGCACTGGCGGGGCGGAGGAGCACCGCTGGACCTGGACACCACCGCCCGACTGTGCCAGTCCCTGGAGGACTACGCCACCGACCTCGACGCCGAACTCGCTGCAGCCCGCTCCACCCGGACACCCTGACGGCGGGGAGCAGCCTCGCCTTCAGCCTGCCGGACGCAGCTCGGCCAACAGCCGCCTCTGCTACTACCGGGCCGTGCACGCCTGGCGGCCGGACCGCCGCCGCAGCGAACGCGGCCCAGATCACCATCAACGTCCACCGCGGGTACCGCATCGCGTCATAACGATCTCGGGTGATGATCAGCCCTCGCTACGAACGTGGACCCGAAGGGACGCACAGCGGACTCTCTGCGAGACTTCCGATGCTCCCGATTCAGCCGGTAAGGAATCCCAACGCCGTGGAACACATCTACATCTGGTCTGCCAAGCACTACCCGGACGTGCTCTACGCCCCCGATGTGCGGCCCGAGGAACGGGTGCCGCGCCTGGAGGAAACTCCGGGCTGGACGGAGCAAGGACGCTGGCGGCGCCGGCGCGCGGCGATTGACGCCCTGGGGGAGAGGGCCATAAGGACAATCGACGACATCCCCAAATACCACGGGCTCCGTGTCCACGGCCTCGACACCACCACAGACTTCCCGGAAGACGTCCCCGCTCTCCAGCATGTCTGGAGGAGGTGCCAGCAGGTGTGGCGGTCCGCCCAGGCCGTTTCGGGGGTCGTCGATCTCCAAGACGTCGACCACGTGCTCGCCGGCGAGCTCTGGGTCTGCACTTCGCTGATCAAGGACCTGTTCGAGCTCAGCTGCGCGCCGTACGAGACCGGCAAGGCCCAGCAGGAGCTGTACGGCAAGCTGGTGGAACGTCTGCAGGATCTGGAACGCCTGCAGAGGGAGAACGAGGACCTCTACCGGGCGGCGGGGAGCAATTCGACGACGCTTCCCGAGGTCGTCCGCAAGGCGCTGGCCCGGGCCGAGGTTGTCGGGGAGTACCGGCCCGCACACGAGTTGTCCGAGGTCACCGGCGAGATGCGGGAACTGGTGCAGAAGATGCGGGACGCACCGTCCGCCGCAGTCGAGGAGCCCGAGTGAGAGCACCGTTTCTTCCTGCGGCAGCCGGTTGATCGCGGGACGGTCCGCCTGACCGTCCACCACATCGACGGCCGGCTGCCGCTCCAGGGCTCGCCGGTGCCGTCCTTCTCGCGCTGACATCGCAGGTCCGGCCTCCTCCGATGAACGGCGGCCGGCACACCGCGGGACGCTCCCCGGCCCGGAGCCTCTAGGAGGCGTGATCCGCCACCCAGCCCGGGATCGGGTCCGTACCGAGGTAGGTGGTGATGACGTCGGCACGTCGGGGGAGCAGGCCCCGCAGGTTTCTCACGATCAGGGCCTGGTCCTTCGCCGGTGCCAGCGCGGGGTTCCAGAGGTTGACGGGAACGATGGCGATCGGGTGCACCGGGAGGCTGCTGGATATCAGGTCCCCGACCGTGAGGTCGGTGGGCGGGAGGCTGTAGCCCATGAGGACCAGTTCGTCGTGCTCGCCGAGTTCGGAGATCGCCTTCGCGGCCTTGCGCCACTGCGCGGTGAGCAAGTGGCTGGTGTAGTAGGGCGTCTTCGTCGCCACCGGGGGGATGATCACCGGAACCATGTCGGCCGTGAGGTCGCCGATGTCAGCCGCCAGCACGTCGTGCATCCCGGACTTGAACGCGCCGCTCCACCGGGTGAAGTAGATCGGCTCGCCGGGATGTCCGTCGAGGCCGGAGTACCACCATGACAGGGAGCCGTGCAGTTTGAGCAGGCCGAATGCGGCAGACGGCCACGCGCCCGGCGCGCTGCCGACGCGCGCGTCCGCCGGGGTGAGGGCGATCAGGTGGAGATCGCGGGCGTCCCCCCGGCCCCGCTCGTCGTCCTTGTAGACCGTGGCGTAGGCCAGTTCCACCAGCTGGTCGTAGTTGAAGGTGATCACCGTGGACTGGTGCTTGTTCCAGTAGCGGACGAGGGTGGCGAGCCAGGGCGGGCAGTCCTCTGCAGCGGCCTTCGCCTCCGCCTTCGAGACGACCTCGGCGATGCCTTCCGCAACTGCGGCGAAGTCGGATCGGTCGCGCAGCGCCTCGGCCCGGGACCTCCAGGGGCCCGGGTCGGCCAGGGCGGACAGCCAGCGTTCGACGTTGCCCCCGTACAGCTCCGGTCCGTTGGTGATCCCCACCGCTCTGACCGGGTCCGACTCCATCACCTGGTTGGCGAGTTCCTTGAGCATCGGCATTGCGTCGCTGATGGCCCGCGAGAAACCGGCGCCCAGGACGAAGACCCTCTTCATGGTTCGACGGTAGGCCGCCGAGCGGCCGTCGGCCCGTTGGAGCGGCGGGCCGCCTTCCGGCCCAGCCGCCACCACATCACCGGGCAAGTACGCCGGCCCCGCGGCGACGCGCTGCTCCTGCCCGGGTCGCTACGCCGTATGCCGGGCAGGAACAGCCGGGCGACGTTGGGGCGGCAGGTGCCGGTCGGGGAACGCCGGTGGTGGGCCCGGCCCCGGGTACGGGGAGTCGGAAGCCGGGGTGGAGACGAACGGATGCCCGTCGGTGCAGGTGGTGCGCAGCCCGGTGCCGACGGGGAGTGCCTGGAGGGTCAGGGTGGTTGCCGTACGGGCGTTGGGCGCGATGCCGGCGCGGCTGCCGGCAGACGTTGGCGGCCAGGGCGCCGCCGGGCAGCCGCTGCTGCTCCGTGGTCTGCCGGGCCGCCGCCGCGGCCTGGCCGCGGGGGTCGAGCAGCAGCACAGCATGTGGGCGGCCGTGACTGCGCTCCCCACGTTGGGCGGGCGGGTTCGTGCCAGGTGGTGCGGACGACCGTGCCGCCGGGGGAGAGGTGTTCGCTGGACCGGGGCCGGCAGTGCCCGCCGCAGCGTGCAGCGCAGTCGGCGTCCGGTCCCGGCGGCGGGATGCCCGCGGCGTCGGGTGGAAGTCCTCGCGTCGGGTGCTGTGCCCGCCGCGCGGCGAGGGTGGATCCGGTTGTCGTCCGGACGGAGGGGCGCGGGGGGCTGCCCGGGCGGAGGGACGTGGCGAACGCGTCGGCGCAGTGGTGGGCCGATGTCGTCCGCCTTGGTGGCCTGCCTCTTCAGGATCCTCGGTCCGGCGGCCTGCCGGTGGTTGCTCCGGCGAGGGCGTCATGATTTTTTGCTTGCCGCCATCTCCGCACACAAAGGGGGTTGCTTCAGTGCAAGAGCCTGGTAGATTCAGTCTTGCGATGACGGTTCGTCAATTCGTTCTACTCACTACGGAAGCAAGGAGAGATCGTTGGCATTGGAGGAGTTGTGGGGCTCAGCAGATGTTGCCGAGGCCCTCGGGATTTCGCGGCAGCGCGTGGACCAGCTGGTCGAGGACGGCCGGCTCCCCGGCCCGTTCGCCAAGCTCGGCAAGCGCGGCCAGAAGGTCTGGCGGGCGGACGACATCCGCCTGCACCGTACGAGTACCGCGGACGGGGAACGCCTGCCGATGCCGGTGTGGTCCTCCGTCGCCCCTCCGGACCGGCCCCTGGTACTGGCCGTGGACGAAGTGATGCAGTTCGGCACGCGCTACGCCCAGGAGCCGCCGCTGCAGGTCCACGTCCGGATCTGGCGCGGAACGGCAGGTGGCCAGGCGCGCACCGTGGTGATGTACGGCGCGATCGAGGAGTCCTTGATGACCATCGTCAACAGGGCCGAGGAGATCGCCACCACCATCACCGCCACCTACCTGGGGCCGGAGACCCGGCGCGCCTACTTTTTCCACTTCTTCCCGCCGGAGAGCGAGGACGATCTTCCCGGTTCGCGCTCCGCCCAGGGGGAGATCGACTACGTCTCCTTCCGCTTCCCGGCCGCCGAGGGCGCTGGCGAGGGCCTGCTGGGCCAGCTGCTCAACAGGGGAGGTGGCGGGGGGCTGTGGGACGGTCGGCTGGACCGGCCGCGGTGGCTGACCATCTCCCGCGCCGACCTGGTGCGCCTGCTGGGCCGCATGCCCGACCTGGACTACCCGCCCCGCACCTACACCGCCGCCACCGTCACCGCGCTCGCCTCCGGCAACCGCCCCGTCGAGGTCGAGCTCGACCCCGACGGCCTGCGCACGCAGATGCGGCACATCACCGCCCTGGTCGCCACCAGCGACGCCCTGCTCGAAGGCAAAGTGCCCGCCGCACTGCGGCCGCTGGCCGACTGGGCCGCCACCGATGCGGCAACGGCCGCCCGCGCCTTCGACACGGCGGCCGCGCTGCTCGCCGGGCCGGCCTCCCGCGTCCTGCGCGACTACCGGCGGGCCGCCGAACGGACCCACCCCGGCGACCACCTGGTCCGCCGCCGCTGGCACACCCCCACCGACGACGAACTCGCCATCCTGCAGGTGCTCATGGAGCTGACGGAGGCACAGGAGAACACCGCCGTTCTACGGCGCCACCGCGCCCTGGTGAAGAAGCTCGTCGCGGCCGGCCGCAACGCCCTGCAGACGGGCGCCCCCGACGTCGACGAGGTCCTCGTCGACGCGCTGGCCGCCGCCGCGGCCTCGTACACCTCGGCGCTGCGGCACCTGGACCCGCAGCTGTTCGACGACCCGGACCCGGCGGCGGTCAACGTCGGCGTGATCGGCCAGGCGGAGAGTGCGTACCTGGGGACGATCTCCTGGTGGGGTCCGGCCGGCACCGACCAGGCCCGTGCCGCCAAGCTGCGCGAGCACATCCTGCCCTCGGAGCACTTCCGCTTCGGCTACGACCCCTTCGGACGCCTGGTGCTGCAGGACACCAAGAAGGAGGAGTTCGTGGTGGAGAAGCCCCGTCGCCTTCCCGCAGACCCCTACCCCGACGACGCCGTGCTGATGGCGACTTCCTCCACCGTGTTCGTGGCCCTGCCGGACGGCCGGGTTGACCTCCTGGCGCTCGACCCGCGCGACAACTGGGCCACCGAAACGTCCTGGGGCTACGGCGGTACAGGTCCGCACACCCTCGCCAAGTCGCTCGCGTACGCGCTGCTGGAACACCCGGATGCCGAACGCCCCCTGGAACTGGAGGAGCGGCCGGCCGACGTCCGCAAGGCGCTGGAGGACCTGACCAGCGACACGCTGACGAACGGCACACCGCTGCGGATCACCGTCGGCGAAGTCCGCGCGATCGCTACGGCGGCCGCCTGACGTACCTCGGGCCGGGACACCCGAGCGGGTGCCCCGGGCCGAGGTACGTGGCCACAGCAGCAGGTCTGCGGACCGTCCGGATCACACGGAAAGGTCTCCGAAACCCGACGGTTTCCGGTGAGTGGAAACCGTCGGATCCAAGAACCCGCAGCTCCGCTCCCGCCCGCAGAGAGAGAGGGGGCTATGCAACCAGCGACAGCCAGCCCGTGGAGGGCGGCCAGCGCAGCGGCCGCATCCCGCCGCGGGCGCCGAGCACGTCGGCGCAGCGGCCCTCGATGGCGTCGAGGGCTCCGGCCGGGGTGTGGTCGGCGAGGTGCAGTACGCGGACGGCGACGAACGCGGCCCGCTTGGCGGGGACGGCGTCGTGGTCGTCCAAACGCCCGGTGAGGCCGTCCACGCGGCTGGCCTGGCCGAGCCAGCGCAGTCGGCCCGCGGCGTCGGTGATCAGATAGATCCCGGTGAGGACGTCCAGGGCGTCGAAGCGCGAGCGGTCGGCCCAGGGTGTGGGGTCCAGGTGGGAGTGCTGCAGGTGGCGGCCTGCGGCCATGGAGACCATCGCCAGCAGCGGAGTGGTCAGCGCGGGCCCGACGGGCAGGTGCGTGCGGCTCACCACGCGCCCTCGACCGTCTCGTTGAGGAACCGCTCGACCTCGGAGGGCCCGGCCAACGAGCCCGCCCCCCGCGCGTCACCGGGCCCGGGTCCGGCAGCACGGCCCCCGCTTGCCAAACTACAACGGAGCGTTGTAATTTGTGGTCATGACTCCGACGCTGCTCGACCCCGCCTTCGTCGAGACCCGGCACAACACCCTGCGCGACGACCCTGTCGTGATCGAGCCGAGCCGCACCGTCCTCAACAGCCGGGGTGAGCCCTACCGCCGCCGGGCCGTAGTGGAGCGCGACAACGATCCCGCCACCTGCGTCCTGATCCGGCGCGCCCGTCGGCGCATCGACGGCGAGTCCGTCCCCGGCATCGAGCTCACCCCGTACCTGCATGACGACCCGCTCCACCCCCACGACGCGTTCCTCCCGGACGCCGACTGGGACGACCCGGAGATCGAGACGCAGACCCAGCGGCTGCGGCTGGAGATCGTCGCCGCCGTCGGTATCGCCCCCGTGGACGCGCTCCGGGAGCGGATCAAGGCGCTGGGCGATCCCCAGGAACTCATCGGGAAGTTCCCCGAGCTGCGCGGCGCGCTGGCGGCCCGGATCAAGTCCGGCGACGCCTCCCCGGCCGACCTGGAACTGCAGGCCCGGGTGGACCGGGCCGAGGCCGAGTTGAAGGAGTTGCGCCGCCAGCTCGGGCGGGCGCGCTGGCGGCTGCTGGCCCACCTCTACCGCCACGGCATGCCCGCCGACCGGATCGCCGAGGTGCTCGACCTCCCGGCACAGACCGTGGACCGCTGTATCACCTGCGTGTCCAACTCCGGAGCCGCGGCGCTGCTCGACATCGAGGTGGGCACCTGGAAGAGCTACGTGTCCCGGGGCCAGGCCCCCGCCGCGGAGGACCACATCGGGGCCGAGCCCGTCTGGCACCTGGACACGATCATCGCCTACATGAAGACCCGCCCCTACAAGGAAGGTCTGCCCCGCAAGGCACGCCGCCCCGCCGTCACCGGCTGAACCCCTGCTCGGCACCGGGGACCCGAGTGAACCGACCCGCCGCCACCCGCGACCGCGGCCACACCCTCGGCCGCACCACCGCGAAACTCCTCACCCCCACCTGACCCCCGCCCCCGGCAGCGGCCTGCCACCCGCGACGACAGGCCGCTGCCGATACCTTGGTGCCGCCACGCCCTTGCCCGCGCTCGCGGGACTCCCCCGCCGGGCTCGTCCCGGCCGGACGGCCCGGCGCCCGCAGGACCCCGCAGCCCCGTCCGGGCCCCGGAGACACCTGCCCGGGCCCGACCTCTCCGCGCGCGCGGAGTTCCTGCGGCCCGGCCCCGTGCCGCACCCCGACGCAAGGACGACATGAACTACCACCCGCCCAAGGACCCGCTTTTCTTCCACCCGGCGGGGAATCCGCCGACCTCGGAGCAGCGGCGCCTCCACGCCCTGCACGTCGCGCAACGCGACGCCCAGCGGGCCGCGCAGCCCGAGAGGCTCCGCCGCCTCCACGACTGCGCGGCCCGCGCCGACCCGGCCGGGCTGCTGACCGCCGTCCTCCTGCGGCACCACTACTCGGCCGCAGGCCGGTGCACCCTCCTCGACCCCGCTCTGCTGGCCGCCTGGCGGCTCGACGGCACATGGATGGCCCTCGCCTACGCCCCGCCCGCCGTGCGCGGGGCCCTGCCCGAGCAGGCCGTGCACACCGCCCTCGCCTACGTCGCCGACCTCCTGACGGCCCGTCCGGAACCCGTCGACGCGCCGAAACGCCGACGCGGAGCCGCGCCGGGCCCGATCCCCGGCCTGCCGCCCGGCGAGGGCCGCCTGCTCGCCGACCTGGTGGTGGGCACCTACCTGGTCGCACCGCAGACCACCCCCGCCGCCGACACCGACGGCACGATCGACTGGCTCCTCGTACGCTGCCTCGGCGCGCACGAGAGCGCCCCCGTCGCGCCCCCGGCCGGCACCACCGCGCCCCCGTCGCCCGCACCGACCCCGCCCCCGCCGCCCGCCCCCGAACCGGTGCCCGAGCCCGAGCCCGCCCCGGTGGCCTACCCCCCGCACGTCCGACCGCCGCTCCCCCCGCCGCCCACCCCCTACCGCAGGCGCACCCGCCTCGACCCCGAGACGGTGATGGGCTGGCTGGACCCGGCCGACCTCGCCCAGGGCGTGTACGCCTGGCAGGACACCCGCGACGGCATCATCGTCTCGCTCCTCATCGAGCGCCGTCCGTACCCGACACCCGAGCAACGGGACGCGGCCCACCGCCGGATCTGGCGCAGCCTCCTCGACCCGCAGAACACCCCCGGCCACGTCGCGGAGGTCGAAGGCGTCGCCGACGACAGCCGCTACGGCGAACCCGAGCACCTGCTCACCGACCCCGACGACACCGCGCACCTGGCGAGATTCCTCCGCGTCCACGGCACCACCACGGTCGTCCCCCGCGGACCCCGGACCCCGGCCACCGCCACCGTCGAACGCCCGCGCGTGCTGCCCCCGCTGCCCCCGCTCGACCTCGCCCCACCCGACCCGCAGACGATCGGCCAGGCCGAGCAGCAGGCCCGGCGCCGGACCGCCGAAAACGGCTGGGAGCCGGTCGCGCCCTGGCCGGGCAGCAGCACCCTCCCATGGCAACGGCGCTGCCTGGCCTGCGGATTCACCGTCAACCTCCCCAGCTCCGGCATCCACCTCGGCCGCTGCCGACACCCCTACCTCGACGAGGAGGAGGCCGCCCTCGCCCTCGCCGCCTCCCGCGGCTGGACACCCGCCGCACCCTGGCCCGGCTCCCCCACCGTGCCCTGGGACCTGGTGTGCACACACTGCGGCGCCACCCGCTCCCCCAAAGTCTCCGTCGCCCGCCCCTCCACCCTCAAGCCCTGCACCGAAGACCACAACACACCGCCGGCAACAGCCCCCGCCGGCCCGGCCCCCCGGGCCCGGTGGATTCTGCCCCCGACACAGTGACGCCCCACCGCTCGGTGCTCGCCGTCGGCACCATCCGGTGACACGGGCGCCCTGCTGGTGGTGGCGGCCCGCTGGGGCGCCGCTCGCTGCTGGGGGAGCCGCCCCCGCAGCACGCGACAGTAGGCACGCTCCGCAGGTAGTGGTGGGTCCGGCGTCCCCGCACCGGGCGGATGCCAGTGAAGGAGGTCCGGACGAAAGCGGTACCGGCTGGCGTGGTGCTCCGCCCAGGCCCGGGCCGACGCCGGGCGGGCCGGCTCGAGCTGCACGAGGTCCTGGAGGGGGGTACTGGGGCGGCTCCACAGCCTGGTCGGCGAGCAGCCGCACGGCGAGGAACTCACCGACGCCATTTTGGATGTCCTGCGCCCGCTCGTCACCGCCCCGGGCTGCCAAGAACGCGAGGCCTGGGTGCACCAGTGCTGAACATCGCCGCCCGGCGGCTTCCCGCCGGGTACTGGCGGACGGTCGTCCACCCTGAACGGGGATGGCACAATTCCCTTTGTGTCCTCGGAGTTGAGTGGTCTGCGCGCCTGGCTGACGAGTCTGGACGACTCCCTCCTCAGTGAGGTGCTGAGCCTGCCCACCTCCCTCCCCTACGCCGCCGGCATCCGCGTCGAGGCGCGGGGCCGATGGAGGGCGCGTGAGCTGCGTTCGGCGAGGGCGTACCTGCACCGCGCCACGCTCGCCGAGCTGCGCGCCCTGTCCCGGCAGGGGACGAGCTTCGCCACCCACCTGCTGGTCCACCACCACGGCCTCGCCGCGGATGCGCTGGAGGACGTGACGGGGGAGTTGGCGCAGCGGATGCTCTCCGATCTTCCCCCGGTTCCGGCGCGGTTCCTGTACTACTACCTCGTGATCGAAGAGCCGGGGCTGCCCGACCAGTTGGGCATCACCGGCGAGGAACTGCTGGCGCTCGCGGACCGTCCGGGATCGCCAGAACCCCACTCGTGCGGGGACAACGACGGGACGGGCGGACACCTCCCTGGTCAAGTAGCAGGTGAAGAGCTCCACGAAAGGGTGATCGTGCCAGTGCTGCCCACCGGCGAAGGGGTACTCGGCGACGAGCTGGCTGCGCTGCGGCAGACGGCCATCGGCCTTGCCGGGAACTTGCGGGCAGCAGCGGACCTGGCCGACGCCGGAAGTCCGCTGCCCGCGGGCCTGGGCGAGGAGATCACCGACTTCAACGCTTTGCGGAGTGCCCTGGCGGAACGCTTGGCCGAAGCCGCCGGACAGGTGCCCTCCGCCACGGAGTCCTGGGCGTTCGACGATTTCGACCGGGTCCGGGAGCTGGTTCTCGAGAGCGAGCGGGAAGCCCAGCGCCGGCAGGCCCAGGCGGAGGAGCTGCGCGGGCGTGTCGCGAAGTACGAGGCCCTCATGCAGGAGGAGGACGACCAGGACGCCCTCGCGGTCCTCGCCATGGTCCGGGACAAGTACCTCGAACAACTGGCCTCCATCGAGACGGCCGGGGCGTCCCCCGTCGAGGAATCGGAGCCGGCGGCCGCCGCCGGCAAGGCGGCCGCCCGGCAGCCCGCCGTCGAATCGGCGGCCGCCGCGGCCGACGGCCCGCCGGAGGAGCCGGAGCAGGCTTCTCCGCAGAACATGCCGGTGCAGGACAGCGCGCCCCCCGTCCCCGAAGCGGCCGACGAACCGGACGTTGCCCCGGTTCCCGAGCCGCACCCTTCACCGGAATCGGTCCAGGGCCCGGCCGCCTCGACCCGCCCGGCCGACGAACCGGACCAGAGGGACACGGACACGGCCGTGGACGCGGAGCCCGGCGACGGCACGGACTCCACCACCGACAGCCTCCCCGAGGGCGAGGGCGAGGGCGAGAGGGCGGGGGAGTGCGAGCGGCCCGCCATCATGACGTGGTCGACCACCGAGGACGGGCCCGGCCCGGTGGCCGACCTGGTGCGACAGGGACGCCTGGCCGAGGCGTACTGGCTGACCAAGGGGTCCGGCGAGAGCGAACTGCGGGCCGAGACGCTCGCGTTCGTCGAAGCCGCGTTCTCCTGCACCACCGAGGCCGCCGGTACCCGCGTGTTGTCCGCGTTCAACCGCAACGCCAAGGAGGACTTCCGCGACGACCGCAGCGCCCAGATCGCCGCCATCGTGGCGTCCCTGCGGGCCGGGTTCGTCGCGGGCTGGCCCAACGACCTCCTCAACCAGTTCGACCCCGCCGCCGCGCTGCCCGAGCAGTGGGCCGCGTTCGTCGAGGCCGCCGTCCACACCGTGCGGCACTGCCAGCGCATCAACCCCGCCACCGGAGGTCTGGACCACCCCGCGCCCGGCGTGACGCGTGAACAGATCGGCGGCCAGGCCCGGGAGTTGCTCACCGACCTGCCCCGGCGGCGCACCAGCTACGAGCGCGCCACCCAGGTCCTGGCCCGGCTCGCCGCCCCGGGCCAGCCGCTGGGCTCCGCCCTGCAGACCGTCGTGGACTGGGCGGCCGGCACCGCCACCGCCGCCGACCTCGACACCGCAGCGTCCTTCCTGGCCGACCCCGACCAGCTGATCGACGGCGCCGACACCCTGGTCCGCAACCCCAAGCAGGCCAAGGAGACCATCGAGGCCAAGGCCCGCCGCTCCCTGCTGCGCGCGATCGGCAGCGTCAGCGACCTCCTCGACCAGGCCCGCAGTATCGCCGCGTCCCAGGCCGACACCCGCCCCGACGTCTCCGCGGTGCTGCGCGCCGCGCTGTCCGCCGCCGCCCAGGCCCCCGCGCTGCCCGGGGTCGACGGCGCGCTGCTGGACCTGCTGTGCCAGTGGCTGCGCGGCGACGCGGTCGCGGCGAACCGGGCCTCGGCGCGGGCCGAGGACTTCCCGGACGACCTCTGCGACTACCGGCCCGACGACCGGCCGCTGCTCGTGCTCCCCGGCCTGCCCCGCCACCCGGACGGCGCCCCCGCCCCGGAGGACGACGGCTTCGCCCCGACCGTCCTGGACCTGCTCGCCCCCACCGACGCCTCCGACGCCGTCCTGGCGCACTGCGACAGGGGAGACATCCACCTCGCCGAGGCCCTCACCGCCGCCGTGGAGCAGGGCGCCGTACCCTCCGCCCGGGACAACGGCACCGGCGCGGACCGCACCGAGGCGATCGACCGGGCCCGCGCCAAGTGGAGCACCCGCCTGCGGGCCGAGCACGCCGCCGCCTCCGGCCTCCTGGCGGAGGTCCGCATCCAGCGCACCCTCGACCCCGTCGTCGAACGCGAACTCGCCGGCGAGCTCGAACGACTCGAGGAGCCCCGCCCCGGCGGTGCCTACGGCCCCGCCGTCCGGCAGATCGACGCGCTCACCCAGCAGATGCGCACCGCCGTGCAGGTCTACGCCGTACGGCTGCGCTCCGAGTTCGCCGCCCTCGACCTCGACCCGCGCACCCGCGCCGCGGTCGACAAGCTGCTCGACATGCACGACACCGCCACCGCGGAGGAGTACCTGTCGCTGATCAAGCGCGGGGAGTCCCTGCCCGACTGGGGCAGCACCGACTGGGGCGCGGACCTCACCGCTTTCTCCGACGGGATCGACCTGGCCGCCGACGAGGGGCGCCTGCAGCAGGGCCACAGTGCCCGCCCGTGGGCCCGCCACTACGCCGGCGGCAACGACCTCACCGCCGAGGTCGAGCCCGCGCTGGAGGCGTGGGACGCCCTGTGCGACGCCTCCGTCCGCAACCAGGAGTGGCAGCGCCACCTGCCGCGCATGCTGCGGCTGCTCGGGCTGGAGGCCGACCAGGCGACCCTGAAGCTCGACAACCGCTCGGTCGGTCAGATCCGCGCCACGCTGCGCGCCACCGCCTCCGAGTCCCGCCCCGGGTACGTCGCCCCGCTCGGCTCCGACGCCCGCGGCCGCTACAACGTCCTCATCGTCGCGGACAAGCAGGTCGGCCGCAGCGTCCTGGACCTCCTCGACGAATCCGACAGCAGCGCCACCCTGGTCCTCTACCTCCACCCCATGGGCCTGACCGGCCGCCGCCAGCTGGCCGCCCGCGCCCGCAGCGGCATGCGCCAGGCCCTGGTCGTCGACCCCGCCGTCGTCGGTTGGATCGCCGCCCGCTACCCCCGCAGCTTCCGCGCCACCCAGCGCGTCACCCTGCCGTGGACCGCGTTCAACACCTACACCCCCTTCGTCGCCGGCCTCGTCCCCACCGAGGTCTTCTACGGCCGACGCGACGAGATGAGCCAGGTCATCGACCCGCGTGGGGGACTGTTCCTCTACGGCGGCCGCCAGCTGGGCAAGTCCGCCCTGCTGCGCCGCGTGGAGAACACCTACGCCACCGAGCACCGCAGCGTCGTCTTCCTCGACCTCAAGGCCCGCGGCATCGGCGAGGCCGAGCCCGCCGAACGGATCTGGGCCGACCTCGCCGCCGAACTCCACCGCCGCGGAGTCCTCGGCAAACCGAAGACCACCGACACCCCCGACACGGTGGTCGAACGCATCGAGGCCTGGCTCGCCGCCGACGAGGAGCGGTCCCTGCTGGTCCTGCTCGACGAGGCCGACGCCTTCCTCAACGCCGACTCCCGCTCCGTCCACAGCCGCGGGGGCGAGGCCACCTTCCCCAACGTCCTGCGCTTCAAGCGGCTCATGGACGACGAGCAGCGCCGGTTCAAAGTCGTCTTCGCCGGCCTCCACCAGGTCCAGCGCTTCGGCCACCTCTCCAACGTCCCCCTCAAGCACGGCGGCCCGGACATCCTCGTCGGCCCGCTCAACCCCTCCGAGGCCCAGCGCCTGGTCGTCGAACCAATGGCCGCCCTCGGCTTCGTGTTCGAACGCCCCGAACTCGCCTGGCGCGTCCTGGCCGCGACGAACTTCCAGGCCTCCCTGGTGCAGCTGTTCTGCTACCAGCTCGTCTCCGCGCTGCGCGCCGCACCCACCACCGACGCCACCTGGCCCATCGTGGTGACCGAGGCGGACATGCGCAGCGTCAGCGCCTCGCCCCTGGTGCGCACCCAGATCGCCGACCGGATGCGGATCACGATCAACCTGGAGGACCGCTACCGTCTCCTGACCCTGATCATCGCCCTGCGCAGCCAGAAGGACGGCTACCGCGGCAGCTACGGCGCCGACGAACTCCTCCAGGAGGCCCGCCGCCGCTGGCCCGAGGGCTTCCGCGAGCTCAACGCCGACCAGGTCCTGATCTACCTCGAGGAGATGGTCGGACTCGGCCTGCTCGTCATCGTGAGCCGCCCCGGCGACCAGCTCGCCTTCGCGGTCCGCAGCCCCAACGTCGTCAACATGCTCGGCACGCCGGAGGACCTCGAACGCGAACTCGCCCAGACCGAGTTCCGCCTGCCCTACGAGTACAACCCCCGCTACTCCCGCCGCATGGTCGGCCTGGGCGGGGGCGGCATCCAGCAGTACAGCCCGCTCACCGAGGAGCAGCTGTCCTCCGTCACCGGGCCCGGCACCGCGGCCGTCTGCGTCACCAGCGCCTTCCGGCCCAAGCTGCTGATGACCGCCGTCGAAACCTACGCGGCCGCCCGCGACCTCACCGTCGTGCGCACCAGCGGCCCCGACCTGCCCGGGCACATCGACCGGGGCGCCGACCACCTCCTGCTCGTCGACCTGCGCGGCGCCGCCGACAGCGACCTGGACAACGCCCTCGCCCTGCTCCACGCCACCGCTCCCGGCACCCAGGGCCCGGCCGGAGGCGAGCGCCGCGCCGTCCTGCTCGTCGACCCGGCCGGCGTCCGCGGGCGCAGCGGCGTCCTCGGCAACGCGATCCGCCTCGAACGCTGGAGTGCCGACAGCCTGCGCGCCTGGCCGGAATGCCCGTTCGACACCCCGCAGCAGCGCCAGGCCGTGATCGAGGCCACCGGCGGGTGGCCCGTGCTCGTCGAGATGGTCGTCCACCAGATCACCCGCACCGGCGCCGGCCTGGAGAGCGTCCTGGAGAAGATCCGGGCCATGACCGCCACCCCGGAGTACGGCCGCACCCACCTGGAGCACGTCGGCCTCGACACCGGCATGGCCCAGCTCCTCACCCAGTGGACCCAGCTCCTCGACGAACCCGAGCCCGACACCCCCGCCCGGATCGCCGACATCATCGGCGTGCCCGAGGACGAGATCCTCGACGTGGTCTCCCGGCTCGTCGACCTCGGCGTCATCGACCAGGGCGACCACGGCATCGCACTCGATCCGGTCACCTTCCGCGCCCTCGCCGCCGTGACGGCGGGTGCATGACCCGCCCCGCCCCCCAGGAACCGGCCGCCCACGACCTCACCGCCCTGCCGGGCGTACGCCGGTGGACGATGCGCGTCGCCGCCGACCTCGCCGCCGGCCACAGCTGCCTGCTGATACTGCCCACCACCGCGGCAGCACACGCCGAGGACCTTCTGAACGCCGTCCTCGGCAGCCGGAGCGACTGGCTGCGCGTCCCCCCGCCCGGCACCGAACCCGCCGACACCGAACCCGCCGGCCCCGAGGACGACCCGCCACCCCTGTGGTCCGGCCAGCCGCCGATCCTCCACGACCTCGACGACGGAGATTTCGTCGTCGGCCTGATGACCGCGGCCTTCGGCGCGCAAGCCGCCCTCACCCCCCTGCCGCCCCCGCCCCCGCCGCGCACCGGCCCCGCCCACACCAACAGCATCGAAGCCCGGCTCGAAAGCCTCCTGCCCGCCCGCACCTCCGGCAACGACCCGGCGGACGACGTGTACCGCCGCCTGACCGCCGACCACGCCGACGGCCGAACCTACGTCCTGAACGCCGCCGCCGAGGACGACCCCGACGCACTCGCCCGCCTGCTACTCCGCCTCCCCGCCACCGTCAAGGCCGCCGGCCTCCAGCCCCACCGGCGCCCCCGGCTCCTGGTCGTCGCCACCGCCGACCGCCTCCCCGCCACCGCCCCCGACGACCTGCCCCGCAACGATGTGGCCGTCCACTGGTGGTGGGGTACCCTCGGCCGCCTCGACACCGCCTCGGTCACCGCCGTCAGCCGCCCCCAGCGCGCCCGGGCCTCGACCGGCCTCGCCCCCGCCGGCGACACCCACATCGCCGAGGCGGTGATCCAGGCCACCATCGTCGAGGTCTGCGGCCCCCACCTCGCCCTCGCCGCCACCCTCGCCACCTGCTGGGACGGCCGCCCCGAAACCCTCCACGCCGCCCTCGCCACCACCTGCCGCGCCCACCCCGCCCCACCCGGCACCCAGCACCCTCCAGCCCACCGCATCGGCGCCCTCGCCCACCAGCCCCCCGACGCCCTCCGCGAGCAGTGGAACAACGGCACGATCGATGCGTGGGACGGCCACCTGCGCCCCCACCCCTCCCTGCTGTGCGCCGGCAGCGACCACACCGCCCTGCACAAGCTGCTCTGGGTCGCGCACAGCCGCACCCTGCTGCCCCTCATCGACGACGCCCGGGAAGCCCTCGCCGCCCAGGTCCTGCCCACCAGCACCCTCGGCGACGACGAACTGCTGCACCTGTACGGCCCCGAAACCGCCCCCGGCACCACCAGCAGCACCCACGACAGACTCCACGCGATCGAACTGGGCAAGATGCTCAGTGCGAAGACCCGCGGAGTCCTCCGCTTCGATCCGCCGCAGACCTCCGCCCTCCATACCCTGCGCAACGCCCGGAACCTGCTCTCCCACCGTCGGCACCTCCCCGGCACCACCCTCGACCTCCTGCTCCCCAAGCTCAGCCCCTGACCCCGCGGCCGCCACAGCAGCCGGTCGGCCCGCGCAGGCACCGAGAGCCGGTTCCGGCACCACCGCCGGGTTCAGCCGGGTGCGGCGCTGCTCAAGCTGAAGGGGCGTGACGGGCCGCGGCGATGTCCGGGACGCCATGACGGAGCGGGTGGCGCGTCCGAAGATTCGGGTCACGCTTCCGTGGCCGAGGCCCACAGGTGTTCCGAGCCGTACGGTGCTAGCCTGAAATCCTCATATCCCGATCCGGGAAAGCCCGTCACGGGCCGCGCAGTCCGCGCCAATCATCACCGTCCCTCGGAGGGGAAGCGCCGGCCGAATAGCGCCAGTGCCACTCACTGCGAGGAATCGTGCAATGAAATAAGAAGACTTGACCTCCATTCAGAGGAGAAAGGCGCAGGGAATGCGCGAGGGGCTGCAATCCGTGGACGTTTTCCAAACCGTTTCACAGATTGCAAGGCACTTCGACGAGGCATGCGACTGGGACGAGGGAGCCATCACCTTGGCCACGCTGCTGGATCGAACCGGATGGAGCCGAGCCGAGCCCGTGGAGACCGTCCACCGCGCCGAACTGCCGGCCGGAGTACTGCGGCACGTACGCGCGGTACTGGCCGCCGACGGATCGGCCGGCTCCAAAGAGGCGCTGGGCCTGCTTCCCGAAGCCTGATCGGTTGCCTGCCGAACAAGACGCCGGGGCCCGGACCGGGTCACGGTACTCGCCGACCTGCCGCCGGTCGAGTACTGCGGGCCGGACGGATACGGCCCGGCCAGGCGGGGCGACGGGGGAACAGACCGACTTCGACGCCGCCTTACTCAGGGGAGTGCTGCTGCGATCGGACCGAACACCACGCCCCCGGCCTCGGCGCAGGAACCGGTCGACCCGGCGATCCGGCAGGCGCGGCGGCGCTGACGGGCCGACCGCGCCGGACTGCCGCCGGCCCCTGGTCGGGCCACTGCTGGCCCGCCCGGACTGACGAAGCGGGGGGTCTCCTACAGCATGCTGTAGGAGACCCCCCGCTTCGCTCCGACACTGCTCAGGAGGTCGGTGCACCTTCCGGCCCAGGGAGATCACGGTTCCTCGCCTTGGAACCGTTTCGAGGAAGGAGGTCTGCCTCCCAGTGGGCAATCTGTCTGGAGACCTCGCTCCACGCCGCGTGCTCGGGAAGACCGGCGCTCTCGATCAGCTCCCGCACCTGCGCAGCGAACCGCAGGGCTTCTCGACCCCGGCCGTCCTTGAGCGCGAGCCGGGTCCTGCTCACCAGATCCGCCCCTGGGCCCTGGTCACCGATCGCGCGTCGCTGCGCGGTCACCAGGACCGGCAGCGCCTTGTCCAGGAGCGCCGTAAGTGTCCTGTCGGACCACATGTCCAGGCGGATTCGTTCCACGAGCCTGATGATCACGAGGAAGCCGCCGAGGACGAGGACTCCGTGGGCGGTCTTCAGCCACCAGGTCGGAGTCGCGGTGTCGACGTCGAGAGCGCGGTAGAGCGCGGGCGCCCCGATTCCGACGGCGGTCCCGGTCGCGAGCAGGATGACCCTTTGGGGCGTCCAAGTGGGGTCTGGAGGATTCCTGCCACCAGTGAGTCGGGCGAACGCCACCGCGGCACAGGCGAGTGCAATGAGCACTGCGCCGGTGGCCGCGAAGCCGGTCAAGAACATTTCCCACCCCTTTTGCTTCCCGCCCTGTTCCCAGCGCGGACCTGCCGCACAGGCGAACTTTCGTTCGGATTCAGACGCGCACCCTACCAACCGGCCCGCCGCCCCAGCCAGGCGGAGATGATTGCGCAGGGGGCAACTTCGGCGGCGAGGACGTCGGCGCCGGGCTGCGCGGGCCGCCGCAGATCGCTGACGTCGGTCTGGCACCACCAGGAGATGAAGTCCTGCCCGGACAGGGTGCCAGCGGCCGGGGTTCCCCGTCGGATGCAACGGGCGGAGCGCGGTGCGGACGGGGGGCGGTGAGGGTGGGAGGGGCCGAACCGCGACCGCCTTCCCCCTGCAACGCTCCGTCGAGCCCGTCGGCTTGCTGCGATGGCCCGGTCCTGCGAGGCCGCGTACGTCGTGGCCGATCCCGGAGGTTCCGTGCTCCTGCCGGGCAGCCGCCCGGCGGGTGAATTCCGGGCTGTCGTCCACTGCCACTGCATCGGGCCGAGGCGGGTGCCCGCCACGGCGCAGCGCTGCACTGCGGCCCAGTTCATGGGGCGGGCGGTGTCAGGAAGTCGGGATGAGCGCTGTCGACTTCTTCTCTGATCCGCGTCCGGCGTTCCGTGAGGCGGATCCTCCTGCGCTCACTCCCGAGGAGGAGCAGGCGGTGGAGCGCTTCTGGCTGGAGGCGCTGGAGCGCCAGCCGGCGTTCTTCGACGGTCCTGCGGTGGCGTGCCTGGGAATCGAACGGGAGTTGCCGGACAGGTTGACCGTGGTCTGGGTCCGGTCCAGCTACCGCTACCGGGTGCTGCGGAAGGTGGCTGGGGCGTCCTGGAGGCCGGCTTCGCTGTTCGCCACGGTTCTCCAGCCTGTCTGCGGGGGCGGATTGGTCGTTGGGCGGGGCCTGCCTGGATTGGACACGGTGTGAACGGGTCGGAATCGGACTCGACCGGAGTGGTGGCGCCGGACCGCCGCACGTTGGTGCTGGAGGCGTTCTGCGCGACCCACGGCCGGGCCTGGACGGCCTTCGCCCGGGCCCGCGGGCTGACGCCCCGGCAGGCGGAGGCGGTCACCGAGGCGCTGCGCGAGCGGTTGGCCGCGTGCCTGGAGGAGGTGATGGGCACCGCCGTGCCCGCCGCGGAGGCGTGGAGGTACCTCAAGGAGGAGATCGCCGCCGCCGCGTTCGCAGCGCCCCCGCCCGGGCCGCTGTGGAAGGAGGCCGTGCGGGCCGCCCTGGAGCGGATGCGGATCAACCTGGGCATCTGGGTCGACGAGTACGGCACCTACGAGGCGATCCTGGGCCTGCCGGAGCGCCAGCAGGAGGTCATCGTGCTGCGGTACATGCTCGACCTGCCGTCCGCCACGATCGCCGAGTACCTCGACACCACCGTGGAGAACGTCACCGCCCTCGCCTACCGCGGGCGCAACCGCCTGGAGCAGAAACTGCGGCGAAGGAGCGGCCGGTGAGCACACGCCCCGAGGTTCTGGGCCCCGTGCCGCGGGTGGTGCTGGAGCGCCGTGTGCGGCGCTCGGCGGCGCCGGACCCCTACCCGGCCGCGCACCGCCAGGCCCGGCACGAGCTGCGGCTGCTGTGCACGCTCGTCGTCTCCGACCCGGCGTCCGCGTCGGGCCTGGCCCGGCTGGTCGACTCCGATGTCGACCGCGCCGACGGCGCGCTCGTGCTGGGCGCCCTGCTGCACCTGGCCGGGTACGAGGAGGGTGCCCTGTTCTGGTGGGGTTTCGCTGCCGGCCTCGGCTCGGCAACCGCCGCGTCGTGCCGGTGGCTCCACCACCAGGCGCTCGGCGAGCTGGCCGACGGCGAGTTGTGGCGCCGCCGGGCCGAGGAACTGGCCCGCGAACCGTGCACCGGGCAGGAGGGCGTCCCGGAACGGTCGCCGGTGGTGCCCAGGACGGTGCGCACCGCCCTGCTGGCGGCGAGCATGGAGGGGCTGGACGTCACGCTGCCGCCCCGCCTGGCAGCGGTTCTCAAGAGCCTGCCCGTCGACACCGACGACGAGGAGTACCCCGAGGTCCCGCACTGGCACCCCGACCTCCCTCTCCGCTTCGAGACCGCCGCCATGAGTCTGTGAAGACCGGTGTGCCCGGACGGAGCCGCCGCCGGGCGCTGCCCGCCGAAGCAGCGCGCCACGGTGATCCGCTGCCTGCGTCCGCCGGGGCCGACCTGCAGGCCGAAGCCGGGCACACTGCTCCCCGGGCACTCCGCGAACACCGCCGGCAGCCGCGGCCGGCCTGCGGCAGCGCACCTTCCCGAGCGGCCCCGGCAGAGGAAACCCCGGTCCCGGCCTATGGGCGTCCACAGGCCGGTACCGGCACCCGGCGGGGCCCGGCGCTGCCGGCGGCGGTCGGGCACGGCAGCCTGCTGGCATGATCGTCGCATGGTGGAGCGAATCATCGGAGCATGCGACGGCGCGGCCAAGGGCAACCCCGGCCCGGCCGGATGGGCCTTCGTCGTGGCGGACGGGGCGGGCGAGCCGCAGCGCTGGCAGTCCGGCGCCCTGGGGCACAGCACCAACAACGTCGGGGAACTGACCGCGCTGGAGCGGCTGCTGGAGGCCACCGACCCGGCGGTGCCGCTGGAGGTACGCCTGGACAGCACCTACACCCGCGACGCGGCCACCAAATGGCTGGCCTCCTGGAAGCGCAACGGCTGGAAGACCGCCGGTGGCAAGCCCGTCGCCAACCGCGAACTCATCCAGCGCATCGACGAGTTGCTGACCGGCCGGGACGTCACCTTCGTCTACGTGCCCGCCCACCGCGTGGACGGCGACCCGCTGAACGCCATCGCCGACAAGGCCGCCGGCGACGCCGCCCGCACCCAGCAGGCTGCGGCTGGAACGTCCGCCGACCTGCCCGTGCCCGACCCTGCGACCGGTACCCCGCGCAAGGCCCGGTCCGCCGCCAAGGCGAAGCCGGGCACCGCGGGCGGACGCTCCTTCCCCGCCCGCTACCCCGGCACCTGCCCCTGTTCCCGCACCTACGGCAAGGGCGAGACGATCACCAAGGTGGGCGCCGGCTGGGGCCACCCTGCCTGCGCCCCGGCCCACGCCTGACCTCTTCGGCCGAGGCAGTAAGCGCCCCGCAGACAATCGGCCCTCTGCGGTACGCCTGGGCCGGGAAGCCGGCACCGGCCGTAGACGGGACAGGACGGCCGGAGTGTAGCGATGGCCTCCGTCCCGCCGCCCGTTTCGTCGGAACCTGCGGAGTGTCTACGCTCCTGGGCATGGACATGGGTATGGACGAGCGGGTCCGGTTCGGCGCGCGGGTCAGGGAGCTGAGGAAGTCCCGGGGGCTGAGCATCGCGCAGCTGGCGGGCAGCGGGATGTCCACGTCCTACCTGTCGAGGGTGGAGACCGGGGCCCGGCCGCCCACCGACCGGGTCGTGGACCATCTCTGCGAGGTCCTCCGGATCGAGCGCGACGAGCTGTTCGCCGACCGGTGGACGGTGGCCGAGCAGTTGGCCGTGGCGGTGTCGGCAGGGGATCCGGGGCTGCGGGCCCGGGCGCTGCGCGAGGTGCTGGCGGGCCCGGCGGAGCCTGCCGAGCGGTTCCACGCGCTGTGGCAGCTGGCCGAGCACGAGGACACCACTGATCTCCTCGCCGGCGCCGTCCGGGCCGCCGACGACAGCGGGGTGGAGCACCTGCGGGCCCGGGCCCACGCGGCGCTCGCGCGGCACCTGCGCGTCCTCGGGCAGATCCACCCGGCCCGGGAGCACGCCACCACCGCGCTCCGGGTGCTCGACGCCCACCCGGACCTGCCCGCCCCGGACGCGGCCACGGTCCTCATGGCCCACCTCAGCGTCGCCGCGGAAGCCGGCGAGGCGCCCCGCCCGGCCGTCCGGGAGCGGGCCCTTCACCTGGAGCGCCTCGCTGGCGAACTCCCGCCCGTGCTGCGGGCGCAGGCCCGGTGGACGCTGGCGGCCCTGCACGCCTACGCCGGCGACCACACCGGCGCCAGTACCTCGCTCGCCCTCGCGCTGGAGGCCGCCGACCTGCGCGAGGACCTGGTCCTGTGGGTGCGGCTGCGGTTGGCCGGCGCCCGCCTGCACCTGATGGCGACCCCGCCCGCCACCGCACAGGCCCGCCAACTCCTCGCCGAGGTCCGGCCGTTCCTTCCCGCCGTCCCCGCCCGCCACGAGCACGAGCACACGGCCCTCGACGCCCACCTCGCAGCCGCCGACGGCCACTGGGACCGGGCCGGGCACAGCGCAGCAGCAACCGGCGCCAGCCGGCTCGCACCACCGGACCGGCTGCGCCTGCGCGCCCTCGCCGCCGGCACCCGGCTCGCCGGCGGCGACCGGACGGCGGCCGCCGATCTGCGCCACCTGGCCGACACCGCATCGGACTCGGGCGCGCGGCACACCGCCGACGAGGTCCTCCACCTCGCCCTCACCGCGCTGGCGGGTCCTGCCGCTCAACACACGCGGCCCTGACCACCCGCCCGCCCGGCTGCTCCGCTCGGTGGGCTTGAGTGCCCGTTTCGGCAGCCTCGGTGCGGCAGGCGGCCCCGGACCGCGGCCCGAGCCAACAGCTGTGGGAGCCGGGAGCGGGGTTGCCGTCCCGGCCCGATGGTGGAGCCGGGGTCAGCGCCGCCGTGCGGCCGGGGAGCGGTGGGGCGTGTCGCGGCGGCACCGCAGGCCGCCGGTCGCGGAAGCTGTCCCGGAGGCATCCGCGCAGTGCAGGGTGGAGTACTCGGAGGGCGCTTCGGCGC
Organism: Kitasatospora sp. NPDC088134; assembly: GCF_044741705.1. NCBI lineage: Bacteria > Bacillati > Actinomycetota > Actinomycetes > Kitasatosporales > Streptomycetaceae > Kitasatospora > Kitasatospora sp. NPDC088134. The sequence continues at coordinate 6,295 of NZ_JBIUTD010000027.1, read as the reverse complement.
GGCCGCTCACCATGGTCACGAGGTGGCGTCGATGCGGTCCAGGACGACGAACAGGGAGCGGAGCCGGTCGGGCCCCAGGCGCCAGTGCCCGACGGCCTGCGTGATGTCGTCGTACTCGTCCGGTGTGCCGAAGTCGGCCCGCAGGTACCGCCAGCAGGCGGCGACCGGATCGGTAGGGGCCTCCAGGAGATGTCCGGCGCGCCGGAGCAGGGTGTCGAACCGGCCGATGACGGGCCCCGGTTCGCTCCGGCTCTGCGGCAGCTGCCCGGCGAGCACGCGGACCGCTCCGGAGGGGACCTTCTCGACGGGGGTGCCGCCGGCCTCGGCCAGCAGGTAGTACGCCAGGGCCAGGCCGGCCGTCCCCTCGATCCACTGCGTGGACAGTCGGCCGCCGACGTCGTCGGGCTCCCGGTCCCGCACCGGGCGGACCTCGGCCAGGGCCCGCTCCCACGCTGCCGCCCAGCTGTGCGGGCCGCCGCTCCCGCGCAACTGGGCGGTGAGGTCGCGCAGGGCTCTGGTCGCCGTCATCAAGGACGCTCCGTTCGGGGCGGGGGCGGTGTGCGTCGCGGGACGCACCGACGGGTGAATCTACCCGGGCCCGACCGCGCAGGACAGCCGATCGGCAACGATCCGCTCCCGGCCGCCCCGCCGGAGGAACGCACTCGGCCCGCACGCACCGGCCGGCAGAGCGCCTGCCGGAAACCCCCGGTGCCGGCGGCTTCTTGACGCCATGATGTCCCGGTGGAGACCCAACGCGCCTACCAGTACGCCCGCTGCGCGGCCGTGCTCGCCGCAGACCTCGATGTTCCCGGCCAAGAGGCGACCTACGACCAGGCCCTCACCAACGGGCTCGTCGCCATCGTCGCCCGGCAGTGGCCCGGGCAGGAGCAGGACGGCAAGGGCTTCGTTTTCCCGGCCGCGGCGCTGCTTCGCACCATTGCGGACCGTGCGGTCGCGCAGCCGGACGGCACCCACCTTGTGGAGTGGACCGATGCTGCGGGGAGGCCGGGGGCGACCCGTGTCGACACGGCTGTTCTCCGCGAGGGCATCGGAGCAACCCAGGCGTCCCGCCACGGCCGGGCGGCGGGGGCCCTGGAGCGTCGGCATGTCGACGCGCTCCTTGCTCTCGACAGCCACCCGGCCCTCGGCCGTATCCGCGAGGTCGAGAGCGACAGCCAGTGGCTCGGCGCGGAGATCCGCGACCGCTACGACCAGCAGCGGGCCGCGGACTACCTTGCCTTCATCGGCGACGACGAAGCGGCCCGGCGCGCCGAACGTGCCCCCGACCTCGCCGAGCCCTACCACCCCAAGCACAACCCCGATCGGGAAGGCACCGAACTCGAACTCTGCCGGGTGTGCGGATACAGCGCCTTCAAGCTCCGCTTCCCCGCGGAGTTCCCCGACACCGGCTTCGGGGCGTGCCTGGTGTGCTCCTACGCCCGTTCCGCCGACGTCTCCTACTACCTCGCGCTGACCGCGCAGATCGCCGGCACCCTGCCGACCGACTAGGAACGGAAGATCGCGCCGGTCCGCAGCGGCGGTCACTGCCGGGGAAGGCGGCGCGGCGGTCCCCGCACCTGTCGGCGCCGCGCCAAGGCGCCGCCCGGGTCGGGCGGGCAGACATGGGGCGACTATTCGACGCAGGGGCGGTTCCGATCGTTGGGACCATCGCGCGGCCGGGCAGCAGCGGGCCGTTGTGCGGCAACCGGCTGCGCCCGGGCGGACGGAGCCGCTACCGTTGCCCCGATCGCGGCGACCACGGGGGCAGCATGGAGAACTTCTTCGACGCCAAGAAGCTCTGGCCCGATGCAGGCCCCTACCCGCACTTCCTCGTCCTGCTGGGCGAGCATCCTGCCTACCGGGCGTTCGCGGATGCCCACCGGGACCTGCTCGCCGAGTACGGGGAGCAGCTCGGCGCGGTGCCGCCGCGGTGGCTGCACTCCACCGTCCAGGGCATCCACCACCCCGTCGACGAGGGCCGGATGGATCTGCTGCGCGAAGCCGCCCGGGCACAGTTCCGGGGGGTGGGGCCGTTCACGGTGCAGCTCGGCCCGACCTGGCCCGGTATCACCGCGGTCACGGTGGCGATGTACCCGGAGGCGGGCATGGCCGAGCTGAACCGGAGGGCGCGGGCCGCCGCCGAGAGCGTGCCCGGCATCGTGCTGCGGCCCGCCGAGAGCCGGTTCTGGGCCCATTCGACGATCGCTTACGCCCGGGCCGATTTCGACAGCCGCAAGCTGAACCGGGCCCTGCGCTCACTGCGGCCCGAGCGGGTGGAGGTCACTGTCGACCGGGTCCACCTGGTCGACCAGCACCAGGATCCCCAGCGCGGCACCTACACCTGGGACATCGTCGAGGAGTTCACCCTCACCGACTGACGGGCCGTCAGCAATCCCCATTTGCCGCCTCAGCAGCGGTGCGGGCGGTCGGCCTGCCTCCGCACGGTCCCGCACAGCCGTCCCACGCCCCGCATCGGGACGCAGAAACCGCGCGGGCCGGAGCGGCAGGGGCCCCGCGGCAGCCCGGCCGTCAGCCGACCGCTCGCCGCCCCCTTCCCGGCGGTTACGGCACCACCGACCGGGTTTCCTCGCACCGCCTGCGCGCCTGCGGGTAGATTCCCGGCATGACTTACCGAGTGGTCCGCCTCCCCCCGTCCGTAGCACCGGCCACGGTCACCGCCACCGGGCCCAGCAGCACGCACCTGGACGAGGACGGCGTCACCACCGTCCGGTTCGAGGGCGTGCTGGAGGTCGACGGCACGCCGCTGTACTCGCCCTCCCAACTTCTGGAGTTGTGGCATGGCGGTGCATTGCTCGGCTACCACGACATGAATCGCCAACTGGCCGGGGGCGACGTCGTCCCGGCGGACGTGAAGACCCAGATGGTCGCCTACGAAACCGCCTTCGACACGGTGACCAAGTGCAGGAAGAAAGGGGCGACGGACGCGGATACCGCCGAAGTTCTGCGCCTGCTCCTGAAACACTCCCCGGACAGGGCCGCTGGCATGACCTCCCGGCACCGGAAGGAGTTGGGTCAGACGGCCCAGTTCCTGTCCCAGCTGATCGAGGAGTGGGAGAAGGCGCTGCCCTTCGACTGGATCGACGACCCGGAGGAAAGCGAGCGGCCGTAGCCGGGGGCGCGGGCAGGCAACGCCAGCCCGGCAGTTGATCCTCCTTCACCCACCGCTCGCCCCGTACCGTGCGGCCTACCACCCGGTACACGCCGTACCCGTCGGCGCCGGACCGCACCGGCTCCCGGCAGCGGCGACGGGGACGGGCGGACAGCAACGGGTACCGGCCGGGGGACGGACACCGGCTGCCCCGCAGCCGGAGCCGGCCGTTCACGAGTGCGGCGCGTCGATCATCGGGCGTGATTGGTCGAAAGTCCTCACGGGCGGTGTAGGAAAGTTCTAGCGTGGGGTGATCACCGGGCCGATCGGAGCCCGGAACGGGGATGGGCTGAGGCAGGCGGTGGGAAGGGGAGACCGGGTGCACGGTGCAGCGGAGGTGCGGGCAGCCGCCTGCCCGGCGGGGGGCGTCACTGCCCGGCAGCGGGCGAGGTAGGCGCCGGTGGAGCAGTTCCGCCCCGTCTTCCGCGGCAGGCCGTGGAGCGCCGACCGGCTCGGACCCGGCATGGGCGCGCGGGCCCTGCACGTGTACGCGGTACCGGACTTGAGCGTCGACCGGGACCTGGCCGCGCTGGTCGCCGGGTGCCGCGAGGCGATGGCCGGCCACCCCATCCTCCCCGCCCCGGACGAGTTCCTGCACCTGACCCTGGACATGGTCTCCGCCCGCTACAGCGACCTGATCGGCGCCGCGGACCGCGCCCGCCTGACTGCCGCGCTGCAGGCCCGGCTGGCGCACACCGACGCGTTCACCGTGACACTGGGCTCGCCGCTGGCGGGCCGCGCCGGCGCGCTGCTGGACATCCACCCGGACACCGACGTCGACGCACTCCACCACCGGATCCGCGAGACCGTGGATGCCGTCGTCCCCAGCGACCTGCACCACCTGGTGCCGCCCGTGCACATGAGCCTGGGCTACTCCTACGACAGCGGCGACTCCGACCGGCTGCAGTCCGCGCTGCGCCGGGTCCGCCCCGGCCACGCGACCATGACCGTCACCGGCGTGCAGCTCGTCGACGTCCTGTTCCGGCAGGTCCCGGCCCCGGGCGGCCGCCGGGCGTGGGAGCTGTCCTGGAACACCCTTGCCACGATCCCCCTCAGGAGTGCCTCGTGCAACTGACCGTGATGGTGCAGAACCTCGGCCGCGGCGCCGTCCTGGACGGCGCCGGCAACAGCGAGAACCGATGGCCGCTGCTGCTCGAACGCATCGCCGCCCACCGGCCGGACCTGGTCCTCGCCCAGGAACTGGAGCAGTGGGACCGCGACGGCATGAAGCTGCTGTGCCAGGCCGAGAAGGACCTGGACATGGAGGGCCTGCTGCCCCCGAGCGACAGCGGCCGCGGGCCGGGCCTGCTGTACCGGCGCGAGACGATGGGCCGCCGCACCGCGTGGAAGTGCGACGACAACGCCCGCGAGACCCACCACGGTTTCGGCGTGGCGGCGTTCGACATCGGCCTGCCCGCCCCGCTGGCGGTCGCCTCCGTCCACCTGACCCCGTGGGGCGCGGACAAGGCCGTCGTCGAGGCGCAGTACGTGGCCAGCCGCGTCTACCGCTACGGCCCCTACGCGATGGCCGGCGGGGATGTGAACTACAGCCCGGCGGAGTCGTGGCCGGAGCCGGAGTACGGCAACCAGAAGCCCTACAACCGCGGTGCCCGCACCCTCCTGGGCGACCCGGAAACGGCAGGGCCTCCGCAGGCGGACCGGCGCGTGGCGTGGAAGCTGCGCCAGAACGGACTGCACGACGCTGCCCGCCTCGTCCACGAGCGGACCGGGGACGCGTCGGTCCTGGCCAGGACCGGCACCGACGACCGCATCGACCAGCTGTGGGTCTCCTCCCCGCTGGCTCCGGCCGTGGTCTCCTACCAGCTCCTCGACACCCCCGCGGGTGCCTCCGACCACCACGGCCTGGTCGTCGTCCTGGACACCGCGCTCGTGGCCACCGACAACCCTTGGACGTACACGTGACCGTGCTGGGCCCGGAGCCCGTGATGAGCGCGATCGCCCTGGACGCCGCCCACCGGAGGCTGCACCCGGACCGCACCGTGACCTACGGCGTCAGCGAACCGTTCGGAACGGACCCGGGGCACGTGTGGTGCTGCTGCCGGGTTCCCGAGCCGGCCCGGAGCACGATGATCGCCGTGCACGAGGCCGGGCACGCAGTGATCGGCGTCGCACTCGGCCTGACCCTGGACAACCTGTCGATCGGTGGCCGCACCGAATTGGAGGGCGGCTGGGCCGACAGCGGCGGGGCGGGATTCAAGGCCGAGGGCGAGGCGCAGTCGATGGGGGCAGCCATGATCGCGGGCCACCTGGCGGAACAGCAGTGGGCGCACCGGCACGGCTACACCCATCCGGAACTGGACCGCTGTCGCACCTACTTCGGTGCCGCCGGCGACTGGGCCGTGATCGAGCACATCCGGGACCACGGCCTGCTCGTCGACAGCGACCGGGCCGGCGCGGACGTGCGGCGCCTGCTGGACCAGCCGCCGTTCCAAGGCGCAGTCACCGCGGTGGCCGCCATGCTGATCGAGCACGGCAGTGGCACCCACGACCAGGTCGCCCGGATCCTCGACGACCACCACGTCACCACGCCGCAGATCTGGCAGCCCTCCCAGGCCGAACTGATCGCCCACCAGCGCACCTGGCAGCCACCCGGCCCCCGCCGAACAGGCGGTGCGATGCCCGGCGGCACCGTACCCCAGGACCAGGCGCGCCCCGGTACCGGAAGCCCGGCCGCTCCAGGGCCGGCACAGGTCCATGCCACTGCCCGGTCGGCCGCCGTGGACGGCGACGGTCCCACCGGCCGGGCCGACGGGACCGGACCGGCACCGCCGGACACGAGGGGAACGCCAGCGGCGTGAGCGACGACTACAGCAGCCCGCAGGCCAGAGCAGCACCCGGTTCCCGGATCATGTGATCAAACGCATCGGACGGATGAGCGCGATGGCGACCTGCCTGGCCGTCGTCCATCTCGATCGGGAACCGGACACGGTCACCGCGTGAGAACGCGCAGCACCTGGGCCCGCCGGCCACGGTCGTCGGCCGGCCAGGCCCGGTCCCGGAGCTGTGGGACTAAGACCGTGTCCTATGTGGTGAGGCGGGTCAGGCGTTTGTAGCAGCAGAGGGTGGCGGCGAGGCCGAGGAAGGCAAGGTAGTTGCGGGGGTCGC